>JALVTE010000098.1 GCA_027024155.1 Campylobacteraceae bacterium
TATTAAGAGGGTCTTTCAGGTTATCCATATACTGCTTTAGTGTTGGCTCAAAAACTTTTACCATATCGTAACCAACAAAGCCTATAAAACCATCTACAAAATTAAAGCCAGCAGCTTGTGCAAATTTCTTATAACTCTCTTTATCCAATTTAGAGTAATACTTTTTTAAAAATTCAAAAGGGTTCTCTTTTAACTCTTTACTACTACCATTTATATCGATATATGTAGTAGTGTTATCTTTATATTTAAGTCTCTCTTTTGCACCTATTGCAATAAAACTAAAATTGCCATCTTCGCTTGTTACAACGCTTTCAAAAAGCATTGTAATTTCATCTTTATAGAGCTTTTTAATCTCCCCATAAAGTGCAACAGGAGTTAGTTGATCAAATAGAAACGATTTAATCATATTTACTTCTTAATAAATGCAGATGGAGAAATTTTAGCTTTTACTTTGCCTAAAACTCTACTAGCTTCAGATGCTGTAAATGGACCAACATATACTCTTCTTAAACCATTAGCTTCTTTTATTCTATATTTAAATCCGGCTTTAATAATTTTATTAATAAATTTTTCATTTGGACCTTTTGAGAATGAACCAACTTGAATATATGTATTGCCATGACCACCATAAATATGTGTAACATGCTTAGGTTTTGGTTTTGGCTTATGTTTAACTATATTTTCTATCTTCTTCTCTTTATGTTTAACAGCAGTTACATTCTCTTTTGTATTAAGATTTACATTATCATTTTCTTTATTAATACTCATAGCTTCACTGCCATTAGTAGCCTTATGTTTATCACTTTTTGCCTTATCATCAATAGTAACAGTTTCAACATTTGACGGCATAGCATTATCATCCAATGGTGTTAAATCGGCATCTAAAGATGATACATTATCACTACTTTGACTATTTTTACTATTTTTTGAATTCAATTCAATGTTACTTTTTGTATCAACATCTTTTTTTATTTCTGTTGTTGCAGTTGTTGTACTATTGTTATCATCTGGTGAGCTAAAAATCATTTTAGCTAAAACTGCACCTATTATTATCAACACCACTATTAATGCTAAAAGTAGTAAAACACTCTTCGATTTTCCACCTTCTGGTTCTGGGTCTGTCAAAATTAAATCATCTAATGTACCATCGCTCATAATATACTCCTATTATTAAACTTAAGTTTTATGAATATTATACTCCATCTAACTCAGGTTTTAAAGTTCTAGCAATCATTATACCAAAAAAAAATAAATTTGTATATTGATTAATATCATTATTAAGCTTTTTATCTCTCTATTATAACAATTAACTTACCATGGAACTTCTATATACTCTTTAGGTAGCTTGAGTAAATTTCCATTATCAGGGCGTAAATTGTCTGGAAATATCTTCCATGATAGTGGTAAACGCTCTTCTATTTTATTAGAAATTTTTTTTGCTAAATTTTCTATTTTTGCTAAATTTTTTTCGATTGGCTCCAACATTACTACTATTTTATCCACAGAGTAATCTAAAATCTCAACCTTTTTTATACTTTCTTGCATTGCTAATTTATATAAAAGTACTCCAAAAGCATATACATTTTTACCACTATATTCAAAAACTATAATAGGTTTATCTTTTATAGATATAGCTAAATTTATCTCTGTATTTATATGTTGATTTATCAATTCATTAGTTATAGGAGCATTATATCTTTTGTAGTGAGAATAAACAGTATGCCCATCGACCTCTTCTATAGAGGCGATAGACTTCTGTTTTATATAGTAAAACTCAGAGCTTGATGTTAGCTCTTTTATGAGTTTGAAAAGCAAATTAGTAGATTGGTTTGTCATAAATAATAAAGTTACTTGCTAACTCTTTTACCTCTTCTTTAATTTTAGCATGAAGAGTACTATCGTTAATATTATCTAAAACATCTGCAATTTTATTTGCAATCCATTCGAACTCTTTAACACCCATACCACGACTTGTAAGTGCAGGTGAACCGATTCTAATACCACTTGTTACAAATGGACTTCTTGTCTCACCTGGTACTGTATTTTTATTTACTGTAATACCTGCAGCACCTAGTGCAGCATCTGCATCTTTACCGCTAAACTCTTTGTTTAAGAAGCTAACTAATACTAAGTGGTTATCTGTACCACCACTTACAACATCGTAACCTCTAGCAACTAAAACTTCAGCAAGTTTTGTTGCATTTGCTTTAACATTTTTAGCATACTCTTTCCACTCAGGGCTTAGGTTGTGTTTAAATCCAACAGCTTTTGCCGCAATAACATGAACTAAAGGACCACCCTGAAGACCTGGGAAGATTGCTGAGTTAATCTTTTTAGCTATATCTTCATCGTTAGTCATAATAGCACCACCTCTTGGACCTGCAAGAGTTTTGTGTGTTGTTGTAGTTACTACATCTGCATAAGGGAATGGACTCATATGCTCACCAGCAACAACTAAACCAGCGATGTGTGCAACATCTGCAAATAGTATTGCCCCTACTTCGTCTGCAATCTCTCTAAATTTCTTAAAGTCAATCTCTCTAGCGTATGCACTTGCACCACACACTATAATTTTAGGCTTTACAGTTTTTGCAATCTCCATAACTTTATCGTAGTTAATTCTACCATCTAACTCTACACCATAAGTAAAGCTTTGATAGTTTTTACCAGAAAAGCTTGGCTTAGAGCCGTGAGTTAAGTGTCCACCGTGGCTTAAATCCATACCTAAGATTTTATCGTAAGGCTTTAATAGTGCAGCATAAACAGCACCATTTGCCTGACTACCAGAGTGTGGTTGAACATTTGCAAATTTACAATCAAACAATTCACAAACTCTATCTATCGCAATTTGCTCAACTCTGTCAGCGTTTTCACAACCGCCATAATATCTTTTTCCAGGGTAACCTTCTGCATATTTATTTGTAAGTACACTACCCATAGCCTCCATTACAGCTGGAAGTGTAAAGTTCTCACTAGCAATCATCTCTAAGTGGTTATTTTGTCTAGTAAGCTCTTGCTCAATAGCTTCAAAAATCTCTGGGTCAAATTTCTCTATTTCATAACTCATAAATATCCTTAAAATTAGGGGTTTAAATGCGTATTTATATCTAAATTATAATAAAAATGTTATGAATATTGTACGCAATCAGTATAATTAATTAAAATTAATCTTTATTTTGCCCTCTTTTACTATAAAATTTTTTATACTTTTTAATCTCTTTTTTGATTTATGTAAAACTAATTCATTTAATTTTGCAGTTAAACTATCTGGTATAAATTTTTTCTGATTAGGCGTTATAAATTCGACTAAATTCTCTTTTAAAAATTTTATTTGTTTTATTTGTAAATTTGCCAACTTAAACTCTTTAGTTTTTGGATTATAGACTAAAGAGCTAGTAAATCTAGCTATTGCTGGCAAGCCTTCTGGTATTTCAAAACTTGTAAATATAAAATCACACTCAACTATTAATGAGCGTCCATTAGCTCCTGCATATATTTTAGTATTAACAATTTTTATCTTATTTTTAGCAACTTTTTCCACAAGTGGCATCTGCTTCGCTACATTTTCATTAATTTTTCCTAAAGATAAATAACCCTCTTTTACAACAAAGGCATTAGATGTAAACGGTTGAGTAGATATAGATATACAACCTGTCAATAATAAAGACACTATAAATAAAACCAGTAAAAAATATGCTTTTTTCATAATATTCAACCTTGATATAAAAATATTAATATTATATCATATAAAAAGTATTTTTATCTTATTAAGAGTTTCTTATTTTCTAATTGATATATCTTTTGTGCCCTTTTGGCTATTTCTAAATCATGAGTAACTAAAAATAAAGCTGCCCCATTTCTATCTATATATTGATTTAAAGCATCTATTACTAAGTTAGCTGTCTCTTTGTCTAAATTACCTGTTGGTTCATCGGCAAATATAATTTTAGGCTTTTTACTAAGAACTCTTGCTATTGAAACACGCTGTTGTTGTCCACCAGATAAATCTCCAACTCTTTTATTAATAATATCTTTTATCTCTAGTATTTCTAATATCTCTTCATCTATTTTTGTACCAGCTAACAGAGTTGCTGCCTCTATATTTTCTCTTGCAGTCATACCTTTAAACAGATAATGAGATTGAAATATAATACCTATAGCATTTCGTCTTAATAATTCAATCTCTCTTTTACTTAATGTATATATATCAAAATCTAACAGTTTTACACTGCCACTATCTGGTTTTTGCAGAGTTGCTAATATATGCAATAGTGTAGATTTTCCACTACCACTTCTTCCCATTACAGCGACACTCTGTTTTGACCATAAGCTAAAATTCAGACCTTCAAACAACTGATAATCAAAAGCTTTAGATAGATTATCAACTTCTACTAAAGGTTTATTTCCTATTACTATTTTCAACTATATGCCTTTAATGCTATATAAATTAGATATGGGTATGTTAATGGACCTATTAAATATACCCAAACTGGTATTTTACTATCTAATAGAGAAGATAATTCAGATATATATTCTCTATCTGGCTTAATAATTAATTTATTCATTAAATCAATTTTAGTAAATATATCTAATGTTTTTAAAGTTAAGGCCAATATAAGTGCCCAACTTAAGTTATTAAAATAAAGAGAAACAAAAATTATCCATAAATAACCAAAATGAATTCCAAAAAATAGAAAAGTGTTTTTATAATAGTATCCGTATAATCTATATATACTACCCTTTAAAGTATTATTATACTGTAAAATTACTTCTAAAATTTCTAATATAAATGATATTAAAACAACACTAAATATACTCAATTAAAACTCTTTTAATACTTTATTAAATACACTATTTAAAGCTTTTACTTCCGATATACTTGTTCTCTCATTAGGTGCATGTATAGTATCATTTATTACACCAAACTCAACTGTATCAACTCCAAACTTACCAAAAAACCTAGCATCACTGGTACCACCAGCTGTAGAGAGTTTTGTATCTATATTACAAACATCTTTTATACCACTTTGCAGTAATTTCACAATTTTACTATCCGGTGTTGTCATAAATGAATTTGCAGATGGTTTCATCTCTAACTCATACTTTAAACCATCAAAATTACTCTTAACAAACTCCTCTATATCTTGAACTGTTGTTTTTGTAGAGTTTCTAACATTAAACATCATTTTTAAAAGCCCTGGAGTTACATTTGTAACCTCCATACCCGCCCTAATATCTGTAATTACAAATTGGCTTGGTTCAAAAAAATCATCTCCATCATCCAAATTTTTACCCGCTATTTTTGGTAAAATTGGTGCGATTAAATTAATAACATTCACTGACTTTGCAGGGTATGCAGCATGCCCTTGTTTACCATATAATTTTAATACTCCATTAACGGAGCCTCTACGACCTATCTTAATAGCGTCTCCAAACTGCTCTTCACAAGTTGGTTCAGCTATTATTGCATAATTTGGCATTAAACCCATTGCTTTTATACCTTTTAGTGCATTTTGAGTACCAATACCATCTGCCTCTTCATCAGAAGTTAGCATTATAGAGAGTCTACCTTTAAAGTTATGCACCTCTTTACAAGCTTGCACAAATGCAGCAACGCCACTTTTCATATCTTGTGCACCACGTGCATAAATTTTACCATCTTCTATTTTTGGAGTATATGGCTCACTATTCCAACCATTACCAGCTGGAACAACATCTATATGCCCGCTAAAACATAAATGTTCACCATCAGCAAATTTTTTAGTTAAAAAAATACTTTTTATCTCACCCTCATCAAAACGATAAGCTTCAAAATCACTCAAATAATTGGCTATAAAATCTAGTAAACCAGCATCGTTGGGGGTTTCAGATTTAGCACTTAATAACCTTAAAAAAAGGTCTATCAAATCCATTTGTTGCAAACAAACTCCTACTTATTTTTCTCTTTATTATACTCTTCTACAAATTCAGGTGTACAGAATATTCCACAATGACATTTTCCCTCTTCTGGAACTTCATGCTCTATTGCTGGTTTGCATGGACATACCCTATCATCAACACTCTTAAATTTTCCATCTACTTCCTCTACCATAAAACATGGGCAAAATCTTTTTCCATACAACATTTTATGTCTTGCAAGTCCTAACTGAACACCTTCTACAACATCAAACTCGGGGTGGTAAACCCAACCAAAGTTCTTATTTACTTTATCTGTAAACTTTCTAGTCTTCTCTAACTCTTCTAAAAACTCTGGTGAGCTCATATCTATCTGTTTTAGCATTTATATCCCTTTATTGTTTACTCTTATATTAAATTTAGAGAAATTATACCATATTACATTAGGCTTTAAACGCTTTTTATATATAATTTAGCAAACTAATTAAAAAAGGTGTATTATCGTGAAAATAGATAACGATTTATTAAGCAAATTAGAGAAATTATCACATCTTTATATAGCAGATGAAAAAAGAGATGAAGTTATATCCCAATTATCAGATATACTTGCATATGTAGAGAATTTAAGTGAATTAGATACTTCTAATTTAGATAGTTATTTCTCTACCCTGGATGGTGGTACACCACTAAGAGAAGATAAACCAATAGATAGTAAAGATATAAGTCAAAGTATACTAAAAAATGCCCCACAAGTAGAAGATAACTTCTTTATTGTACCAGCAATTATAGAGTAAGGAATATATATGTCGCAATTAAATATAGCACCATTAGTTCAAGCTGTCGTAGATAATAAAGCTTCAGATTTACATTTAAATGCAGGAGATAAACCATCTCTTAGAATAGATGGCTCTCTTGTAAAATTAAATTACAAAGAATTGACTGGAGAAGATGTAGATAGCTTATGCTCCGCTTTTTTAACAGATAGACAGAAAAAACGCCTCAAAGAACGAGGTGAAGTCGATGGAATGTATGCATTCTCAGAAGTTGCTAGATTTCGTTACAATGTATATAAAACATTAGGTAAAACATCTGCAGCCCTAAGATTAATTCCAACAAAAACTCCAAAATTAGAAGAGCTAGATGCACCAGAAGTGTTTACCAACTTAACAAAACTTCATAGGGGTCTAGTTTTAGTTACTGGTCCTACAGGTTCAGGTAAATCAACTACCCTAGCATCGATGATTCACGAAATTAACAGAACGCAAAAGAGACACATAGTTACAATCGAAGACCCAGTGGAATTTCTGCATACACCAATTAAAAGTGCAATCTCACACAGAGAGGTAGAGAGTGATACCGAAGACTTTACAACAGGTCTTAAATATGTACTTAGACAAGACCCAGATGTTATACTAATCGGGGAGATGAGAGATAAAGAGACAATAGCAGCAGCCCTAACAGCAGCAGAGACAGGACACTTGGTATTTGGAACCCTGCATACAAACTCAGCACCAAAATCTATAAACAGAATTATAGATAGTTTTGATGCAGCAGAACAGGGACAAATTAGAGCAATGCTAGCAAGTTCTCTACAAGCTGTAATTTCACAAACTCTTGTACCAAAAATTGGTGGTGGTAGAGTTGCAGCTTGGGAAATTATGATAAATAACGATGCTATCTCTAACTTAATAAGAGAACAAAAGATTCATCAAATTTACTCTACAATGCAACTTGGACAAAATACTACAGGTATGCAAACTCAGACTAAAAATTTAGTAAATTTAATAAATCAAGGTATAATAGAGGTAGATTATGCCATTAATGCAGCTTACTACCCAGACGAATTAAAACGCCAACTTGGTATGCGTTAATAAAAAGGATATAAAATGACACAAATTTTGGGATTAAATACTTTTGATATAGTAGTAATAGGTTTGATTTTACTACTCTCAATTAAAGGTTTACTTAATGGATTTACAAAAGAGTTATTTGGAGCTATAGGTTTAATTGGTGGTATATTTGTTGCTTCATATTTTCATAAAACTGTAGCAGAATATATACATAATAATATTACAGATGCCCTATCTATAAATGCTTTGAATTTACTCTCTTTAATTGTTATTTTTGTACTATTTTTAACAATAGTTACATATATTGGCAAAGGTGTGGCTCTTCTTGGAAATAATGATAGCTTATCTATAACAAGTAGATTAGGTGGTATGCTTATAAAAATTATTAAACTATTTTTTATTTTTGCTCTTATTGTTTTTGCATTTTCAACAAAACCACAAGTTACAGAAAAATTTAAAGATACATTAGATAACAGTAAATTATATCCACTACTTAAAAATGCTGGTGCTACTATACTAAATATGCCTATTATTTCTAATGTAAACTTAAATAAAAAAGTACCTACTCATAATGAAAATAATGAGAATAAAACTACAGAGTTAAACACTACAAAAGCTCAAGAACTAAATAAGACTGAAGAGAATAATAAAACAGAAATAAAAAAAGAGCTTAAAACAAATGAGTTAAATAATACTTCTAAGGAAGATAATACAACTACAAAAGTCGCAGATAGTAAAGAGACTAACGTAACTAACACTGAAGATAATAACACAAAAGAGATAGATAATCAAAAGGTAGATACTAACAGTATTAAAGAATCAAACTCTACAAAAGTAGAAGATACAGAAAGCAATAATAGTAAGCAAGATACAAACAACACTGAAAACTAGAGCAGAGATAAAAAAATGCAAGAATATTCTTACCTTTTAGACGAACTTAAGAGAGTTCTTAAAAAAAAGAACTTAAAATTCACTCGTCAAAGAGAGGTAATACTAGAAACTATATATAATAGCCAAGACCACCACTCGCCAGAAGAGATACTAAGCTTAGTAAAAAAGCACTATCCAAGCGAGAATATTGGTATTGCAACTATATATAGAAACCTAACACTTTTCGAAGAAGAAGGCTTAGTAGAGTCTATCTCTTTTGGAAAAGATGGCAAAAAATACGAAATTGGTCACAGGCACCACCACGACCACTTAATATGCATAGAGTGTGGCAAGATTATAGAGTTTATCGACGAAATAATCGAAAAGCAACAAGAAGAGGTAGCAAAAAAGTACAACTTCAAAATGCACGATCACATTATGAAAATCGAGGGCATATGCCAAGATTGTCAGAATAAAAAATAGGAGAGAGTTTGATATTTAATAACCAATATATTCAAGAGCGTATAAAAAAAGCAGAAGCGTTAAGAGAAGCAGGTATAAATCCATACCCAACAAGTATTCAAAGGGGTATGAGTTCAAAAGAGTTTTTAGAGAAATTTGACTACATTAAAGAGCAAAATGCCGAAGAGAAAAAAGACGACAGCGTAAGCGTAACGCTAACAGGTCGTATTAAATTTGTTCGTATTATGGGTAGAGCTGCGTTTGCTAAAATCGAAGATATAGATGGCTTAGTTCAAATATACTACAATCGCGACGATTTACCAGAAGGCTACTACA
Source organism: Campylobacteraceae bacterium (assembly GCA_027024155.1). Taxonomy (GTDB): domain Bacteria; phylum Campylobacterota; class Campylobacteria; order Campylobacterales; family Sulfurovaceae; genus JAADEQ01. Next base: position 9,414 of record JALVTE010000098.1, read on the forward strand.
ACAATGTAGTTAAAAAACTTTTCGAAGTTGGCGATATTATCCAAGCAACAGGCTACCCTTTTGTTACACAAACAGGCGAGCTAACTTTGCACTGCCTAGATGTAAAGATAGTATCTAAAGCTATAACTCCTTTGCCAGAGAAGTTCCACGGCTTGCAAGACCAAGAGATAAAATACCGCCAGAGATACTTAGATATGATAGTAAATCCAGAGGTTAAAAACTCATTTATTCTTCGTTCTAAAATTGTATCTTTAGTGCGTCGTTTCTTCGAAAGCAAAGGCTTTTTAGAGGTAGAGACACCAATGCTACACCCAATTCCTGGTGGTGCAAATGCTAGACCATTTATAACGCACCACAACGCACTAGGTGTAGAGAGATACTTAAGAATTGCACCAGAACTATACTTAAAACGCCTAATAGTAGGTGGTATGGAAGCCGTATTTGAGATGAACAGAAACTTTAGAAACGAAGGGATGGACCACACCCACAACCCAGAGTTTACAATGTTAGAGTTCTACTGGGCATACCACACATACGAAGATTTAATGAACCTAACAGAAGAGCTGTTTAGATTTATAATTCAAGAGCTAAACCTACCAACAACTCTACCTTTTGGAGAATACAATATAGACTACTCAAAACCATTTGCACGCATTAAATGGGAAGATGCAATAGTAGATATAGCAGGCGTACCAAGAGAAAATGTAAGAGACAAAGAGGCTCTAATAGCATTCTTAAAATCACACAATATCGAAGTAGATGCAAACTTACCATTAGGTAAAATTCAAGAAGAGATATTCGACGAATTTATAGAAAAAGAGTTAATAAACCCAACATTCTTAACTCACTACCCTGTAGATATTAGCCCACTAGCAAGAAGAAACGACGAAGACCCACAACTTACCGACAGATTCGAATTCTTTATAGCAGGCAAAGAAGTAGCAAACGGCTTTAACGAGTTAAACGACCCAATAGACCAGTACGAAAGATTCAAAGCACAAGTTGCAGCAAAAGATAGCGACGACGAAGCAATGCATATGGATACCGACTATGTAAGAGCCCTAAGCCACGCAATGGCACCAACAGCCGGCGAAGGTATCGGAATAGATAGATTAGTAATGATGCTAACAAACCAACACTCAATAAGAGATGTTATCCTATTTCCTGCAATGAAACCAGAAGCCCCACAACCAGTAGTAGAAGACGCAAACAAACCAGCCTGCAAAAAGTGTGGCAACACAAACGAAGAAGAACTAAAACCAGCCAAAAAAGGCAAAGGCTTCTTCTGCATTGATGTAGCAGAGTGTAAAAAAAGAGCCGCTGGGGAGAAGAGTTAAGAGTTAAAAGTTAAAAGTTAAAAGTTGGAAGTTGGAAGTTTTACGGTTATCTGTAATCAGTATTCCGTAATCCGAATGTAGGGGTAGCCCTTGTGGCTACCCATATAACACAACTACAACAAATTTATTTACCCGTCATTCCCACGAAAGTTGGAATCCACTGCTATAACAGCCAGAAAAATTAAATTCAAAATAAAGGAAAAACAAAAATGGAAAAATTACCAAACTGTCCACAATGTGGAAGCGAATACACTTACGAAGACGGAAACCTATACGTATGCCCAGAGTGTGCACATGAGTGGAGCCAAGACGCACAAGAAGAGCAAGAAGCAGGCTTAGTAGTTAAAGACGCAAACGGCAACATCCTAGCCGATGGCGACACAGTTACAGTTATCAAAGACTTAAAAGTAAAAGGCAGCTCAAACGGAATAAAAGTAGGAACAAAAATCAAAGGCATCCGCCTAGTAGAAGGCAACGACGGTCATAACATCGACTGTAAAGTACCAGGTGTAGGAGCTATCAAACTTAAACAAGAGTTTGTTAAAAAAGCATAAACGGCAGGAGTTAAACCCTCCTGTTATATTATCTAATCTTTTATACCACCCACTATCGAAACTACTTCTATACCATTTATCTACCCTAAATACATTCTAGCCAAACTGAGTATTTATAAACAGATTCTCACAAGACTTTTCTTAAAGTAAATTATATCTATAAAGCACTTTCCATACTATAATTCCTAAAAATATAATCTTTTACTAATTATACTTCGTAAAAGATTATATAATTTAATTTCTTTTTACTCTCAAAAATAATCAAGCTATAACTGCCATTTTATTTTTTTCTATACCAACCGAAAACGATTAATGCCTTGAGCTTTTAAACTCTTCTCTTACTAAATACTGATTTCTAAAATATACTCCTCCTCACCTCAAAGTGGAGCTTTGAAGAAAGGGAAAAATCCGCCTAGTAGAAGGCAACGACGGTCATAATATCTACTGCAAAGTACCAGGAGTAGGAGCTATTAAACTTAAACAAGAGTTTGTTAAAAAAACGTAAGACAACTTTTAAATATTGAAACACACTATGCCCAATTAATTGGGCATTACTGCACAATTCGAGATTTTCGGAAATAGAGATTTGTATAATTGTAGTGTTAAGAAAAAGCAACTGTTTGAAGCAAATGCTGAGTTTTGCTTTTTTAGGGTAAAGTAAACAAATCTCCCTAAAATCTCATCTCTTGTGTGATTTTTTTGCTTCGTTTTTATTAAAAAAAATGAAGGCTGAAGCCTACACTTAACTTGAAAATATTGTATCACTGTAAAAAATTATATCAATATTCAGAACAATACCCCATATGCTACAAAATACAATATGTAGCTAGAAGAAGCTATTGTGGTGTTTGTAACCTAATTATCCAAGGTCTAACTTAGATTAAAAATATATATACATAACTTCTACTTTCAAAGAAAAGATATAATATACTACTGATAATTGGATTTAAAAGGAGAGGTTGTGCCTATTGCTCAGAAAAGAGTTTTTAAATGCGAAAAGTGTGGTTATAGTAAAACTTATACAGTTGGAGACTGCTTAACGCCTAGTGATTTTATGAAGAACTGTCCTAAGTGTGGTGGTAAGATGGTTGTGAGTAGTGATGAGAACGCTAAAAATACAAGTGGTTTTTTGGATAGTGTTTTAGATTTATTTGGAAAATAATAGATATATTAAAAAAATGGAGATTAAAAATATGCATAAAAATAATAAAGATAGTTTTTTATTGGAAGAAACAAGAAAAATAATAAAAGAGTCTAAAAATCTTCTTACAGAACTAATCGAAAGAGAAGAAGTAAATGATAATAAAAATAGTAATAAAACACTAAGTCTAACAAATTTAAAAGGACATCAAAAGATTCTTACAAATGAGCTTCAAAAACTAAACAATCTTGAATATGTTATTGCTTTTGTAGGAACAATGAAATCAGGGAAATCAATGACTATTAATGCTATAGTAGGTCAAGAGATTTTACCAAGTCGTGAATTTCCTATGACAACATTGCCTACGCTTATTACACATAAGCCCCATCAAACTGAGCCAACATTAACTATTCAAAAAGTAGCACCATTTAATAAACTTGTAAAAGAGATTCAAATTAAATTAAAAGACCATAATAATCTCTCTAATCTACAAGAGATTCAAAATTTAGTCAATAAAATTAAAAGTAAAAATATTAATTTTGAGACTAAATATGAAGGTCAAGAAAATATTTCTAAATTTCTCAAAGAGATTAATGACTTAATGCGTATTGCCAAAGAACTTGATATTGAACCCCCATATAACCAATATACAGATGTTGATGATTTACCAAGAATAGAAGTTGAGTTTTATCACTTGAAAAAACATAACAAAGTAGATTCAACAGCAAAACTAACACTTTTAGATACTCCTGGTCCTGATGAAGTAAAACACTCTGAGATTCTAAAGAAAATCTTTCAAGCACAATTAGAACGAGCATCAGCTGTGACTTTGGTTGTAGATTATACTAAAATGAACAATGAAAGTGATGCAGATGTTAAAAAACAAGTTAAAGATGTAGCCAATATGATTGGAAAGAAGCACCTGTTTGTTTTACTCAATAAATTTGACCAACGAAATCAAGCTAAAAATGAAAAAGAGAATTATGAAGAAGCAAAACGCCTCATCTATGCTGATATTCTAAAAGATAAAATTAATAAAGATAACGTTTTTCCTATCTCCTCTAAATCTGCTTTTTATGCTAATTTAGGATTGTGTGAACTTGATAAAAATGGAAAAATCAATCTTGATTTAGCTTGGCGAAAACCTTTTGGTGTTGAAGTTTTAGGAGAAGCAATGTGGGAAATGCTTATTGATAATAAAGAAATGGTTAATAAAGCGTGTAATATAAAATGGGAAAAATCTTTTTTTGAAGAGCCTCTAAACAAAATTATTACACCTATTCATAATGATGCTTCATTGATGGCTTTAGATTCATCATTAACTAAGACCAAAGATATTTTAAAAAAAGTAGATAAAGGATTATCTGTTGAAAAAAATGCTTACATGGAAGATATTGAAAAGTTAGAAGAGAATATAGAAAGTGTAAAAAATGAAATATTCAATATAGGTCAAATATCAAAAGACATTAAAGGTATATCTCAAATTGAAATTAAAGAACTCAAAGAAGGGCTAAAAGAAGAATTAAAAAAAAATATAGATTCACTCCAAAACGAATACTCACTAAAAATAAACGAAAAAATAAAAAGTGTATATTCAAAAAGAAAAGAAGATGCAGAATATAAGTCTTCAATAGGTGAGGATAAAGAAGTTTTTGGAGGAAAAATAAAAAAGGAAATATTTGACCAATTAGATAAACTTGAAAAAGAAGGTACACTAGAACTAGAAGATAAGAAAGAAGCTGAAAATATAAAAGAAATTTTTAATCAACTTTTAGAAAATGAGGTTGAGTATTTTTATGTATCATCAGAAGAAGACTTAAATAATAAAATAGACAATTTATCAAGTAAATTAAATGATAGTATTAAAGAAAAACTTGGTTCTACTTTACATATATTATCAGAAAAATTTGGTACAGATTTTATAATAGATTTACCTCAAATTGAATTAGTAAATAAGAATATAAAAAACGATGCTCAATTCGAAAGTTTCTATTCTTCTGAAAATAAAACTATTTATAAAAAGAGTAAAAAATTTTATAAAAAATTTTTTGGTTGGTTCAATACAGACTGGGGCTTTGAAGAAGTTAAAGTAAGAATTTATACCATTAAAAAAAGTGAGCTTAAAGAAAAAAGCAAAACTATTTTGGAAAGTTTACTTATAGAGATTAACGAACTTATTGATAATACTGTTACAGATAAAATAGATAAAGAATTAAATAAAATTTTAGAAATTTTATTGACTGATATAGAAGGTTATCGTGGTATGCAAAAAGATGTTCTAGCAAATCGTCTATCTATGAAAGTAGATAGAGCTGAAGCACTTTCCATAGTTAATCACTTTTTATCGTTAACACAAAAAATTTCTAAAAGAAGAGAAGTAACACAAAATATACTTCATAAGGATAAAAAGAATGACTAGTGAAATAAATACTTTAAATAAAGCTGGGTATGAATTAACAGCTGATGAGTTTGATAATATGCAATCTAAACACCCTTACATAGGAGAAAAACTCATTTTAGACTTAGTCAATGGTGTGGGTGTAGTTGCGAAAGATTTAAACGATAGTTCCAAATCAAAAGAAAAAGGTTTTTCAAGAATTTGGGATGGATTAAGTGGTAGTAGTAAAAAGAGACAAAATTTAATAAATGAAAATTTTATTGAGGGGTTAAATGCAACTTCTCAATGGTTGCAAGACCATGATAGACATTTTAGCCGTATTGATATACGAATGAAAAATGTGGCTGATGAACTCTATAATACGCAAGATGAGATATTGAAATTTTATGGACAATTTAAAGAAGTTGATTTTCGTGTAGAGATGCTTGAATCGTTTAAAAAAAATGCCGAACAAAGATTTGATAAAATAGAAGATAGATTAACAAGAGAAGAAGCGTATACTCACATTAGTAAAGAAGTAGCTAAACTTGGCAATCTTGGCTTATCATTAGAGTTTGAAATTTTCACTATCATTGATAATCTTTCAAGTGGAAAAGCTGGACTTTATCATACATTAGAAACAGATATTAAAGAAAAAAATGAATTTTTAAACCACATCAAACATGAAATAAAAAATAGACTATTAACCATGCAACTAAAAGAACATCTTAATTATAAAACTTTATACTCTGAAATCAAAAAACTTGAACCCATAGAACAAAAAGCTATAGCATTTATTGGAAGTCAATATAGTAGTTATAGTAAGAACAATTCTCTTTATGAAATATCTGATATAATTAAGATTATCTCCACATCAATGTCCTATTCTGAAATGGAAAATAAGATAAAAAATAGTTCACATATTAGTACATTTATGACTTTAGATAATTATATAGATGAAGCAACTACAGAACTTTTGACACTATAAGGGACAATATGAAACAAATAAAATTAGGAGTTATACTTTCAGGCGGTGGAGCTAAAGGTGCTTACGAAGTCGGTTTTTTAAAAGCATTAGCAGAATTTAATATCCAGCCCGATGCTATTGCTGGAACAAGTATAGGTGCTTTAAATGGTGCAATATATTGTGCAACTAAAGATACTAAAAAAACCGCTCAACTTCTTGAAGATTTATGGAGAGACCTTGCAAATTCTAATGTTTTAGAAATAGATAAAGAGAGAGCTGTTAAAACAATAGTAGAGGTATTGATGCATTTTGCACCTATGGGTAATGTTACTAAAGCTGGTAAATTATTAATGCTTAGTGCAAAAGGTGCTAAAAGTAAAGAAGGAATATTAACACAAGCACCTTTGATTAATCGATTAAATAAATATGCTCCAACTGAAAAATTGCAAAGTGGTTTGCCTTTTCATATTGGCTTAACTAAATCTAAAGGTCATGCAATAGATACTAAAAATTTTTTAGGTTTTGGCAACGAAGAAACAGTTTATAAGAAAATACAAAATTTAAAAGATGATGAGAAGCATATTGCCATTATGGCTTCTGCTTCTTTACCGATACTATTTGATAGTTTAGAAGTAGAGGGCAAAATATATGCCGATGGATGCCTAAGCTCTACAGACAATGAATGGGGAAATACTCCAGTAAAGCCACTTATAGAAGATGAGAAATGTACCCATATAATTATATGCCATTTAAATGAAGGTAGTTTTTTTAATAGGCATGATGAATTATTTAAAGATACCCCAATTATTGAAATTCGCCCTGAAGCAGGAAGATTTAATTCTGCTTTAGACCCATTAATGTTTAATGTTGAAAAAATAGATTTATGGATAGTGCAAGGATATAAAGATGCAAAGAGAATTTTAGCCGAGTCATTAGAAGCTATAAGAGGTGTAGAAAAAAGAAGAATTGCCGAAGATTACTCTCAAGATGCTGTTGATAGATTAAAAAATAGAGAATTTAAACTTGGGTAAAGAAGCTATTAAGCATATTGCATAAAAGAGCTATAGCATGTTGTCTGGTGACAGTAATAGCATAATCTATATGAAAATATTTACAAGCCCTTTATATAAATTCTCTCTTCATTTTTTTTAATAAAAACGAAGCAAAAAAAATCGCACAAAAGATGAGATTTTTTGGAGATTTATTTAATTTCCACTAAAAATACAAAACTCAGCATTCTGCTTCAAACAGTTGTATTTTCTTTACGCTCCAATTAAACAAATCTCTTTTTCCAAAAATCACAAATTGTGCAGGAGGAAAATTGTGGTCTGGTGATAGTAATAGTATCTTTCTTTTTTTAACTATACATTATAAAAATATTAAAAAATTGTGCCCTATACTTTTAAAAATAATAGTTTTTTAATGGTAGGGTCTGGCGTTGAATTTGCACTTTTGAATGTAAATTAAATATCTAAACAAACTTATGCTATAATATACCTACAATTTGTAGTACAAAAGGTTAAAAATGAAAACGGTAGCGATAAGAGATTTAAAAAACAATCCATCTAATATGACAAAATATCTGCAAAATAATGAGACTGTTTTTATTACAAAACATAGTAAGCCAATAGGGGTAACTATACCTTTAAATGATGATACTTTATCTTTAGGTTTAAAAAAAGCTGTTGCGATAGAACAGTATAAAAATGGACTTATATCGCTTGGGAAGATGGCGGAATTTTTGGAAATTTCAAAAAAAGAGGCTCGAAGTTTGGTAAATACTCTTGGTATAGATTGGCTCGATTATTCAAAAGAAGAGTTAGAAGATGAAGTAAAAACAATAAAAAAGTATGCCAAAAAATGATAATTGCTGACTCTACTGTTTTAATAACTCTTATTAATATCGATGAGTTTGAAATTTTAAAACTCTTTATAGAAAAAGTTACTATTACTAACGAAGTTTATACCGAAATATCTATACAGCCAAGCACAAAAAAGTTTATAGACAAAGAGATAGCAAAAGGCTTTATAACAGTTAAACCCTATAAAAACAGACAGCTTTTTAAAGAGATTAATTTTATTTTAGACGCCGGTGAAGCATCGTCTATTACACTTGCTTTAGAAGAAAATTTACCTCTTATTATAGACGAAAAAAAGGGGAGAAAATTTGCAAAAGCTAAAGGGGTAGAAGTAATAGGCTTAGTTGGAATTTTACGCTACTTATATGTAGAGAAGATACTAAACCATAAAAGATCTAAAGAGATTATAGACAAATTAAACCACTCAGATTTTCGAATTAGCCAAAAGCTTCTAGAAATTATTCTTTCTTAAAATTTTAATTCACTGCTTTTTTATAATTAATTAAACTACTTTATACTATAATCGTTTAATTAACTTTACTATTAAGGTTTATAAATGAAAAATATACTAAACGATTTATTTGAACTCTCTGCTAGAAAAATTGCTCAATTAAAAAAAGAGTATAAGCGTTTTTTGTTTGAGGATATAACTAAAAGTGGCTCTAAATTTATTGGTATTTATGGCTCTAGGGGGGTTGGAAAAACAACACTTATGCTACAACTTGCTAAATCTTTAGAGTATGAAGAAGATGAAATTTTATATATCTCTTGCGATCACCCAATTTTAAGCGATATATCGCTATTTAGTTTGGTTGAGGAGTTTTATAAATATGGTGGCAAGGCGATATTTATAGATGAAATACACGAAGCTAAAAATTTTGAACAAGAGTTAAAAAGTGTATATGATTTTATAGATATAAGGGTCTATTTTTCGGGTTCTAGTGCAATTAAAATAACTAACCCCTCTTTTGCAAGACGCTACGCAATGTATCATTTACCAATTCTTTCGTTAAGAGAGTATTTAGAGTTGCTTTTAGATATAAAATTACCTAGCTACTCTCTTGAAAAAATATTTAGCAACCACACCTCAATAGCATCTGAAATTATTGAAATTTTAAAAGAACAAAAAGTCTTAAAGCACTTTAACTCTTACTTGAAGCACGGAGCCTATCCATTCTATTTTAGCAATAAAGAGAGTTTTTCTCAAATGCTTTTAGATACGGTAAATGCAATACTTTACAAAGATTTGGTTCCAATTTATAACCTCTCTGGCGAAAAGGTAGTGCTATTAAAAAAGTTGCTTGTTAGCATATGTCTATCGGAACCTATGGAGCTTAGTATCGAAAAACTTGCAAAAAAAATCTCCACTTCTAAAGTAACGCTCTATAAATATATCGAGTATCTGCACAGGGCAGAACTTTTAACACATATAATGTATGAGGGCAAACGATTTAAATCTATGCAAAAGCCAGATAAGCTCTACCTTGCTAATAGTAATCTGTTTAATATATTATGTTTAGAACCAAAAATTGGTTCTATTAGAGAGAGCTTTTTTATCTCAAGCGTTTTGGGTGCTAATTTGAGTGCATACTATGTAAATAGAGGCGACTTTTTAATAAATGAAAAATTTACTGTGGAAATTGGCGGTAAAAACAAAGGTTTTACGCAGATAAAAGATATACCAAACTCATTTATAATTGCTGACAATATAGAGTTTGGCTTTAAAAATAAAATACCTTTGTGGCTGTTTGGGTTTTTGTATTGATACAATAATGATACTAAAAAATAGCTAACCCTATCAAAAATGATAGGATTAGTTTAAAAAATATGTTTTAATCCTTCCCAATTTTAGCCATGTAAAAACCGCTAAAGGCTCCGTTTGGTAGGAATCTTAATGTTTTAGTTACTTCAGTAGAATACACTTCATCTTGCCATTTTGTTATACCCTCTTGAGTATTTTCTAAATTATGTGATACTGGTAAAACTTTTGCATTATCATATTTATTTAATAAGTAATTAACAACAGCTTCGTTCTCTTCGGGGGCAAAAGTACAAGTGGCGTATATCATTTCTCCTCCGTTTTTGAGCGATTCGAAGGCTGAGATAATTAACTCTTTTTGTAGTTTAGCAAATTTGTATATTCGTCTTGGACTCCACCATGTTATGCCTTTAGCAATGTCTATATGAGCTTCGGAACTGCATGGGGCATCTAAAAATACTGCATCGAACCACTGAGGACAGGCTTTGTAAATAAATCTGCCATCTTTATTGTATGTTTGGATATTTTTAACCAATGATTCCTTAAAGTTTCTTTTCATCATAAAAAAGCGGTTTTTATCTGGCTCTACTGCACTTACTTTATTGGCTCTTTCACTGAATATTAAGCTTTTTCCACCCGGTGCTGCTGCTAAATCTAGTACCCAAAACTCTGGCTCTATTTTTAGAGAGATTGCGGCAAATATTGAAGATAGGTTTTGAATATAGACCTCTTTACCACTGTATGGTTTTGATTTTACTAATGCAACTCTGGACTCTATTGGCAAAACAAAAGCCTCTTTACACCACTCTACACTTTCTGGCTCTATGCCCTCTAGCTTTAACTTCTCTAAAACTTCTTGAACGGTTGTTCTCGTTAAATTGACTCTAAAGCTAAAATGAGTTTTAGGAGCACTTAGCATACTAAAAAGATTTGGATTTATTGCTTCTAGTCTGTTTCTAAAATCTTCTAAAGTTGCTCGTTTTTTCTGTTTTGCCATCTGTTTCCTTTTTTTGTGCGACATGGTCACACCTACATTTGCATTGCTAGTGCGGTGAGGGCACCGCACACTACGGGCGTTTTTAGATTGCTTGGCTATTTAAGCTTTGGGCAGGCACAAGACCTGCCCCTACATCCTACATCCTACATCCCAAATCCTAAATCCAACATCCTACAATCAACCACAAACTATCAACTATCAACTATTAACCATCAGCCATCAACCCCTCTACACTAACTATCCTACCCTTTTTATTAACTTTACAATACTCAACAACCATTCCATGGGCACGGGCATAGGCTTGGGCTCTACTTAAATTTGGATAAACCTCTCTGTATCCTTCGTAAAAGCTATCTACTATCCACTCTTGCAACTCTTCGTAAGCTTTAAACTCATAGCCAAAGGCTTCTAGTAATCTTGCAGTGTAGCTATCTACTACAAATATCTCTTTGTAGCAGGCGTAGTTTAGTATGGCATCGGCACTCTCTTGCCCTATTCCTTTTTGAGACAAAAGCCAATCGCGACTTACACTCTCTTGAAACTGCTCGAAGCTCTGGAAATCGTTTAAAATATTTTTCGATAATTGTTGAATATTTTTAGATTTTGCTTTGTAAAATCCACTTGGTTTTATAAATTCTTGCAGGGTTAAAATGGGGGTGTTTGCTATTTTTTCGAGATTTAATATACCTGCTTGTTTTAAATTATTTAAGGCTTTTTCTACATTACCCCACGAAGTGTTTTGAGTAAGAATTGCACTTATAACTACTTCGTAAGTTCCACTGTTTGGCCACCACCAACTGTCGCGACTGCTGTTATCCCAGCCACTTATTTTTAAGGCTTTAAAAAGTTCGGTGGCACTTTGCATTACTTATTTGGAGCAAAAGGGATAAGTGCACTAGCCCAAGTTAAGCCACCACCAAAGGTATCTAATAACATTAGCTCACCACTTTGAAGTCTACCCTCTTCGTAAATGTCGTTAATTGCCATAGGGATAGATGCAGCAGATGTGTTACCATATTTATCTACAGTTACAACAACTTGGTCTTCTCGCATTCCTAGAGAGTCCCCAACTGCTTTTATAATTCGGTAATTTGCTTGATGTGGTACAAAGTGAGGTATTTCGCCAGCTTCAATATTATTGTTTTTAAGTATCTCTTTTACATCTTTTGTTAGGGTTTTTACAGCTAATTTAAATGTTTCGTTACCCTTCATCTTCACAAATTGCAGACCTTCGTCTATTACGGCGTGGCTAGCAGGATTTACAGACCCCGGAGATGGCGTGATTAAGAAGTCCCAATAACTGCCATCTGCACTTGCATGAATATCTACAAATGCTTCGTCTTTGTTAGTAGTTGCACTAATTACTGCAGCACCTGCACCATCGCCAAATAGTATAGATGTTGTTCTGTCTGTATAATCAACAATAGAGCTAAACTTCTCGGCTCCAATAACTAAAACATTTCTTTTCATACCAGATTCTATAAATGCTTTTGCAACGCTTAGTGCATATACAAACCCGCTACAAGCAGCACTTATATCAAAAGCTTGAACATTTTTAATACCCAATTTGTCAGATACCAAACAAGCAGTAGATGGCATATTAAAGTAATCTGGCGTAACTGTTGCCATTACTACTAAGTCTATATCTTCTGTATTTAAGCCGGCACGCTCTATAGCAACTTTAGCTGCTTTTGCTGCCATATCACTTGTAGATTCATCTTCGGCTGCGATGTGTCTCTCTTTTATACCTGTTCTTTTTACTATCCACTCATCGCTAGTATCTACCATTTTTTCAAAATCGGCATTTGTTAATACTTTCTGCGGTATATAGGCTCCGATTGAGCGAAATGCTGCGTAAACTTTTTCCATTATCTTCCTTTAGCTGGATTAGGAGTGGTAATTTGGACTCTCTTTTGTAATTGTAACATCGTGCACATGGCTCTCTTTTAAGCCGGCACTTGTTATCTCTACAAACTCATACTTCTCCCAGAATGTTGGTATATCTTTAGAACCACAATATCCCATAGATGAGCGAAGTCCACCAATCATTTGGTGCAGTACTTGCGATATTCTACCACGATATGGTACACGACCCTCTATTCCCTCTGGAACTAGCTTATCGGCTGCTGTTCCCTCTTGGAAATATCTATCTGTACTACCCTTATTCATAGCACCAATACTACCCATTCCTCGGTACTCTTTAAATTGACGACCGTTATAAATAATTGTCTCACCTGGTGCTTCATAAGTTCCTGCCAATGCACTACCAAGCATTACACAACTTGCACCCACTGCTAATGCTTTTGCAATATCACCAGAGTATCTAATACCACCATCTGCAATTACAGGCACTCCGTACTCTTTTGCAACTTTTGCAACATCATCAATAGCTGAAATTTGCGGTACACCAACACCTGCAACAATTCTTGTTGTACAGATACTTCCAGGTCCAATACCAACTTTAACAGCATCTGCACCAGCTTCGATTAAATCTTTTGCTGCTGCCCCAGTTGCTATATTTCCTGCTATTACATCTACATCTAACTTACTCTTAATCTCTTTAAGAGTATCGATAATTCCTTGTGAATGCCCGTGTGCTGAGTCTAGTACAATTACATCTACACCAGCTTCTACAAGTGCCTCTGCTCTATCTAACTGCCCTACTCCAATAGCTGCACCAACTCTTAAACGCCCATACTCATCTTTGTTAGCATTTGGATATTGCTCTTTTTTTAGAATATCTTTAATTGTAACAAGACCTTTTAGCACATTGTTATCATCTACAATTGGCAACTTCTCTACTTTACTTTGCTGAAGAACTTTAGAAGCCTCTTCTAGTGTAATACCCTCTTTAGCGGTAATTAAAGGTGCGTGTGTCATTACATCTTCTACCTTAACAGAAGCCATATCTGTAATAAAACGCATATCTCTATTTGTTATAATACCAATTAACTTCATATTAGCATCTACAACAGGTACACCAGAAATTTTATACTCGCCCATTAATGCATCTGCCTCCGCTACTGTAGCGTCTGGAGATATAAAGATAGGATCTATAATAATACCGCTTTCGCTCTTTTTAACCTTTTTTACCATAAGTGCTTGTGTAGCGATATCCATATTTTTATGAATAATTCCTACACCACCCTCTCTAGCCATTGCGATTGCGGCTCTGTGTTCTGTAACAGTATCCATAGCTGCCGATATAATTGGAATATTTACCGATACTCTCTTTGTTACTCTACTCTTTAAATCTACCTCTTTGGGTAATACAGTAGAGTGTTGAGGAACTAATAAAACATCTTCAAAAGTTAGTGCACGCATTTTTATCTTCATTGCTTTCCTTTAATTGGTGTAGTTTACGGCTCTCTCTAAGCTAAGAGCGGCGTTAAATATTGGTTGTTCACTGAATGCTTTACCAATAAGTTGTAAGCCAACAGGCAAGTTTTCGCTATTTTTCATAATTGGCAGGCTAAGTGCTGGCAAGCCTACTAAGTTAATGGCAATAGTGTACATATCGCTTTTATACATCTCTAGTGGGTCATGCATAGAGCCAAGTTTTGGTGCAACAGATGGTGCTATTGGCGATAGTATTAAATCGGCTTCGTCAAATATTTTGTTAAACTCATCTCGAATAAGGTGGCGAACTTTTTGGGCTTTTAGATAATAGGCATCGTAGTAACCAGACGATAGTACAAAGTTACCAAGTAATATTCTTCTTTTTACCTCTTCGCCAAAACCTTCGCTTCTTGTTTTAAAGAAAAGGTCTGCTGTATTTTTAACATCTGACGCTCGTCTGCCATATCTTACACCATCAAATCTAGCTAAGTTTGTTGCAGCTTCGGCAGTTGCTATAATATAGTAAGTTGCAATATCATATTTTGTATTGGCCAACTCTTTGTGCACAATGGTGTGTCCTGCATCTTCTAGTGCTTTTATAGCTACTTCGTAAGCCTTTTGCACATCTTCGCTAGCCTCTTTTATGTAGTTATCTACTACTGCTATTGTGTATTTTTTATCTGCATCTAAATTTTTAGCTATGCTTTCGTGCTCTAGCTCTGCCGATGTTGAATCTTTGCTATCATGCCCTGCAATTATGTCGTAAAGCACAGCTGCATCTTCTACATCTTGTGTAATTGGTCCAATTTGGTCTAAACTACTTGCATATGCAGCCAAACCATAACGACTTACTTTGCCGTAAGTTGGTTTAAAACCTACAACACCACAATATGCAGCTGGTTGTCTAATACTTCCACCAGTGTCACTTCCAAGTGCGGCAATGGCAATACCACCGGCAACCGCAGCAGCACTTCCACCACTACTACCACCTGGAACACGGCTTAAGTCGTGCGGATTTTTTGTAGCACCGTAAAAACTGCTCTCGGTTGTAGAGCCCATTGCAAATTCATCCATATTTGCACGACCTGTTGGTGCTAAACCACTGCTTAAAAGTTTCTCTACAACTGTTGCATTGTATGGTGCAATATAGCCTTGCAATATTTTAGAGCCACTTGTTACGCTCCAATCTTTAACTTGAATGTTATCTTTTAACAGTATCGGAACACCGCTTCCGCAACTCTCGAAGCCAACATAGGCGTTTAAGTCGCTCTGCTTGGCTTTCTCTAAAATCTCATCTCTTAATGTAGCTAACTCATCATCAGATTTTCTAAGTGCTTCTCTAAGCTTCATTGCTACTCCTGCTTTCTCTTTTTTTATAATACCTAACAACTGCTAAACCAATAGCAACAAAAACAAAAATTAGTGCGATTGCACCAAAAATTACCTCATTTGTTACAGGTTTGCTTAAATCCACTATGCTAAAACCTCGCTACATCTACTACAAAGCTTATCTTCTGCTTCGCTTGTAAATCTCCAACATCTAGGACATTTAGCACCACTCGCTTTTACAATTTTATAATCGCTACCATCTACACTAAAGCTAGCTAAAGCTTCTAAATCGCTAGATTCTACGAATTCACTAACACCAAACCAATCTTCTAAATCTTTAGCACTATCTATTCCAAATTTAGCACTATCGCCAACAATAGCTAGCTCTAGTGTTGTCTTAATTACTTTATCTTTTTTAAGCTTATCAATTCCTTCAAAGAAGTTCTCTCTAGCTTTAATTAATAACTCGCTATTAAGTGTGCTCTCTACCTCTGGCAGTGGCTTGTACTCTAAATCGAAAACATCTTCTAAATCTCTTTTAAAGATTTCTGGTGCATGCTCTATAACCTCATCGGCTGTATATGTAAGAACAGGTGCAACTAAAGCCAACATAGATTTTGCAATCATATACATTGCACTCTGTGCTGCTCTTCTTGTATTTGAGTCTTTAGCATCGCAGTATAATCTATCTTTACACAAATCCATATATATACCGCTAAGCTCATTTGTCAAGAAGTTGTTTAACAAGCTAAATGCTCTTGCAAATTCGTAATTTGCCATTTCGTTATTAAAGTTATCGAACACCTCTTTTGCTTTTGCTAAAATCCATCTATCTATCTGACCAAACTTCTCTACCTCTAAAAGCTCTTCTAAACCGCTTAAGTTAGATAGCAAGAATCTAAAGCT
>JALVTE010000099.1 GCA_027024155.1 Campylobacteraceae bacterium
TGAATATAAAGGAACTTAAAAATATGTAAAATATAACTTTATAGCCAAACTTGGTGCTTTTGGATTCAAAAAAAGATGAGTCTTTTCTGACTTTTGGTGTGTGAGGTGTGTTATGGAATTATTTGGGTTTAGAGGTGCACTTTATGTATTAATTAAAATTTGCTATAATAGGTGTAATTTATTTATAAAGGTATAATATGGATAGTAAAGGTAGTAACTGTTTTGGCAGGTTTTTAGTCATAGCTTTAGTTCCATTTTTGTTTGTACTGTTTTTAGCTTTAAACTATTTTGCTGTAATTAACTTAACACATATAAGTACTCATACATTTTATATAATAGCTACAATTTTTATCATATTTTTACTTTTTATACCACATAATGCTTTTATATCTGTATGTAAAATAAAAAACCAATTTAGTGTTACAAGAAATGAATTAGAGAAAAACTTAGAAAAAACAGCACTTGTTATAGAGGGTAAAACAAAATCTGTACTAAGTGTAAGAGATTTTTTAGAAGATTACTTTAAAAATGTAAGAAATGATAATTTTGCAAAAGTGGCAGCTAGTACTTTCCCTATGCTTGGTATTTTGGGTACATTTATTGCCATTGCTATCTCTATGCCAGACTTTACTGTTAGTAGTTCAAAAGAGTTAGATTCAGAGATATCTACACTTCTTTCGGGTGTTGGTACTGCATTTTATGCTTCTATATTTGGTATATTTTTATCTTTGTGGTGGACATTTTTTGAGCGTCTTGGATTATCCAGAATAGAACAATTAACTATATCTTTAGAAGATATATACTCTAAATATATTTGGAGTGAGAGAGAGTTATTAAAATTTAAGTATAATCAAAAAGCTATACAAGATAATGAATTGATAAGAGCACTTAAAGATACATTTAACTTAGACTTTATAAAAGATATAAATAGAGAACATTTAACAAGCTACGAAAAGATTATAGAGAGTACAAAAAGTGGTTTAAAAGAGCTTGAAAATACACTTGATAGTAGTACTAAATCTTTAATTTCAAGTATAGACAAATTAAATATTGCACAAAATAGTATTGAAGCGAAACTCTCTTTAGAGAATAATTTAAGTGAATTTAATGCAAATGCTAAAGAGTTACAAAAACTTTTAGAGAGCTTTGATAATGGTTTAGACAACTCTCTTAAAAAAATAGACCATGAATTAGCAGTAGCAGTTGAGCATATATCGAGTATGGTAGATAGTATAAGCAAAATAAAAGAGTAAATTGTGTTTAAAAATAACTCTAATAAAAACGATAGTAATTTTTGGATATCTTATGCTGATTTAATGGCAGGCTTACTATTTGTTTTTATACTTTTAATTGGTGCTATAGTATCTAAATCTATTAATTTAAGAGAAAATTTAGATAAACAAAAAATTACTCTCAATGAAACAATAAAAGATTTAAAAACAAAAGAGAGTAATTTAAATAAATTAAATGTAAAAGTTCTTAAACAAAATAGCACAATAGCTAAGCAATTAGCAACTATTAAATTGCAACAAGACGATATTTATAAATTAAAAGCACTCTTGGCTAATAGAGTTAAAGAGTTAAAAAGTACAAAAGATACTTTAGCTATTACAAAAGATGCCTTAAAGTTAAAAGAGGATGAGTTGAAAAAATTAAATCAACTTTTGTTGGCTAAAAATTCTAAGTTAGATAAATTAAATGGTAAAGTTATAATTTTACAAAATCTATTAAGTGAAAATAACACAACGCTAGAAGAAAAAGATAAAAAAATACAAGATTATAAAGATAAGGTTTTAATACTCTCTGCAAATTTAACAAAAAAGAGTGATGAACTAAATACTACACAAGAGAAATTGCTAAAACTACTTACTGCTTTAGATGAGAAGCAGAGTAAATACGAAAGTTTATTAAAAGAGTTACAGAGCAAACGAGAGAAAATAAAATATTTAACAGGTATAAGATTAAGAGTAATAGAAGAGTTGAAAAATACGCTAGGAAGTAGGGTAAAAATAAATAAAGATGGTACGCTAAGACTTAGTTCTAAAGTACTTTTTGACAAAGGTAGCAGTAAATTAAAAGATAGTGCAAAAGAGCAGTTAAAAACTTTATTTACAAGTTATATAAGTGCACTTTTA
Organism: Campylobacteraceae bacterium; assembly: GCA_027024155.1. Classification (GTDB taxonomy): domain Bacteria; phylum Campylobacterota; class Campylobacteria; order Campylobacterales; family Sulfurovaceae; genus JAADEQ01. The sequence goes on from JALVTE010000099.1 coordinate 2,136, forward strand.
AGTAATGAAGCTATTAAACCAAACATAGATACTATAGTAATAGAAGGGCATACTGATAGTGATGGTGGATATCTATACAATTTAAAACTTTCTCAAGATAGAGCTTTGTCTGTTATGAATTATCTCTTAACACTACCTATAGCTAAAAAATATAATTTACAAAAATATTTAACAGCTAGTGGACGCTCATATTTAGATAGAGTAGTAAAAAATGGAGTAGAAGATAAAGAGGCTTCAAGGAGAATTGAGTTAAAATTCCGCCTTAAAAATCAAAATGCATTATATGAAATAGAGAAGATATTAGATGAAAATAGGTAATTTTGAGCCTAAAGAGTTAATTAAAATAGTTAATGAATTAGATATTAAAGCATCTTCTTTAAAGAAAAAAGTACCACTACTTAAGAGAATAAAACAGTGGATATTATATTTTAAAAGGTAATAAAAATGGATTTAATAACAAAAATTAAGGGCTTTTCTAAAGAGCGTAGAGCTACGGCTATAGCTACTATCACAGCTACACTATTGGCTATAGTTAAGTTGATTATTGGTGTAATGAGTGGTTCGGTGGCAGTTTTAGCATCGGCTATTGACTCTATTTTAGATAGTGCTATTTCGGTATTTAACTTTTTTGCAATTAAAAAGGCAGAAGAGAAACCGAATGAGCTTTTTCCATATGGCAAGGGTAAAGTTCAAGCGATTGCAGGTGTTATAGAGGGTACAATTATTACAATTTCTGGTTTGTATATTATTTATGAAGCTATAAAAAAGTTAATAAATGAAAATAGTACTGAAATGCTAGGAGCTTCTGTAGGGGTAATGGTAGTATCAGTTTTAGTGACATATTTTTTAGTTAAATATTTAGAGAAAATTGCTAAAGAGACAGATAATATTGTAATAAAATCAGATGCAATACACTACAAAGCAGACCTCTTAAGTAATGGTGCGGTACTATTATCGATATTTTTAGTTTTTGTTACGGGTTTAGATTTTATAGATGCAATTTTTGGTTTAGCAATAGGTATTTATATTATATATTCAGCTTATGAAATTATTAGCGAAGGTGTATTAATACTATTAGATAGATCACTAGATTCAGATATAGTTGCAAAAATTGGCGAAATTATAGCTAACACCAAAGAGGCAAGAGGCTACCATTGGTTAAAGACTAGAACAGATGGTGTGCATAATTTTGTAGAGTTTCATTTGGTGCTAGACCCAAATATGACAATAGAATATGCACATAATATTGCGGATAAAATTATATGTCAAATTACCGCATTAGAGCCGAATAAGGGCTGGGTGATAAACCCACACTTTGACCCACACGATGATGAAGAGAATAATGTAAGAATTTTCGAAGGTAACACAAGTTGTGAAACAGATGAAAAGTAAAAATATCTACCTTTGTTCGCCAAAAGAGTATAACGGCACTATATCTCTACCGATGATAGAGTTTACTCGTTTAAAGAAAAGTATAGATTTAAGTGATGTGGATACTATACTTTTTACTTCTAAGCAAGCGATTATATATACTAACGAAATATCTAACGATTGGCAAAGCAAAAAGATTTTAGCAGTAGGTTCAGCAACTGCTAAAATAGCTAAAGAGTTAGGTGCAAAAAATATCTACCACCCAAAAGAGTTTTATGGCGAAGTTTTAGCTAACGATATTTTAACAAAATTCAGTAGTAATAAAATAGTTTATATTCGCCCAAAAGTTGTATCTTTTGATTCAAAATCTTTTTTGAGTAATGAGGGAATAGATATAAAAGAAGAAATTTTATATGAAACCACTTGTAAAAAGCATACTAATAAAGAGTTAGAAGACGGAGCAGTGGTTATTTTTACTTCTCCATCTACAATAGAGTGTTTTTTTAAGAGTTTTAATTGGGATAGTAGTTATAAAGCAGTTGTAATTGGTAAATCTACTTTAAGAAACTTACCAAAAAATGTAACTGCCTTCGTATCTGAAGAAGCAACTATTGATTCGTGTGTTAAAAAAGCACAAGAGATTGTTTAATGTACTACATTTGGTAAAAAAATTGTAAAAAACTACAATTTTTTACTAAAATTAGTATCTTTTTATCTATAAATCTGCTATAATTATAAATATAGATTAAATAATTAACTTAATATTATTATTTAAGTTTATTTTTATTTAAATCTATCTTTCTCTAACTTTATGCCTGGATGGTTCGCAAATGTGCATATGGGGTCCAACATTAAATCATTGGGGGACTAAGTGGTTAAGCCTGTGTGCGGGTGGCTTCGTTTGAGCTAGGTTTTTGCCAGCGAGAAGTTGCCCCCTAAAGGCTTACCCTCTCCCCCACCGTTGGCTTATTAGGGCCAACTCACGCACATACGGCCATTCGGGTTTGTTTTAATATTTTATTCTTTACTAATACAATACTTAGAATAAGCAAAATTCAAATTTCTGCATGAATGTTACTATTGTTAATTTGAGATACTAAATCTTCTAATTTTAGTTTATTTGTAGGCTCTGCAATTAGTTTGCCATCGTGAATAGATAGCTCTAATGTACTATTTTCATCTACATTAAGTGATTTAAGTATATCTTTTGGCAATATAAAAGCTAATGAGTCACCCCATTTTTTTAGTTTAACTTGCATAGTTTATCCTTTATGTGGCTTTATATTGCATATAAAATACATTAAAAAGCTATATTTGTCAAGTAGATGCTTTTAGTAGAAATTTGCTATAATCTATACAATATGCCAAACTAAAAGAGAGAATATAATGGAATTAGTATATTTATGGGTAGAAGATTATAAAAATATACATAAGCAAGGGTTTAACTTTTTGCCTAGATATGAGTGTAAATTTCATGATGAGTATGATGAAGATGATAAGTTAAAAGATGATTGTAAATTAGAGATTATTGAAAAAAAAGATGATGAATATATTAAAGATTTTTTTGGTGAAAATATTAATGTTACAGCTATTGTTGGGAAGAATGGGAGTGGGAAGAGTAGTGTTTTAAATGCTATCATTAATTGTGGAGAAAAAAGTTTTCCTGAAGAGACAAATTTTATTTTAGTTTATCAAAGTGGAGATAAAAGATTTTATATCTCTAACACAGAAATAAAAACAAGTATCCAAAAAGTTGATAATTTTCAAGATTTAATTATATATATTGATAGAGAAGATAATGATGGTTTGCCTATTAATGCAGGAGCAACTAGGCTTTCAAGTTTTAAAAGATATAAACAAACTTTTACTAATTATATGAAAGTTGATACCTCAAAAGAAACTATAATAAATTTACTTGTTGTTGAAATTGGAAAAATTAATTCCTCATTTGAATTATCAACATTTATGTATTTACCTAATAGAATATCAATTAATCTAAAAACTCCTAGAGAATTAATTTCTAATCATATAAATTTTATTTCTAAAGATAGACAAAAAGTTGAAGATTATTTTATGACATTATCTGATATTGAACATCAAATTTTAATTATTGAATATTTACGAAAAAGAAGTATAAAAAGTAAATTTAAAACTATACAAAATAAGAATAATCTACAAAGAATATGTAAAAAATATAATATATCCAAAATATTAAAATTAAATCATAAGCCTGTCGAAAAACAATATATAAATGAGTTAACAGAGGAAGATAAAAAGTTATATGCAAGAAAAGGTGGATTTAATCATTTATTAGAATTTGATTTAATAGATGAAAAAGATAGAACTTATAATAATTTAAGTCATGGAGAAAAAGTTCTTTTTGGACAACTGTTAAATATTTATTTTTATAGTATAAATTATAGTCATGAAATTTTTTTATTTGATGAACCTGAAATTTCTTTACACCCTGATTGGCAAAAAAGATATATTAATGAAGTATATAATCTTTTAAAAAAAATGAAAGGTAATAATCATTTTATATTTACTTCTCACTCCCCATTTCTTCTATCTGATATTCCAAAACAAAACATAATCTTCCTAGACAAAGATGAAAAAGGAAACTGTAAAGTAGTAGATGGATTAAAAAAGAAAAAACAAACCTTTGGTGCAAATATCCATACGCTATTAAGCGATAGCTTCTTTATGGAAGATGGTTTAATGGGAGAGTTTGCAAAGAGTAAGATAAATGAGATTATAGATTTTCAGAAACTTGTTAAAAAAAATAGACATATAGACTGCTTAACAAAAATATATCTTCACTCTAAACAGAAAAATTTTTGGCAGACTCAAAAGATTATAGGAGAAGAGTACCTAAAACAAGTTATTAAAAATCATTTAGTAGAGATAGAAAAAAAACTTTTAGGTAAAGATAGGGCTAAACAAGAAGAGATAAAACGAGTAGAAGCCTATTTAGAGAGTTTGAAAAAATGATTAAAATAGCCTACAAAAAAAACATCACTCAAATCTATTACGACAATTTAGCAAATCGTGAATTTCAAAAAGAGAACAATAAAACTCTAAAAGAGCTTTTTGATGAAAAATTTAAAACTGAATTTGATTGCACTTTAGAGGATTTACTCTATGGCTCTTTTGAAAAACTACAAGAGATAAAAGATAGACTAGGAGATATGTCAAAGCGAGATGATGTAAAAGAGCTTTTTAACTATGAAACAAAATTTCAAAAACATATTTCTAAATTTTTTGAACAGTATGTAGAGGTACACACTTGCTACTTTTGTAATATTGAGTTTATCAATACCTTTATGACAAAAGATGAAAAGATTAAAAATGGATTTACACTTGACCACTATATTGACAAAGGCAAATACCCATATTTGGCATTGAGCCTATATAATCTGATTCCCTCTTGTTACACCTGTAACTCAAAAGTTAAAAGAGTTCATAGTGTTGAAACACTCTCTCCTGCTTCTACTCATTTTGATTTTGATAACAAAGTGAAGTTTAAAACATTTATGCAAAACAGAAATCTACAGATAGATTGTGAAGATGATTTTGCTTTGTTGCTCAAAGAGGACTTTTCTGATATTTACAAGCAGTACATAGATGTATTTGAATTAGATGGACGCTACAAATACCATAAATACAAAGTTATAGAGATGATAAATAGACGAAAAGAGTACCCTGATAGTCGTATAAAAGAGTTAGCTCTTTTGACACAAAAGACAGAAGAAGAGGTAAAACAAGATTTGTTTAGTGAGTATCTTTTTGAAGATGACAATTTACATAAACGCCCATTGTCCAAGCTTGTTAAGGATATATTTAGTGAGCTTGGGTTGGCGTAGTAAAAGAGATTGTAAAATATGGTATAATTAACATAAGATAATAAGAAAGGACTATATCATTATGACTAAAGAGCATATATTAACAAAACTAAAGCAGGTAAAGCCTAAGCTTGCTAAAGATGGTTTTTTAATTGTTGGTTTGTTTGGCTCGGTTGCTAGAGATGAGCAAGATGAATTTAGTGATATTGATATAGCCTATAGAATAGATTATGATAAATTTTCTAAAAAGTTCAAAGATGGTTTTAGTAAAATATTGAAGATAGAAGAGACTAAAGAAGAGTTAGAGAAACTGCTGAAAAATAGGGTTGATTTAATATCTTTAAACTCTAATAATAGTCATTTTTTAAATATTGTTGGGAGTGAGATTATAGATGTCTAAAGCAAAAGAGCATTTAATTACTATTCAAAATAGTTTAAAAGATATAGAATTTATATTAAACGATGTAGATTTTAAAGTTACAAAAGCGGTAGAGAATAAGATTTTAAAGCCCGCTATTCGTATGCATATTATTAAGATAGCAGAACAATTTAATAAGCTAAAAGATGAAGATGAATACGGTGTATTAAGTAAGTTTGATAAAAAAGATTTGCGAGGAATTAGTGCTGTTAGAAATTTTATAGCACACGATTATGATAGTGTGGATGATGAGATTATAGATGATGTCTTAAGATATAACTTTCCTAAATTAAAAGATGATATAGAAGCAATTTTAGCAACAGAATTTTAAAAGTATTATTGTATTTATATTTAGTTTAGGCTAACGGGCAACCACATGAGAAGCGTTAAGAAATTGTGAATAGTTTCACGATTTTAGCTTCGGAACCGAAGCGTTCGGAACGAAGTGAAGCCGTAAAGGCAAAGTCTGCCCCTACGGGTTGGCATTGTATAGTTTGTTGGTATTATTAGAGGTGCTCTAAAGTTTACTATCTTCGTCATTCTAAACATTTGTGAAGAATATGACTTAAAAAGCCGAGATAAACTATTAGCTTTACAGCCGTTTAAACTAGATTCTTCACATTCGTTCAGAATGACGGCGATGGCATTGTTTTACATCATATTATTTTACCGATATAAAATCCTTAACTTAATGGTATTGGTGTTGCCCTACATAGGTTGATTAATCTTTTTGATATATTTAGCCTAATTAGAAGTGTAGAGTTGGTATAATTTTGGAAAGAATATTATTTGGAGATGTTATGGATGTTTTGATTATTGGTAGTGGGGGGCGTGAGTACTCTATTGGGTATGCTCTGAAGAGAGATGAAAATGTAGATAAGATATATTTTGCACCTGGTAATGGGGCTACTGATGAGCTTGGTGAGAATATTGCTATAACTGATTTTAATGAATTGGCTACTTTTGTTAAAGATAATGGGATTGATTTAACAGTTGTTGGTCCAGAAGACCCACTTGTAAATGGTATTGTAGATGTATTCCAAGAACAGGGGCTTACTATTTTTGGTCCATCAGCGGCGGCGGCTCAGTTAGAGGGTTCTAAAGTATTTATGAAGAACTGTTTACAAAAGTATGGTGTGCCTACGGCTAAGTATATTGAGACATCTAGCCTAGATGAAGCTACTGATTTTATAAAGACTATGAGTGCACCTATTGTTGTAAAGGCAGATGGGCTTTGTGCTGGTAAGGGTGTAATAATTGCTCAGAGCCAAGAAGAGGCAATAGAGGCGACTAAGGGAATGCTTAGTGGCGAGAGCTTTGGTGATGCTGGTGCCAAAGTTATTATCGAAGAGTATTTAGATGGTTACGAGCTTTCTGTATTTGCGGTTTGTGATGGTAAAGATTATGTGGTTTTACCTGCAGCACAAGACCATAAAAGATTGTTAGATAACGACGAAGGTCCTAACACTGGTGGTATGGGCGCGTATGTGCCAACTCCACTTGTTAATGATGAGTTGTATCAAAAAATTGAAGATAGAGTAATTAAGCCAACACTAAAAGGTCTTGATGAAGATGGTATGCCATTTACTGGAGTTCTTTTTATTGGTGTTATGGTTGTAAATGGTGAGCCTATGATATTAGAGTACAATGTGCGTTTTGGTGACCCAGAGTGCGAAGAGCTTATGGCACTGTTTGAATCGCCTGTTAGTGATATGCTATATAAAGCGGCTACTGGTGATTTGAAAAATGCAGATGTTAGATTTAAGAAAGATACATATGCTGTTGGTGTTGTACTTGCTAGCCAGAACTATCCATATAAAAGTAGTACTCCCGCAGAGATTATTGTAGATGATATAGTGCATGAGGATTTAAAAAATAATTCATACATTGCATATGCAGGTGTAAGTAGAGATGAAGATGGCAAGCTAATGGCTACTGGTGGTAGAGTGCTTGTATGCGTTGGCTTGGGTGCGAGTATTCAAGAGGCTAGAGATAGAGCTTATATGCTAGTAGGGCAGGTGCACTTTATTGGTAAGAAGTGTAGAACCGATATTGCGTATCAGGCACTTAAGCAGTAGGGGTTATTTTGGAGCATAATAGTTTGCAAGAGCAGAACTTGTCTAATAATTTGGCTACTATTGGTAGAAGATTTGTAGCCTTTGTGATTGATAATATAATTACATCGACACTGTTTTATATTATTTTTTATGATGAGTTATCTTATTCTACGGATGTAATAAGTAATGTAATTTTTCTTCAAGAACATATTTGGGTCTTTATAGTTATAAAAGTTATTTATCATACATTTTTTGTCGCAACTAATGGGGCGACTATGGGTAAATATCTTATGAAGATTAAAGTAGTAAACGAAGAGAGTGGAGAACTGCTCTCTTGGAGTATGGCATTTGTTAGAGCTGTGGTTAGAACAGTTGGAGAGATGTTTTTCTATTTTACATTTATTTTTGCTTTTGTAGATTCAAAACGGCAAACTTTGCAAGATAAATTAGCACATAGCGTGGTAATAAATGCTTAATTCTAAAACTCTTTTATTGTCGGTTTTACTTAGTGGCTTACTGTTAGCCAATGAGTATAAAGATGTGGAAGTTTATGCAAATAGTGTTATTCAACATAATAATAAAGCAGATATCTCTGGTGGTGTTGTTGTAGTATATGATGGCGATATACTTAAAGCTAAAAGTGGAAAATATGACGCAAATAGTAAAGTATTAATACTTAATGGTAATGTTGTTATAATTAGTAAAGATGGCAAGAGAGTAAATGCGAAAACACTGCGAATAAATTTAGATGACAATAAAATTGTATTTAAAGACTTTTTTCTTTTAAATAAAGAGAATGTATGGTTTGTTGCTAAAAATGCACAAAAACAGAGTAATCAAATTAAATTACAAAATGCACTATTCTCTAGTTGTAATGTTGATAATCCTGATTGGTCTATAGCTTTTAGTAAAGCAACATATGATACAAAAAGTAAAGAGCTTAGAATTAATAATGCTGTAGCTTATATTAAAAAGATACCAGTTTTTTACTTTCCGTATCTCTATATGCCACTATCTCGAGATAGAAAAACAGGTTTTTTAATGCCTTCGTTTGCATATACTAATGATGAGGGTTTTCAATACTCTCAACCATTTTTTTGGGCTATTGCTAAAAATCAAGATTTAGAACTTGACCCACAAGTTAGATTAAACAGAGGTCGTGGTATATTTGCTACATATAGGTTGGTTGATTCTAAAGACTCCTTTTTACAAATTAGAGCAGGATACTTTAAAGATAAAGATAGTTATACAAAAAAGCATAATTTAAAGTATAAAAAGCATTATGGAGCGGAGCTTAATTATATTAATAATACTTTAATAGACCCATTAAGTAGAAATGGTTTTGAAAATAAGTTATATGTTAATAGTATATATATGAGTGATACCGATTATCTGAATTTGCAAGTTGGCGATAAGTTGTATCATCATAGTTTAGGCTCTTATTATGATAGTAGATTGAACTATTATATTAAAAATAATTACTTCTATACAGGTATTACTCTTGATTATTTTAAAGATACAACTAAGGTTGATAATAGAGAGACTTTACAAATTCTTCCTAAATTGCATTTTCATATACCTTATACTAATATAATTTATAATAATTTATCTTATATGGTTGATGCCTCTTTAACTAATTATACAAGGCAGAGTGGTACTAAGGCTTTTAAAGCAAAGTTTCAGTTACCTTTAGAGATGCATTTTTCTCTATTTTCTGGATATTTAAATTTAAATCTTAGCGAAGAGTTAGAAGCTACAGGGTATGATTTTTATAATGTGCCAATTTCACAAAAGAAGTATAGTTCGGTTGTAGCTAACCATAAAGTAGAATTAAGTAGCGAAGTGAGTAAATTATATAAGAGTGGTATGCACACTGCATTTTTAAGTACTACATATACAAAAAGTAGTATTCTCAGTGAAAAGTGGATGGATTATAAAGATATTCCGCAGAGTTTAAAGTTAGATTTTGTAGATGATGTGCCATTTGAATCTAAGGTGACATTTAGAACTCACCAATATTGGCATAGTTTTACTAATAAGCTAGATATAAATTATATATTAGAGGCACACTACTACCCACAAGAGAGTAAGCTTAGGGATTTAGAACAAGAGATAGATGTTAAGTATAAAAATTGGAGTTTTTACTCTAAAATTAACTACTCTCTAGTGCATAGTAAAGCAACAGATGTTTATAATAGAATAGGCTACTCTACTGCTCTGTATGGTTTATACATTGCGGGGCTTCGTAAAAGGGATTTGCAAAGTTTTGAAACACTTACAAAAGAGATAAGTGCAGGTGGATATTATAACTATAGTGATAATTTAAAATTTAGAGCAAGTGCAGCATACGATTTAAAAGATAACAATTTAAAAAATTGGGAAGTTGGAACATACTTAAATAGAAACTGTTGGAGTGTAGATTTTTCGTTTGGACAAAATATAAGACCAGTTATAAAGAGCGATGGAAGTAGAGGCTCTATAAGTAATAACTACTTTAAAATACAGTTTAAGGTGCTACCTTTTGGCGGATAAAATTGAAGAGAATGCTCTATATAAAGCATTAGAAGTTTTAGATTTGCCACCTTTTATAACAAAAGATGAGTTAAAAAATCGCTATAGAGATTTAGCTAAGAAGTATCATCCAGATGTTAGTGAAGATGTTAAGAGAATGAGTGAAATTAATGAAGCATATGAGCTCTTAATGCATTATATAGAAAATTTTAGATACTCGTTTGATAATGATGAGATAAGTAAGCAGATGCCGGATTTTACTCTTAATGGTAAATTTAGAGTATAGCGTATAGTTTTTTGCTTGACTATTTTTGAGTTAGCTATGCTTATTTTATATATTGTAAATAAGATATAGGGTAAAATGTCGTTTGAATACCAAATCTAAATAAAAAGGTATGTTTATAAAATTAAAGAAGACATAAAGTTTTGGACTTAAAAATTGAACTACTAGTTATGCTAATACAAAAGTTTTAAGTATGAAAGATTATGGTTTATTTACTTTTAGAAGTGTATCTTTTTATTTGGATTTGGTATAAACTCTTATCTTAGTGGTTGAGGATATACTTTTGTACATTTTGTGTATAGTAGTATATACTCACTTTGTAAGATGAGAGTTACATACATATATAAAGGAAAACAATGAGTAGCATTGTAGAGATAGAGGCAAATAACTTAAAAGAGAGTTATGAGTTTGGAAAAGTTGCAAAGCAGGCTGATGGAGCTGTGTTTTACAGACAAGGCAAGGCTGTACTTTTAGCAACAGTAACAGTAGATAAAAATAGTAGCGAAGAGGATTTTCTGCCTCTGACTGTGCAGTATTTAGAACGCTCTTACGCAGCGGCTAAAATTCCTGGCGGATTTATTAAAAGAGAATCTAAGCCTAGTGATTTTGAGACATTGACATCTCGAATTATAGATAGAGCTTTAAGACCACTGTTTCCTAAAGGGTTTAGTAATAATGTTGTAATTAATGTTACAGTATTTAGTAGCGATAGCGAAGTAGATTTGCAAGTTGCTGCTTTACATGCTGCAAATGCTGCTCTGCTTGTATCATCTTTGCCAGTAGATAAATCTATTGCAACTATTAGAGTTGCTAAGTTAGATGGTGCTGTAGTTATTAACCCTAAACTCTCTGATTTAGAGAAATCTACATTAGATTTATTAGTTGTAGGTAGTGGTAAAGATATTGCTATGATAGAGATGCGTGCCATTGCAAGCAAAATTGATGGCGAGCATAAAAGTAATGAGTTGGCAAAAGAGGAGCTATTGAGTGTATTAAAAGATGCAACCGATGCTATAGATGAGGCTTCTAGCAAGTTTACTACATCGTTTAAAGAGTTTAAATCTAAAGATGTTATAGAAGTTAACTATAAAGAGATAGATGCAAGCTTAAAAGAGTTTATACTAAAAGATTATAGCGATAAGATAGATGTAGCAATAGATGGAATGGCTAAAACAGAGAGAGCAGATGCACTCGATGCTATTTTAGATGAGGTAGCAGCCGATGCTACTAATAAAGAGGTAGGCTTTGAAGAGGCAGACTTAAAAGCTGCCTTTAACAGAGTTGTAAAAGAGAAGATAAGAGAGCTTATTTTAAATGGTAAAAGATTAGATGGAAGAGCGGTAGATGTTGTTAGACCTATCTCTATAGAGACTAATTTATTGCCTTCGGTTCATGGTTCCGCTCTATTTACAAGAGGCGAGACGCAAGCATTGGTTAGTGCTACTTTGGGTGATAACAAAGATGCACAAATGTATGAACTTTTAACAAGTAGTGGGGCGAAGAACGAAAACTTTATGGTGCATTATAACTTTCCTCCATACTCTGTTGGAGAGGCTAGACCTATTGGTGCACCAAGTAGAAGAGAGTTAGGGCACGGAAACTTGGCAAAAAGAGCACTAGAGCCAAGTGTAGAGTTAGAAGATAACCAAACAATTAGAATAGTATCGGAGATTTTAGAGAGTAACGGCTCTTCGTCTATGGCTACTGTTTGTGGTGGTTCGCTCTCTTTATATGCTGCAAATGTTAATGTAAAAAAACTAATTGCAGGTATCGCTATGGGTGTTGTTGTAGATAGTAACGACAGATACACAATCTTAAGCGATATTATGGGTGCAGAAGACCATTATGGCGATATGGATTTAAAAGTTGCAGGAAGCAAAGATGGAATTACAGCAATGCAGTTAGATATTAAGCTTGATGGATTAGATTTAGACATTTTACAAAAAGCACTTGACCAAGCAGTTGGCGGAATAGAGCATATTCTATCTTTAATGGAAGATGCTAAGAGTACGATTGTTCCAAGTGGTGCACTGCCATCTGTACTCACTTTTGAAGTTAGTGCATCTAAAATACCACTTATTATTGGTAAGGGTGGCTCTACAATACGCGAGATTATAGAGAAGTACAGTGTATCTATCGATTTAAATAGAGATAAAGGCTTGGTTAAAATTAGTGGTTCTAGCAGTGAAGATATAGATGCTGCTAAAGCTTATATAGAAGAGTTAATAGAGAAAGATTCAAAGCCAATAGCTAAATATGAAATTGGTAAAAGTTACAGAGGTAAAGTTAAGAAGTGTGTAGATTTTGGTTACTTTATAGAGATGCCAGATGGATATGATGCCCTGCTACACAATTCAAAAGTACCTCATAGTTTGCAAGGTACATTAGAAGAGGGCGACGAGATAGATGTAACAGTAGTCTCTCAAAAAGATAAAAGAGTGGAGCTTTCTATATCATAATCATAGAAAGTTTGCATTTGTAAATGGTTCTGATTGTAAAGTAATACTATTAAAGAATTACAATATATGTAGGGGTAGCCCCAATACCATTAAGTTAAGGAATTTACTCCCATAAATTGTAGTAGAATTAAAGTTTACAATCGCCGTCATTCTGAGTGAAGCGAAGAATCTAACTCAAAAAGCCGGTATAAACTCTTAGCTTTATAGCCGTTTAAGCTAGATTCTTCGCATCCGTTCAGAATGACTGCGATGGTAAATATTTTCATCACTTCGGGCTTTAAGCTTAAAGCTAGTCACTGCATCACTCCCACGGAAGTGGTAGACCACAATTTCAACTGTCTAAAAGTTGAAAAAGTACTTTTTTGGCAGTTTAAACTGTAGATTCCTGTCTTCACAATCTCTCACAGGAATTGCATGGTGGCAAGCTTTTAGCTTTGTGCTTTAAGCTTATAGCATTTTATGGAATTAAAACTCTTAACTTAATGGCAATGGAGGTGCCCTTAATATTCTTTATTACTGTTTCAAACATTTAGGGTAGCCACAAGGGCTACCTCTATAAAGCTAGTAAGCTTTTAAATCTACTATCTAAATCCAAATTTTATTAAATCATCTTTTGCAAATGGCATATATGTTTTTCTTGTGATTACTACTCTGGTATCTCCAATTTTTGCCCATTTAAAGATTACTGGTATATCTTTTGGAGCTATATGGATACAACCGTGAGACATCCAGTTTACGCTACCCATATGTAAGGCATGACCTTGGTTTGTAAAGAATATTGCAAAGTCCATATTATCTACTCCATCTTCATCAGGGTATGCATGGGACATATAGTGTCTTCTTTTACGAAGTACAGTATATACACCACTTGGAGTTTTATAATCATCTGCACCAGAGGTAATAATTCCACTCCACCATACTACACCATCTCTATCGACAGCATAAAATCTACCATCACTACCAGGTTCTCTAACAGAAACAACTACAAACTCTTGACCTTTTAAATCATATTTTTGTATAGTATTTCCTTTATCGTCTTTTAGTACAAATTCTGTTTTACTAATAGGTACTAAAACATTTGCAAAAAGTGAGTTAGGAATAAAAGAAAAAGATAGAATTAGCAATATATGCTTGAATAATTTCATATGTGTATGCCTTAATAATAAATATTTATATGATTGTATCAAAAAAAACTTACTTTTTCATTTTTTTTTAACAAAAAATGAAGTATAATTCTATCGCATTTGAATGATAAGTAGGGATACGCAAGCCGAACGGATTCAAAGCGAAGTCTAAAGGTTATTTTTGGACTATAAACAAAATATTTTTAAGGATTTTTTATGAAAAAGTTTTTCTTACTTTTCTTAGCACTTGGTGCTACTGCATTCGCTGGTGAAAATGGTGGAGCAGATATGATTAAGGCATATTCAGTAGTTGCTGCTGGTGTTGGTCTTGGACTTGCTGCACTTGGTGGAGCTATTGGTATGGGTCACACTGCGGCTGCTACAATCGCTGGTACTGCTAGAAACCCAGGTTTAGGTAGTAAATTAATGACAACAATGTTCATTGCTCTAGCGATGATCGAAGCACAAGTTATCTATACACTTGTAATTGCACTAATTGCACTTTACTCTAACCCATTCCTATAGTAGGAATATAATAAAGTAGGTTTTACCTACTTTATTTCTTTTATAATTTTCTTTCTATATTATCCAAAATTGACAATGCGGTAGTGGTGGAATGGTAGACACGCTAGCTTGAGGGGCTAGTGAGCGTAAGCTCATGGAGGTTCAAATCCTCTCTACCGCACCATTAAATCTTACTAATAAGCCGTAAAAAACCTTTTTTAACATACTTTTCTACATTATTCTATTTTTTTAAACTTTATATAAGATTTTACCCATATAATTTAAGTATAAAATAAAAAAAGGATAATAAACATGACAAAAGCAGAATTTGTTGAATTAATAAAAGAAAAAGGCGAGTTTACAAGTAAAGCAGCTGCAGAGAATGCAGTTAAAGCATTTTTAGACTCTATAACAGAAGTATTAGTAAAAGGAGATAGTGTAACTTTCGTAGGTTTTGGTACTTTCTCTGCTGTAGATGTTCCAGAAAAAAGTGGTAAAATCCCAGGAACTGATAAGACTTATACTAAGCCTGCTCATAAAGCTCCTAAATTTAAAGCTGGTAAATCTTTAAAAGAAGCTGTAGAAGGTAAATAATAATACGCCCACTTGGGCGATTATTAGTTTTTGGTCGGTAAACCGACCCTACCACGCATGCATTAATAACCATCAACTACTAACAATTAGCCATTAACCAAAAGAAGGTTAAGACTTAACCCACTTTTTAATTCTTTTAAATGCACTTTCAAATATACTACTATGTGGTTTACTCTCTAATCCGAAACTCTCTTGCAGTTTTGTAATTAACTCTTTTTGTTCAGTTGTAAGTTTTTTAGGATAATTTATTTTAATTTGTGCAATAAATCTACCTCTACGACTTGGGTTATTTACATTTGGTACACCCTTGCCTTGAAATATAAAGTGCTCTTTATCTTTAACTTTTGGAGATAGTTTGATAGATAGACTCCCCTCTAAAGATGGAACTTCTATCTCTTCTGATAATAGAAGCTGTGTAAAGAATACCGGAACTTCAATATATATATCGTTTCCATCTCTTACAAAGTGTTCATCTTCTTCAATATTGAAATGTAGATATAAATCACCACGGCGACCGTGATTATCTTTGTTCCCTTTAGCTGGAACTCTAAGACGATTGCCCGCATCTATACCTGCTGGTATATTTATTGTAACATTTTCATATTTTACAATACCACCCACTCCTTTACAATCTATACAAGCTTCTTTAGCAACTTGACCTTTACCATTACATTTTGGACACTCTTGAGCAAATGTCATAAAGCCCTGACGCATAACAACTTGCCCCTGACCACCACAGTAGTCGCAAGTAGAAAGTTTACCATCTTTTGCACCAGTTCCATTACATGTTGTGCAAGGTTCTTTATAAGAGATTTCAATTTCTTTTTCTATTCCAAATATAGCTTCATTAAATGCTAGGTCTATTTCCATTTCTACATCTAAAGGGTAGGGCATAGAGCTATCTCTTTGTGCTCTAGCACCTTGTGAACCAAATCCAAAAGAGTCGCCAAACATAGAGTTGAAGATATCCATAATATCATCCATACTTCCACCACTAAAGCCACGGCTTGCATTACCATTTAAGCCCTCTTTACCGTATGTATCATAAATTCGTCTCTTTTCATCATCACTAAGTACTGCATATGCTTCACTAATTATTTTAAATTTCTCTTCCGCTTCTTTATCCCCAGGGTTTTTATCTGGATGATATTTTAGTGCTAATTTTCTATATGCTTTTTTTATTTCGGTTGTAGTCGCATCTTTCGATACTTGTAAAACTTCGTAGTAACAAAGTTCTTCCATAATTTATATCCTTTTAATCTGAGTTTTAATAAAGATTCACTATTAATTAAAGTGTAATTTTTTATGCGTAATTTTATCACAATAATTATATAATAATGGAAAAATTAAGGTTGAAATTTATGATAGTTCATATAGTAATGATTAAATTCAAAAACGATACAACAAAAGAGCAAATTTTAGATATAAAAAATAGATTAGAAGGCTTAGTAGATAAAATTGAACCACTTAATACTATGGAGGTAGGCTTAAATTTTAAACCAAGCGATAGAGCTATGGATTTAGTACTAACAGCAACTTTTAATACAAAAGATGGATTAGAAGTTTATAGCCCACATTCTGCACATCAAGAAATTGTAAAAGATATTAAAGCTTTAGGCGAATATACAAAAGTCGTCGATTATGAAAAATAGCCTAGAGCCATTTAAAAACTTAGCAGAAGCTTTTGGGGCTTTGCCTGGAATTGGTGAGAAGAGTGCACTAAAGCTTGCATATCATATTGTTACAGAAGGCTCATACGATGGCATTAAATTATCGCATGCAATAGAGCGGGCACTAGAGAGCATTAGGCTATGTTCTAAATGCAATAATTTAAGCGAAGATGAACTATGTGCAGTATGTAGCGACACTATGAGAGATAGTAGCAAAATATGTCTTGTGGAGAGTGCAAAAGATATTATTACAATAGAAAAATTGGGGCAGTATGATGGAAGATATTATGTTTTAAATGATTCAGATAGTTTCGATTTATCTCACTTAAGAGAGGCTCTTAAAGGTGTAAAAGAGTTAATATTTGCATTCGCCCCATCAATAGCAAGTGATACAATGATGCTATATTTAGAGAGTCAATTAGAAGATTTGAACTTAAACTTTACCAAAATAGCTCAAGGTGTTCCTACCGGTATTTCGCTAGAGAATGTAGACACCCTCTCTCTTGCTAGAGCTATTGAAGATAGAGTTTCTATTTAGGGTCGATTTATCGACCATTAAATAGCTGCATTTATTTGAATTATTGGTCGGTAAACCGACCCTACGCGTATATTAACAAACTATCAACTCTTAATTCTTAACTCTTCCCCGCCTATATACACACTATCCGCACTTTCACAATTAATTATAGTGTGTAGTGCCAATGAGCCTTTCTCTTCATATTTTAAATCATCTGGTAGAGTAAATATTGCAAAGTCTGCCCAATATTCTGGTTCTATTTTTCCTATTTTTAAATTTAGTGCATTAGATGCTGTTGTTGTTACGGCTTCTATTAATCTTGGGGCTAACTTATTTAAATCAGCTTGGAAGTGCATATTTAAGGCTGAACGCATCTCTTCTAAAATATTAAGGGAGTAGTTAGAGCTTAAGCCATCTGTTCCTAGTAGTACTCTATCTATATACTCTATTGGTGCTCTACCGCAACCGAGCAGTCTGTTTGAACGAGGGCAGTGTATTGTAGAGTGCCCATTTTTATTTATAGTTTCAATTTCACTCTCTTTTACTTGCACGGTATGAGTAAAAAGTGTAGGTATATTCTTAAAGGCATTTAAGAACTCTTCGATAGTTGTAACTGCTTGAGTTGTGTTAGAAAAGTTTTTGAAAAATTCTAAAAAATCACCACTTGAACTCTCTAGCCATTCGCGTTCAGCCTGTGATTCTAAAAAGTGAGCTGTTGTTATTAATTTTTGGCTTTTAGCTATATTTAAAACCTCTCTAATTAAAAAAGGGTGTACAGAGTAGGGTGAGTGTATTGCAATAGCAGGTATTAAAGTTTCACTCTTTAATTCTATAGATTCATTTAATCTGTTTTTAAAATCTGCAAATAAAGTATCTATAGCTGCAGGATTAGAGCCTATAACTTCATTAAAAAATATTACTCTTTGTTTTAAATTTGCACACACTTCTAACTCTGCTCCAAAGCTAGAGATTGCACCAAATGTTGTAACTCCACTTTTTAGCATTTCGTTACATTTCTCTTTTATTAAATCTTCGCTTAAATTTGACACTAGAGTATTTCTGTTCTCTATTACACTATAGAGCCAACTCATAAAATTGCCATACTTTAGGGTCGCTTTGTTTGCACTAAATTCTAAATGTACATGTGGGTTTATGAAACCTGGATATAGTACACTATTATTAGGGTATTTAATTAGTTGTGCATTTGGAAATTTAGCTTGCAAATCATTTAGCGGTGCGATTTTTACTATTTTTGTATTGAAAGCAACTGCAACATCTTTTTTATATTCTCCATTGATATATGTATATTTAGAACTTATTATCTTCATCTTGTGCCTTTTAGCTTTATTTTAAAGAGTTTATAACTACACTTTTAATAAAATGATACCAAAATAATAATAAAGGTAGATTATGAAGATAGTAGTTATACAAGGACCAAATTTAAATATGCTAGGAGTTCGTGAGCAACATATTTACGGACCAATGAAATTAGAAGAGATTCATGCTCAAATGAAAAACTTTGCTGAGCAAAATGAAATTGAAATAGAGTTTTTTCAAAGTAATTTAGAAGGTGAAATTGTAGATAGAATTCAAGAGTGTCTTGGAGATGCTCATGGTATTATTATTAATCCAGCGGCATATTCACATACTTCTATTGCTATTAGAGATGCAATAGCAGCAGTTGAAATTCCAACAATAGAGGTACACTTAAGTAATATTCATGCAAGAGAAGATTTTAGAAAAAAATCTTTAACAGCAGAGGTATGTGCTGGTGTAATTGCTGGTGTTGGACCATTTGGTTACCACTTAGCAATGATTGGTATGACACAAATTATTAGCGAAATTCAAGCAATGCAAGAGGCACAAGCACAAGCAGAGCAAGGACAAAACGCTTAATGAATTATATTGTCTTTAAAGATGAAAACGCACTCTATTTCGAGTGCGGATATAGTTGCGATAATGCTATTTTTTTAACTTTAGGTAAAGATAGATTTTTTATTACTGATGGTCGTTATGAGATAGAGGCAAAAAAAAATATAGAAAATGCTCAACTTTGCATTACAAACTCTTTAATTGATAAATTGGTAGAGATACTTAAAAAAAATAGAGTTAAAAAAGTAGTAATTGACCCAATAGAGTGGGATATATTTAGTTTTAATAAACTTAAAGATTCAACTCCTACAAAATTTAAATTTAGACCAAATTTTTCGCATAATAAAAGAATAATAAAAAGTGATAGAGAGATAGAATTATTACAAAAAGCTGTAAAAATAGGTAGTGAATCGTTTAAATTAGTAGCTAAAGAGATAAGTAAAACTAATTTAGTAAAAGAGAGTGAATTAAACTTTTTAGCAGAATCTATATTAAGAGATTTTGGAAATAGAGATATAAGTTTTGAACCTATTTTAGCAATTAGTGAAAATGCGGCAAAACCGCACGCTTTGCCAACAAAAAGAGAGCTTAAAAAAGGAGATTTAATACTTTTTGATGCTGGTGTTAAGTATAAAAGATACTGTAGCGATAGAACTAGAACATCTTTTTATAATGGTGAAGCAAATTTTAAAATAAAGCAACAATTTAGCTCTAAAAAGATACAAAAAGCTTACGATACTGTACTAAAAGCCCACGATAGAGCTATTAAGAAAGCACGAAGTGGTATGAAAGCAAAGCAGATAGATGCACTTGCTAGAGATGTAATAGAAAAAGCTGGTTTTGGGAACTATTTTGTGCACTCTACAGGGCATGGTGTTGGCTTAGATATTCACGAAATGCCATATATCTCTAGTCGAAGCGATACTGTTATCGAAGATGGTATGGTATATACTATTGAGCCTGGTATTTATATAGAGGGTGAGTTTGGTATTCGTATCGAAGATATGGTAGTAATGCAAAATGGTCGAGCCAAAGTTTTATAGGGTATACTTTTGAGTGGATATTTATATTTAGACTTGAAAGATGGAAAAAAGCTTATAAAAAGCAGAAACTTTCCAAAAGAGTTTGCTTATTGTTCTGGTGGAAAAGTCTCACTAATTGGCGTTGGCGGCAATGTTGGGGATGTTAAAAGAGAGTTTAATCATTTACTTATAAAGTTAAAAACTGATGGTTTAGTTAAGCTTTTAAATACATCTATTATTTATAAAAATCCTCCATTTGGTTATTTGGAACAGGATTATTTTTATAATACATTAATATTGTTAGAGACAAAACTACAACCTATGGAGCTGTTGCATTATTTACAAAGAGTAGAGATCTATTTTGGTCGAAAAAGGTTATTTAAAGATGCGCCAAGAACCTTAGATTTAGATATAATATTTTATGAAAAACGAAAAATTAATAAAATACCAAAACTTATAATACCACATCCACATTGGAGCAAAAGAGATAGTGTACTTTTACCATTAAAGTTTTTAAAAGGAGCAAAATGTTTAGCGAGAGTTTTATAGCACCAAGCCCAGAAGAGGCATATAGACTAGCTATACAAAAGTATGGCTCTATAGATAACTTTAAAATTATAAAAGCAACTCAATATAAAAATAGAGATAATGAATTAATATCTGAAATTACTATAGAAGTTAATGAAGAGGCATATTTGGAGAGTTGTGGCATAGATGAAGAAGAAGCTTTAATTGAAGAGATGAATTTACTAAAGAGTAAAATGGATAAAATGAGAGAAGCTTTAAGCCCAAAACAAGAGTTAGATAATAAAAAAGATGAAATTGATGAAGATATTGAAATAGTTAAAGAACTTTTAATAGATAGAGGGTTGAGCAGAAGTTGGGTTGAAAATATGTTAAATCCATTTATTGGTACACAAGTTGCTCAAGATAAAAAATTACTATTATCATTTGTATTAGAAGAGATAGAAGAGGCTATTGAAATTAGTAAAAAAACTATAGATAGCAGGATTAATATATTTGTTGGTACTACTGGTGTTGGTAAAACGACAACTGTTGCAAAACTTACAGGTTGGAGTGCATTAAAAGGAGTTAATCCTGATGATATTGCTTTAATAAATTTAGATAATTATAGAGTTGGAGCACAAGAACAATTAGGTTTTTATGCAAAAAGTATGGGGGTAGATTATTATTGCCCAACTACTCCAGATGAATTAAAAAGTGTAATAAACTCTTTAACTTTTAAAAAGCTTATATTTATAGATACTGCTGGAAGTTCACCATATGATAGAGAAAAACTTTTAGATACTGTGAAGTATTGTAAAAGTATTGATAACACCTTAAAAACTCTAAGTGCTACTTTAGTTGTATCTGTAACATCGAAATATGAAGATTTAAAAGATATATATGAGCATTTCTCTTTTTTAAATATTGATAATCTTATAGCAACTAAATTTGATGAAACAAAAAAAGTTGGTAATTTAATAGCCTTTTTACTTGATACAAAATTGCCTGTATCTTTTTTAAGTGTGGGACAAGAAGTTCCAATAGATTTAGAAATTGCAACAAAACGGCGTATTTTAGAAGCATTTATCGGCGATATAAATGACAAATAATTTACAAGCACTTAATTTAGTTAATATACATAATAAAAAGTTTAATAGTTTTATTGAGAGTGATGAAATTAAATTTTCAAAAGAGAGTTTTAAAAATATAGCTATTGATAGTTGGATAGAGATAGATAGCAGAGATATTAAAGCTAATTGTATTGTAGATAATAGTATAAATGCAAATTGTTTATTAAAAGCTTATAGTAATTATCTGTATGCTGATATAGAGTTAAATAAAAAGAGAAAAATGTATAAAAAAAGTAGTAACAAATCTACATTTACAATAAATATAAAGATGGATAGGGAAGTTATTCAAAATAGTTGTATCGCCTTAACTATTTTACCAGCAGATGTTATTATTTTAAGAGCAGGAAAGATTTTTGCTTATGCAAATTTATACTTTAATGGCTCTTTTTTGTTAGAGATAAAGGAGATATTATGAAAAAAGTATTGCTAGGTATGAGTGGTGGAGTAGACTCTACTGTAACAGCTGTATTGTTACAAAAAGATGGCTATGAAGTAGAGGGTGTATATATGGTTATGCATTCACTAAAGCACTTAAATGAGGAAAATATTAAAAAAGCACAAAAAGTTGCCAATTTTTTAGGGATAAAACTGCATATTCATAATATCGAAGATGCCTTTAAACAAGAGGTTTATAACTACTTTGTAGATAGCTACAAAGAGGGTTTAACTCCAAACCCATGTGTAATATGTAATAGAAAAATAAAATTTGGTAAAATGGTAGAGTTTGCAGACTCTTTAGGTATTGAGCATATTGCGACAGGGCATTATGTAAGGGTAAAAGATGGGGCAATTTATAAAGGTTTAGATAGCAGTAAAGACCAAAGTTATTTTTTAGCAGAAGTTAAAAAAGAGGTTTTAAATAGAGTAATTTTCCCTTTGGGTGATTGGCTAAAAGAGGATGTTAAAAAGTATGCTGCCAATATTGAAGTGCTACAAGAGTTTGCAACTCAGAGTGAAAGTAGTGAAGTCTGTTTTGTAGAAGATAGCTATATAGATATATTAAAAGAGCATACAAATCCAGATATGCCTGGTGTAGTAAAAGATTTAGAGGGTAATGTAGTTGGAAATCATAAAGGTTTTATGCACTATACAATAGGGAAACGAAGAGGTTTTTTTGTGAATGGTGCACATGACCCACATTTTGTATTAGATATAGATGCAAAAAACAATACTCTAATTGTTGGTAAAAAAGATTCTTTAGCTAAAAAAGAGATAGTAATTAGTAATATAAATTTATTTGAAGATTTAAAAGATTTTGATTGTACTACAAAGGTAAGATATAGAACACAAGGTTTAGAGGCAAATGTTAAAATAGAAAATAATATAGGTTTAATAACTCTAAAAGAGCCAGCTTATGGCGTTGCAAAAGGACAGTTTGCTGTATTTTATGATGATGACAGATTACTTGGTGGTGGTGAAATTATTGATATTTTAGATTAAATTATTAATTGATGAAAAGTTTTGAAATTTATAAGTTAAACCTCAAGCAAAGAGCTTGAGAATTTAGCTTCATTACTGAGCGTTTACGTTCTCTGCTTGAGGACCTTTTTGACCTTCACCGATTTCGTAAGTTACTTTTTGACCTTCTTGTAAAGTTACACGACCACCATTTGGGT
>JALVTE010000100.1 GCA_027024155.1 Campylobacteraceae bacterium
GCTAAAATTATCTCTACTTTTTAAGTTAGATTCTTCGCTTCACTCAGAATGACGGCATTGGTGAATGTTCTTTTCACTTCAAGCATAACTCTATCAAATAATTCTTAGTTGATTGGCATTGGGCTTTAACTCCGATATAAAAAATTATAGAACAAAGGCAAATATGAATCAGGCAGCACTTTTTGAATTTTTAAAGAGTAAAAATAGTACAAAAATTTTAGTAGTAGCAGATGAAAAAGAGGCAAAGCAGGCAAAGGTTGTATATGACTATTTAGATAAAAAAGCTTTTGTACTGCCAGATATTAGGCTCTTGACGGGTGATGATACAAGAAGTTATTTAACAGATATATCTAAAGCTTTTAGTGCCTTAAAAGATTTTCACAAATTTGGCTCAGCAACACTTATTGCACCTTTTAGAACGCTAACATTCCCTCTGCCAAAGGCTGAATATTTAAAAAGCTTAACTATAGATTTTGGAGATAATTTAAATTTAGAAGAGTTAAAGCAAAAGCTATACCATTGGGGTTATAACTTTGTAGATGTTGTATCTGCCCCAACAGAGGTTAGTTTTCGTGGTGATATTATCGATATTTTTCCAAGCAATTTAGAAAAAGCTGTAAGAGTTTCACTTTTTGATAGCGAGGTAGAAGAGCTTAGATATTTCGATGTATCTACTCAAAAGCGAGAGAAAGAAGAACTTGATACCATAGAGATAGCACCAGCATTTTTAGCCCTAAATGCCGAAGAGTTCGAGAGCTTGCAAGATAGAGTAGAGCGGTGCCCTTACGATAGTTTTGTAAAAGATGTAGCCTCTTTAGGACTTTGGACTTTGGCAAATTTGGCACAAAATTACTTAAAAGAGTACGAGCATCTGCTAGCTAGAACTTCGCTAATAGGTGAGATAGAGGAGTTTTACTCTCTAAATAGTGAATCTGTACCATTAATCGAAAAAACAAGCTTTAGCACAAAAACTCTAAACGAGCCAAAAGAGTATAGAGAGTTAGAAGTTATAAATATAAATAAAATTATAGAGAGCCATAAAGATAAAAAAATAACTATAATCTCAAGAAACGAGAGCCAAGTTAGAGCCAGCTCTTTGCCAAATTTAGCCGATTTAGAGTTTAAATATATAGATGGAATCTTAAATATAGCAAGTGATAACGAGCTCATACTTTCGCTAAACAGAGAGCAAAAACGCAAGCGAGTTAAAAAGCCAACACTAATACTAGACGAGATTAAAATAGGCGAGTACGTAGTACACGAAAATTACGGTGTAGGTGTATTTAAAGGTATAGAAAAAAGAGAAGTTTTAGGGCGATTTAGAGAGTTTGTAGGTATTGAGTACCAAGGCGAAGATATGCTATATATTCCAGTAGAGAACTTAGAGGTAATAGATAGATACGTAGCATCTAGCGGAACTCTGCCAGCACTAGACAAATTAGGAAAAGCCAGCTTTGCAAAGCTAAAGAGTAAAGTAAAAGAGAAACTATTTGCCATAGCACGCCAACTTATGGAGATAAGTGCCAAAAGAGCCCTGCAAAAAGGTATAAAGATTGTAGTAGATAGAAACTTGCAACAAGCCTTTTTAAACGATGCAGGTTTTACACACACAGCCGACCAGTTAAAAGCAATAGAAGATATGCTAGATGAGCTAAGCAGTGGGCGAATAATGGATAGATTGTTAAGTGCCGATGTTGGCTTTGGTAAAACCGAAGTAGCGATGAATGCACTATTTGCAGTAGTTAAAAACGGCTACCAAGGAGCTATTATAGCACCCACAACTCTGCTAAGTAGCCAACACTTTAAGAGCTTAAAAGAGCGACTGGAGAAGTGGGATATAAAGGTAGGCAAGCTAGATAGATTTACAACGCCAAAGAATAAAAAAGCAGTAATAGAGGGTTTAGCAAATGGTACATTAGATGTTGTAGTTGGCACACACGCTCTACTTGGAACTAAATTTAAAAACTTAGCCTTAGTTGTAATCGACGAAGAGCACAAATTTGGTGTAAAGCAAAAAGAGGCACTTAAAGAGCTTACAATAAACACTCATTTGCTTAGTATGTCGGCAACTCCAATTCCACGCTCTCTAAATATGGCAATGTCGCAAATAAAAACATTTAGCGAAATCTTCACCCCACCAGTTAGCCGAAAAGGTGTAAGAACATTTGTTAAAAATTATGATATAAAAGCAGTAGCTGAAACTATTCGAAGAGAGATAAGAAGAGGAGGGCAGGTATTTTATGTATACAACTCAATCGCCGCAATCGAAGATAAAAAACGAGCCCTGCTAGAGGAGATGCCAGATTTACGCTTAACAGTTCTGCACTCTAAAATCTCAGCCACAGTTACCGAAAAAGAGATGCTAAAATTTGAGCAAGGCGAGTATGATGTACTGCTAAGCACTTCGATAGTAGAATCTGGAATCCATATGCCAAATGCCAACACAATAATAATAGACGGAGCACAAAACTTCGGAATTGCCGACTTACACCAATTAAGAGGGCGAGTAGGTCGTGGCTCTGTAGAGGGGTACTGCTACTACTTCGTAAGCAATAAAGACGAGCTAAAAGATAACGCCAAAAAACGCCTACTAGCCCTAGAGAGCCACAGCGACTTAGGAAGCGGAGCCGTACTAGCAATGCACGACTTAGAGATAAGAGGAGGTGGAAACCTAATAGGCGAAGCCCAAAGCGGACACATTAAACAGATAGGCTATTCGTTGTATCTAAAAATGCTAGAAGATGCCATCCGCACCCTAAGCGGAAAAGCCGAGGAGAGTAAAGGCG
This sequence comes from Campylobacteraceae bacterium, assembly GCA_027024155.1. Lineage (GTDB taxonomy): Bacteria > Campylobacterota > Campylobacteria > Campylobacterales > Sulfurovaceae > JAADEQ01. The sequence continues at coordinate 2,787 of JALVTE010000100.1, forward strand.
TAGAGCTAAAACTCTCAGTAGATGCCTATTTAAGCGACGAACTAATAACCGAAGACCGCTTAAGACTAGAGCTATACCGTCGCCTATCGCAATGTGTTAGCACAGAAGAGGTGTACGAAATAGAAGAAGAGATAGAAGACCGCTTTGGCAAACTAGATAAAATGACAAAACAATTTATAGATTTAATGGTAGTAAAAGTGTTAGCAAACGAGAAAAATATTAAAAAAGTCTCTAGTTATGAACAGAGGGTGTTTGTTGAATTTAATAGCGATAAAGAGAGAGTTATACTAAACTCTCCTACTAAAGATAGCGATGATGTGATTGCCACTGCTTTGGGGTATTTGCGGGGGTAGGTTGGCTTTGTTCATAAAATTTAATTTTGGAGCAAGGAAGGAATGCTTTTATATTTTAATAGTTATTAAGATGTAATGTTATAAAATAAATAGAAAGAAAAAGGTTTACACTATGAAATATTCAATAGGAGAATGGACAGATAGCCAACTTCAGAGACAAATAAAATGCATAAGCAAAAAAGAAGGCTTTGAAAATCTTCAGGAAATTTATGAAAAAATGTGTACTGACCCTGCAGGAGCATTAAATAAAATAAGACAAAAAATAGAAATTTTATTTAAAATTTTTTTTAATGACAACTCATTAAAAGAAACTAGTTTTCAAAATCAATTATCATCTTCAAATAAATTAAAAGATAATAGTGACATTAAACAATATTTTCTGAGAAAATTTAATGATGATAAACAAGAAACAAATTTAACTTTAGATTTAATTTATTCATATGGAAGTTTAACAAGAGTATATGGAAACAAAGGTTCACACAGTGGAGAATATGATAATCGTAAATTAGCTCTAATGGCTACTGTTTCTTTTATGGCATTTTTTGAACTATATAATATTTTTAATAATGAAGAAAATATTATATGTAAACATTTTAACGATTTCATTTATGATAAGTTAGCAGTTATCTATCAAACCAAAGATGACTTGGAAGAGTGGGAAAAAATTAGATTTAATAAGCTTCAGTTTGAATATATTCTATATAATGTAGAGGGAGACTTAATTAATAATAAACAACTTTTATTAGATAAAATTATAAATAAAGAGAAAGAAACACAACCGACTCTTTCAAAAAATATTTATATTGTTGATGGTAAAGATGAAAATTTACTACAAAGATTTAGAAAGTTTTATAAGAAACTTAGTAGTGATGTAAGTGAAGAAAACTACTTCTTAATAAATGAATATAAAGATATAGAATATGAAATAATAGATACTATACCATTACGTTTACTTCCTGTAGATGAAAAAAATCCATATAAATGGGATATGTGTTATATTAATCTTTCTGTAGAACTAGATGATTTTGGGGTAGATTTAATTTTATTGTTAAATTTTAATCCAGAAAAATTTAACACAACTATTGAAAATTACGAGTTAGAAATTAACACTTTAGAGTAAAAGAAATAAAGGCATAAATTTTTCTCTTGTTGCAAAATTGCATTTACTCTCGTTACGAAATTTAATTTCGTAACGCATCCACTTAAGTATACAGTTTTGCTTCTTAACTTTTAACTAAATAAAGGCTTTCTCCCTTCATTTTTTTTAGAAAAAAACGAAGCAAAAAAATCGCACAAGAGATGAGATTTTCGGGAGATTTGTTTAATTTCCGTTAAAAATGCAAAACTCAGCCTGTCGGCTTCAAACAGTTGCATTTTCTTAACACTACAATTAAACAAATCTCTTTTTCCGAAAATCTCAAATTGTGCAGGAACAGCAAATAAATTTGCTGTAGGCTTTTCTTATATTATAAGTACATGCATAACATTTATAGGATTTTCAAGTAATCTCAAAACGCTTGCTATAATTTTAAAAATATTTAAAAAGGAATTATTATGAAAAAAATAGTTGTACTTATTGTAGTCTTAACAATACCGTTATCATTTGATAGAGTTATTAGTCTTAGAGGTAGTCTATCTTTTAATTCAATAGAAGCCTTTTCTTATCTGTCTTCAAATTTCACTCGTCCCAAAGCTCCAGCTTTGGGGATGCATATTAGAATGGTTTAAGCTACGCTCTCTAATTTAAAGTCTATAACTTCTATCATTCTGTTTTTGGCTTTGGCTTCGTTTACTATATCTTCTAACTGTTCTGCTATTGTATCGTCTATCCACTCTTCTCCACAGTTTGAGCATATAGTTGCTGGAGTGTTGCGTACTACAATTAAGTTAGTGCCTAAATCTACTGTAAAAGTTGTTGTAGAGAACTCTTTATTTCCGTTGCAAATTGGGCATTTGTTACTGTTTTTCATTGCTCTTCCTTGTTTTTAAATCTTCTAAAAAATGGCTATTGTCTGGAATATATGCTGTTATTACATATATCTTTATTTCGTTTTTATCTAAACTTGCTACAACATGTAGAGGTTTATCTATTTTTTTATAAAATAGGGCACTTTCAAAAGGTTTATCGTTTTTATAATGCTCTATTATTTCACCTTTTAGTAAAACATCTTTAACATTTTGGCGACTTATGCCTCGCTGCAACATTCGCTCTAGCGAGTGTTTTCTCCATTCTATATTGTTAGATGTAATGGCTTTGTTAACTAATTCTTTATTCATATAGTTATTATACCTAAGAAGTTTATTAGTGTCAAATGATATATATTACCCAAATAATTCCATAACACACCTCACACACCAACAGTCAGAAAAAACTCATCTTTTTTTGAATCCAAAAGCACCAAGTTTGGCTATAAAGTTATATTTTACATATTTTTAAGTTCCTTTATATTCA
>JALVTE010000101.1 GCA_027024155.1 Campylobacteraceae bacterium
TCTTTCAAAGCTTTATCATCTTTTAGATATGTCTCGTTTTTACCCTTTTTATATCGGTAAAGTGGTGGTTGTGCAATATAGAGGTATCCATTTTCAACCACAGGGCGAAGAAATCTAAAGAAGAATGTCATAAGAAGTGTTTGAATATGGCTACCATCAACATCGGCATCGGTCATAATAATAATTTTATGGTATCTTAGCTTATCCTCTTGGAACTCATCGCCAATTCCACAACCTAGTGCTGTAATCATATTTTTAATCTCATCAGAGCGTAAAATCTTATCTAACTTTGCTTTTTCAACATTTAAAATTTTACCCTTTAGTGGCAAGATTGCTTGGAACACTCTATCACGTCCCTGCTTTGCTGAACCGCCTGCACTATCCCCTTCGACTAAGTATAGTTCACTCTGCTCTGGGTCTTTACTTTGGCAATCTGCTAACTTACCAGGAAGAGTTCCAACACTCATAGAGTCTTTACGCTTAACTAAATCTTTAGCTCTTTTTGCAGCGTCACGCCCACGAGCAGCAAGAAGCACTTGAGACATAATAGCTTTTGCCTCTATTGGGTTCTCTTCTAAATATTTATCAAACTTTTCAGTAAAGAATTTTTGTACAAGCGGACGAACATAACTAGAACCTAGCTTACCTTTTGTCTGCCCCTCAAATTGTGGCTCTGGTACACGCACAGATACAATCGCTATAAGCCCCTCTTTACAGTCATCTCCTGTAATCTTAACACCCTTCTCTTTTGCACTAGCATTTTTAGAGATATATTTTCTCATAGAGTTTGTAAGCCCTGCTCTAAAACCAGCTTCGTGTGTTCCACCCTCTATTGTCTTAATATTATTAACAAAAGATAGCGTCTTTTCAGAATCTGCGTTACAATACATTAGTGCAATATCTATCTCTATATCGTCAGCTTTACCTTGGAAAAACTGTGCCGAAGATAGTGGCTCTTTTGTATTCATATCCTCTACAAACTGCTTTAGACCACCTTCAAAATGGAAAAGCTCTTTAGTGCCATCTCTCTCATCTCTAAAATCAATTTTGATTTTTGGGTTTAAGTATGCTAACTCCTTAAACCTCTTCATTAAAATCTCTTTTTGGAATGTTACACTCTCTGTAAAAATTGTCTCATCAGCCCAAAACTCTATTTTGGTACCTTTTTTACGAGTAGTACCTGTTACTTTTAACTCATCTTGAGGAATACCTTTTTTAAAGCTCTGCTCATAAATATTGCCATCTTTAAATATTGTAAGTTTTAACTCACGAGATAGTGCATTTACAACCGAAACACCAACACCATGCAAACCACCAGATACTTTATATGTATCTTTATCAAACTTACCACCAGCGTGAAGAACTGTAAGAACAACAGTTGCAGCAGATATCTTCTCTGTTGGGTGCTCAGCAACAGGAATACCACGACCATTATCTTCGATAATTGCAGAACCCTCTTTTGTAAGTGTTACTTTAATAGTATCACAAAACCCTGCCATAGCTTCATCTATCGAGTTATCTACAACTTCATAAACTAAGTGATGAAGCCCTTTTACAGATGTATCACCAATATACATACCCGGACGCTTACGAACAGCCTCTAAGCCTTTTAAAACTTTAATATTACTAGCACCATATTCTGCCATGTATCACTCCGATTATTAATTGGTAGATTATATCTAAAAGGTGCTTAAAAGCTACTCAAGTGCTAGAAAGGGGCTGTAGGGGTAGCCCTTGTGGCTACCCTTAATACCATTAAGTTAAGGAATTTATCTCGGCAAAATGGTATCTTATAAAACTATGCCATAAACGTCATTCTGAGCGGATACGAAGAATCTAACTTAAAAAGCCGAGATAAACCATTAGCTTTACAGCCATTCAAACTAGATTCTTCGCATCCGCTCAGAATGACGGTGATTGTAAGCTTTAAATTTGCTACAATTATGGAAGTACATTCTTTAACTTAATTGCAAGGGTGGCTACCCTTAATGTGTAATATTTAAGGCAATACTAATTTGTGGGTAACCACAAGGGTTACCCCTACAGGTGCTACTATTGTTATTGAATCTACACTAACTGGCTACCAACCTCAACCCTCTTTGTCGCTCCTACTTGCAAAGACTCTACACTATCTACCTGCCCTGCCCTAAAAGCTTCTACTGCCCATCTGCCTATCATTGCAGCGTTATCAGAAGTGTAGCCCAACTCTACTTCTAAAAGCTCTTTATTAAACTCTTTACACAGCTTTTTAAAGTGGCTCTTTATAAATTGGTTGGCACTAACTCCGCCAACTATTGCGAAGTGTTTCGTTGGCACCTCTTTAAATACTTTTTTACTCTTTTGAATCAAATGCTTTACAACTGAGAGCTCAAACGAAGCACAAATATCATACATATCTTGTTTAGAAAGCTCCTCTACTCCACCAAGTTTTTCTATAAGTAATCTTACAGCATTTTTAAGCCCAGATAGAGAAAATGCCACCAATGGAGAGTTCTGCATAGGTACTGGTAAATCAAATCTTTTTGCATCACCAAGCGATGAATACTTCTCGATTATAGGACCCCCAGGATAGCCTAAGTTCAGCATCTTTGCTACCTTGTCGTATGCTTCTCCGACACTGTCATCTATAGTAGTTGCTAATAGAGTCATTTTATCAAAACTATCTACCTGAATTAACTGCGTATGCCCACCAGAGACCAAAAGTACCAACACTGGCGTAATAGCCTCTTTACCAATAAATAGCGAATAGATATGCCCTTTTAAGTGGTTTACACCAATAATTGGCTTATTTAAAAAAGTAGCAACCCCCTTAGCCATTATAACACCCTCATGTAAAGAGACCGAAAGCCCCGGATGTGTAGTAACAGCCACTGCCTCTATCTGCTCAAAGTATGGTTTTAACTTCTCTAAAAGTTTGGGCAAATCCACAGCATGCAAACGGCTTGCTAATTCCGGCACAACCCCACCATAACACGCGTGTTCACTCTCTTGAGAAATCTTTAAATGCTCTATAACCTCTAAACTATCAATATCAGTTAATGCAATCGAGCTATCGTCACAACTACTCTCTATACTTAAAATTAATCTACGCTTCATTACACTCTCTTTTCAGATTAAATTGACTCTCCATCCACTCCCAAGAGCCATAACCACTCTCATCGTTGATATGCCCAGCATTTGGAAGCACTTTTAAACTAGCCCCATAATGCAAAGCCAACTCCTCAACTTCATCAACCTTGCACCACTTATCACTATCAGATGCAACAATATGCACCTCTTTAGCAAAAAGTTTTTTAGGCTTAGGGCAAGGGAAGAATGTACTAATTGTATCCTCTTTTGTCTGCAAACTAGGAATTGCCACAAGATATAACTTATCTAAAATATCTTCGTCTAAATCTAATTCATTAGCATACCAAAACCAAAGCGTATTACCTAAAGAGTGGCACACCACAATATTAGGCTTAAACTCAACCATAAGTTCTCTTAACTGCTTAAGCCAAACATTCCGACTAGGAAAATGTGGATTTTTCAAAAGCGGAAAAGCCACCACCCCATAATTACAAGCAATCCTCCCAGCCAACTGAGCCTGCCAATGCGGATAATCACTCCCGCCCCAGCCATGCAGTATTAAAACTCTATCCATTATTAAACCTTCTACTAGCATCTGCATAAACTCTCATATTATCTCTTTTACCTACAGCCACAATCTCTACCACTATTTTTTCTTCATAAATTCCATATACTATTCTAATCTTCTTCTTATCAACATAAAGCTTACGCAAGCCAGATAAATCATACCCAGCCTTATTGCCTAGTTTTACACCAAGTTGTGGAGAGTTCTCTAATTTTTTAAATTGTTTAAAAACTAATATCTTCTGAGCTTTAGTAAGCTTTTTTAAATCATCCTCCACCTCTTCTTTTAAGAGAATTTTATAACTCATCGTAAGAGACACCCTCTTTCTCTAAAAGCTCTTCAAAAGATATTGTAGAAGACTCTTTTCTGCTATCAACTAGCTTAGCAATTTCAAGATGCTCAAGTATCTCTTGTGCCTCTTTTAATCTCTCGTACTCATCTATATTAATCAAAACTGCCTCTAACTTATTATTTTTAGATATAGCAATCTTCTCTTTATCTCTATTAACAATTTGCCCCAAAGTAGTAGCCACATTACGAGCCAAATCGGTAGTTGATATAATCTCATCTCTAGTATATGCCACCATAAGTAACCCTTTACATATAATTATACATATAATACTATATATAATTTTAAATGTCAATAGTCGTAGTAGAATTATATAAACTTATATGAGAACAACAAAAGGAGCTATAAATTCGCAACAAACTCCCGAACCTCAGCATCTATAGCAAAAACCTCATCCAAACTGCTAGCACTTGCACCTTCAAACTCTCTATATGCTTTTAAAATTAAATCCGTCATCTTAAAGAAACCAAACTCTCCACTCTCGAAGCGTTTTATGGCTACTTCGTTGGCTGCATTTAGCACTACTCCCATATCGGGGTTGTTAAGTAGGTGCTCTTTTATCTGCCACATTGGGTATTTTTCTTGGGTTATCTCTTTAAACTCTAAGCTCTTTAACTCTAATAGATTTAGTGGTTCTAGTATCGGCTCTTTTACTTCGCCTTTTATGGCGTATGCTATTGGCAGTTGCATATTTGCACTGCTTAAGTGTGCGGTTGTAGAGCCATCTTTAAACTCTACTAGTGCGTGTATCATCGAAGTTCGCTCTATATAGGCTTCTATGTCGGCTGTATTAAATAGCCATCTTGCCTCTAGCAGTTCAAACAGTTTATTTACCATCGAAGCACTATCTATTGTAATTTTGTTTCCCATCGACCAGTTTGGGTGTTTCAGGGCATCTGCAAAGGTGGCATTTTTTATATCTTCTATATCCCAGTCTCTAAATGCACCGCCACTTGCAGTAATATATAGTCTATTTATTGGACGGTGATTTACCAAATACCAAAGGGCAAAGTGTTCGCTATCTATTGGGGTTATTTTGCTTGTGTCTATAAATTTGCCAGCAACAACTAGCGACTCTTTATTGGCAAGTGCTAGCTTTTTACCAAGCTCTAGCGTTTTAAGTGTTGGTTTTAAACCTGCAAAGCCAACTAATGCATTTACTACAGTTTTAGCTTCACACTCCTCTAGCAGTTGCAGTATGCCTTCCTCTCCAGCATACACTCTGTTGTGCTTTACTTTTGCAACATCTTCTTGCTTTGCAACTGCAACAATTTTAGGCTTAAACTCTTCTATCTGCTCGTTTAAAAGCCCGATAGAGTTGCCAACTACTAGGGCTTCAACCTCTATATTAAATTTTTTACAAATCTCTAGCGTATTTTTTCCAATAGAGCCACTAGAGCCTAAAACTACTATCAACTTCTACTTCCCAAGCTCTAGTAAAACAT
>JALVTE010000102.1 GCA_027024155.1 Campylobacteraceae bacterium
ATTAACCAATGACAGCGACCTCTTTTATCTTCCTCTTTCTACTTTAGCACCCCTTAGTTTAACATGTTTTTTACATTGTCAAACTTTTTATTTCTTTGGGGTTTTGTATTATACGATGACAGCGATGTCAATATATCTCAATACATCCTAAATCCCATATCCTACACCCTAACAACTAACCCCTAACTTGACACTCTTCAAAAACGCCTCAACTACATAAAATGAGCCAAATACTAAATACTCTTTACCCTCGTCTAACTCGCCATTAAAGTAGCTGTAGTTTAGCCCTAAGCTATCTAATAACTCTTCTATCTCTTTTAACTCTGTTGCTCTTTGTGTTTCTATTTTAATTATCTCTACATCTTTAATTTTAGGCTTTAAAATCTCTAGTGTTTTGCTTAAATCTTTATCGCCTAAGATATTAAATATTAGTGTTACTTTGCCCTCTATCGCTTTAACTATTGCAGTTGCGGCTAGTGGGTTATGCCCTACATCTATTGTAACGTTTGGCACTATTTTATAAAACCTGCCAAATAGCTTTAAGCTAGCTAAATCCTCTACTTTATAATTAATACCTAAAATATCTAAAGCAAATGTTGCATTTATAATATTTTCTACTAAATAGTCAGCCCAAGCGTTTTGTTTGGCTATCTCTTTAATTTGCTCTAAATTTTTACTCTCTAACTCTTCGTAAAAGTAAAGTTTAGTACCCATATCTTTAGCGATACTTTTAGCAATTTCATAAATCTCTTTGTTATTTTGCTTAGCAATTAATGCTTTACTAGCCATAGCTTTTAATTTAGTAGTAGCAATTTGCTCTAAATTTTCACCTAAAAAGTCACTATGGTCAAAACCTATTGGCACTACTACTGTTAGCTCATAATTGGCTACACTTGTAGCATCAAATTCGCCACCTAAACCGGCTTCGATTACTTGCAAATCTAACTTTTCAAATAGTACAAAAGCTAAAAGTGCCTGATACTCAAAATAGCTAAGAGACTCTGCCATCTCTTGCCCTAAAAGTTTATATAGCTTCTCATGTGCAATCTCTAACTCTTCATTAGTAGCAAACTTGCCATCTATCCAATAACGCTCTTTAAAATCTAAAATATGAGGTGAGGTGAAGTGCCCTACCCTTAAGCCTGAAGAGCTAGCCAAATGTGCTATAGCTCGTCCTGTGCTACCTTTTCCATTCGTGCCAATTAACTGCACCCTCTTAGGATGCGAAATTCTATTTTTAATAAGTTCGTATGCTTTTACAATTCGTGTAGGGTCGAATTTTGTGTAGTATATTGGTTTAGTAGTTAATAATTTCTGTAGAGTTTTCATTGCTACTATTTAAATCCATATTGTCACCACTTTGTGCATTATCATCATCTACTACAACTAAATTAATTAATGGTTTATCTTCATTTCCATATATACTGTTATCAGAATTATCTATATTTGTTTCGTTTGAAGTATTTGTATCTTCGGCATTATCTACTTGAGTATCTTGAAAACTATTATTTTCTTGCTTAGTTATATTATTATCTTTAGATTCACTATTTTTTACTTCATCTTTCGAGTATTTTTGTCCTCTTTTTATTACGGCTAGAACAAAGTTATCTAAAGCTTTCTTTATTGCAATTTTTGATGCTTTATCTTTTGCAACTTGACTTACACTAGATTCGGCTTTAACACCAACATATTCACTAGAGACTATGTTTTTACTCCAAAAACCTTTTTTATCTTTAACAGCAAATTCGATTGCTGCATTTATACTATATCTAATAACATTACCGTTCTTATCTTTTGTTACAGGCGTAGTATTTATTGTATAACTATTTACAAGTATGTAACTTTTTGCTTTGTTTACATTTTTTGTTGTCGATAGGTTTAGTCTGTTTATAGCCATTCTTAAAATTTCATCTTGTAAGTACTCACCTGTGCTTGGGTCTTCTGGGTCTATTTTAACCTTTACTAAAACTGGCTGAGCAAATATATCTTTTGAGTATTGAGCAACTGGCTGATAACCGCCACAACCTATTAACACTAAACTAAACAAAAAAGCAAAAAGTATTCTCATTTTATCCCCTATCTTACAACAAAATTAACCAATTTATTTGGCACAAATATCTCTTTTATTATCTCTTTACCATCTATCCACTTAGCTGCTGCCTCTTTTGCAACTGCAATAACTTCATCTTTACCTAAGCTTGCATCTACATCTATTTCAGCTCTCTTTTTACCGCTAATTGTAATGGCATAAGTTATACTAGATTTCTCAAAAACTTCATCTTTAAGCTCTATTTTACCTTCTAAATTCTTAAGGTTAAATAGCTTCGAGCTAAGTTCATAAGAGATGTGCGGTACAATCGGCTCTAATAAGTGTAAAATAATATACATACCCTCATCCCACACATCACTGTTATCTTGTTTATCTAATGCATTCAATGCTTCCATACATGCAGCAATTAGTGTATTGAATGCAAAAGTGCCATCGTAAACTTCGTAACCCTTCTTTAGCGCTTCGTAAACTTTAGCTCTTGCCTCTTGCTCTTGTTTATTTAATGCTTTATGCTCAATACTTGGCAAAGTGCCAGAAGTAACTTTTTCTCCTCTTGAGTATAATTTTTTTAAGAATCTATAAGCACCCTCTACTGCACTATCATTCCACTCTAACTCTTTTTGTGGAGGAGCTGCAAATAGCATAAACAGTCTTGCAGTATCAGCACCAAAGGCTTTTACAATCGCCTCTGGGTCAACTGTATTACCTTTAGATTTACTCATCTTAGCACCATCTTTTAGCACCATTCCTTGAGTCAATAGTCTCTCGAATGGCTCATCAACATCGCAATAGCCTAAATCTCTTAACGCTTTAGTAAAGAATCTTGCATAAAGTAGGTGCAATATTGCATGCTCGATTCCGCCAATATATTGGTCTACATTCATCCAATATTTGCAATCTTCCTTATCTAGTGCCATCAGCTCCCATTTTGCTGGGTCTAGCGTATAGCGAAGTTGATACCAACTACTCTGAACAAATGTATCTAGCGTATCAGTCTCACGCAGGGCATCTGCTCCACACTTAGGACATTTGCAATGCTTCCAAGTTGGATGAGTATCTAGTGGATTCCCCTCGCCTGTAATCTCTACATCATCAGGTAGTGCGATTGGCAAGTTCTCTAACTTCTCTGGTACTAAACCACAACTTTTACAATGCACAAACGGAATTGGTGCTCCCCAATATCTTTGGCGACTAACTCCCCAATTTCTTAGCTTATAATTTGTAGTGCCTCTACCTAAACCTTTGCTCTCAAACAGTTCTATAACTTTAGCTTTTGCCTCTGTGTTTAGTGTGCCTGTAAGCTCATCGCTATTTACCAACTTGCCCTCGCCTGTATATGGCAACTCGCCACCATCAATTACACGAACTATTGGTAAATTATACTTAGTAGCAAACTCGTAATCTCTCTCATCATGTGCAGGTACTGCCATAACAGCCCCACCACCATAACTTGCAAGCACAAAGTTAGCCACCCATACAGGCACCTCTTTGCCAGTTAATGGATGTATTACACTAATTCCTAAAGCATACCCCTCTTTATCTTGTTTAGCACGCTCAACCTCTGGCATATTTAATATATCACCAATCTTTTCAACGACATCATCAGGAAGCAAACCTCTATCTAAAAGCTCTTTTACTATTGGGTGTTCAGGTGCTAATGCTGAGTAAGTAACTCCATATATAGTATCTGGTCTTGTTGTAAATACGGTATATTTATCAAATTTGCCGCAAAGCTTCTCTTTAGATTCATTGCTTAACTCAAATTCAAACTCAAGCCCTTTAGATTTGCCAATCCAGTTACTCTGCATTGTTAAAACTTGGTTTGGCCATTTGCCCTCTAACTGCTTTAAATCATCAAGCAACTCATCAGCATACTTTAAAATGTCTAAATAGTACCCTGGCATATCTTTTAACTCTACTTCGTTACTACAACGCCAACACTTACCATCTTCTACCTGCTCGTTTGCTAAAACTGTATGGCAACTCTCGCACCAGTTTACTGTTGTACTCTCTCTATATAGTAAGCCACTCTCAAACATCTTAATAATAAACTCTTGCTCCCACTTTGTATAAAGTGTATCACAAGTTGCAAGCTCTCTATCTTTAGAGAATGAAAAGCCTAAACCTTTTAGCTCATCTCGCATATAGTCTATATTTTCGTAAGTCCACTTTTTAGGGTGTAGTTTATGCTTAATTGCAGCATTTTCTGCTGGCATACCAAATGCATCCCAACCCATTGGGTGTAGTACATTAAAGCCTTGCTTTCTGTAATATCTAGCCAACGCATCGCCGATTGCATAGTTTCTAACATGCCCCATATGGATTCTTCCACTTGGGTATGGAAACATACTTAATATATACTTTTTAGGCATAGAATGGTCGCTACTTGGCTCAAACGCCTTCTGCTCTTCCCAAATATCTTGCCACTTCTTCTCTATATCTTTTGGATTATAACTCACTTGAAACTCCATAACTTAAGGTAAAAACCTTAAAAATTTAAAAAAGATTATACCTAAAAGGGCTTTTTATTTAACTGATGTTACGCACTATATACAACATTTAATAGTACAAGAGGGTGCTTAATGTAAACAGTTTTTAATAAAAGCTAGCCAAAGCTAACTTGCGTTAAAAACTGTTTACAGTAAGTGCCCTCTTGTGCTACCCGTAGGGCAAATCAAAAAGAGATTGTGTAAAAAGGTAAAATCAATACATTTATTTTATATTTGTATATAGTTTAAAGTTATATTTATCTATTTATATGTATTATTATAATATTCATTTATAATTAAAGGAGAAGAAATGTTACAAAAGAACAAATTAATGAAGAGTGCAATCGCACTATCAATCATTGCAAGTAGTTCACTATATGCAACAAATGGAGATACTCTTATTGGAGTAGGAGCAAAAACTAGAGCAATGGGTGGTGCAGGTATAGCACTAAGTCAAGGAGCAGAATCTACTCTTGTAAACCCTGCACTTATTACTGATGTGAAATCTACAGAAATCAGTTTTGGTGGTACAATTTTTATGCCAACAATTAAAACTCAAATGTCACCAACCGAGCACAAGAGTGCAGCTAATGTTAGTATTATTCCGGGGGTTGCAATAGCATCTAATATAGCTCCGAATGTATATTTAGGTGTTGGTATGTGGGGTACAGCAGGTATGGGTACGGACTTTAAAAAATATCCAGACTTATTTAAGATGGAAACTACTCTACAACTTATGCAATTTGCTGTGCCAGTTGCATATAAATTTTCAAATGGTTTAAGTATTGGAGTTGCACCAATTTTACAGTATGGTTCACTAGATATTCACTACCAATTACCAGCTAGAATGGGTGGCTCTAATGTAGGAGATGGGCAAA
>JALVTE010000103.1 GCA_027024155.1 Campylobacteraceae bacterium
GCATCTATATTTGGCTCTTTTTTTAAGCTTCTTATAAAAAGTTTTGTTAGCGATTTATAAGAGTCTGCAGGTGCAAAATTGCTCATATCTAAGCCCATTAACTTAACATATGCATTGTTTATAAAACTTTGAACTTTTGGCGAAAACTCTTTAGCTGCAAATTTGCCAAAAGCAGAGGAGATAAGAGAGCTATAGTGCCTCTTCATTATCTATTTTCCTCATAATGTTTTAATGCATCTTTCATCAACTCTATATGGTAATTCTCTTGATAATTAATAAAGTCAAAGAATTTAGCAAGTTCGTCACTATCTTTTGCCACTGCATCAGAGAGCTCTTTGCATTGCTCTTTTGCTGCTAACTCTTCGTCGATTCCATCTTTTAAAAATTGAGTAACATCATCTACTTGATAGAGTGATTTGTGTATAACTCTAGGAACTCCTAATATACCCATAATAGCCATCATTTCTGCAAAACTTTTTAAGTGGAAAAAGCTCTCATCTATCAGTATTTGAAATATTTTATTTAAATAGTCATCGTTAGAGTGTGCTTTTAAATAGTTATAAATCATAATTAATTCATACTCTTTATAACCCTCTTCGAATAAAAATAGTGTAAGGGCATCTGTTGCCTCTTTTGTCAAATTATAATCTTTATACTCACGATTAGCATCAAATGCTGTTACCTCTTCATCTTTTATCTCATTTAGAGCATATTTCATATAATCCCAATCTGTTTGCAATCTAAATTTTAAAGCTTCTTTATCTAACATTGCTAGCATCATATCTAAAGTATTTAATCTATCTATTATATTTGTAACAATAACTTTTAAACTATCTACTTTAATTGGTACAGCATCTCTATTGTAATCGTACTCAATACCATCTTCTATTAAAGCTTTCTCTATCCAAGTAAAATGTCTAAATAAAATATCACTAAAATCGTTTAATACTCTTTTGCTCTCTGCATCTTTACTCATAAATGATGCCATTAATGTAACCATCCACGCTTCGTGTGTTTTAATTAATAACTCTTTCATTACTTTACTTCTCCTGCTTATCTTCTACTGCACTAAACTCTTGCTCTGGTGAACAGCTCTGCTCTATCTTATAAATTACTGTCTGTTTTTCGCCACTCTCTTGACTTAACTTATAGCCATCTATAGCTGCCTTTAGGGCTACTGCTACCATCTCTGAGCAAGCTGCCTCTTCTGGTGGAACACTCTCTAGCATTCCTAAAGTAACAGCAACAAGCTCTTCTGCTGTCTCAAAGCTTATATCTTTCGCCTCATTTGTAATAATTGAACCAGCAACTACTGTTGTCATACAAGCTATAGCTTCAAATTTAATATCATCTATATGTAAATTATCATCTTTTTTTGATACATTTATATAGATAATTACCTTCTCCCCATTCAAAGGATTTTCTCCAATACCTATACTATCGGCATCTTCCATACGCCCATAATTATTAGGGTTAGCCATATGCCCTATAATCTCTCTATCCATCTCTGTCATCATCAAACCTTTTGGAAATATTTACCTTATTATACATACTTTTATGCAAAAATATAGCTAATATTGAGATTAAAGTTGCAATTATTTAAAAATGAGATATAATTATTATAATTTTTAACATAGGATTAACATGAATGCACAAAAGGTAATTTCTGGTTTCTTTATTATATTGGCTATGACACTTAACTTTGGCTTTGTATATGGAGATATCAATAATTTTGCACACCATAGCCCTTATGAACTTTTTGCGGCTATTGTTGTAAATTTTATTGCTACTGTTCTTAAACTTGGAGATAAAACACAATTAGGTTCTGTACTTTTAGCTACAAGTTTAGTTGCAGATATACAGCTGATTGCTTCTGCTATAGTTTGGGCTGTATCTTTATATGTAGCAAACCATGGCATTGCAAGCAGCGCACAAGTAATTGTCTCTCTAGCTAGTGGCGCACTTTTGGCAAACATTGTTTCTGTAATTTTGTTTATGGGCGATACTTTAAAATCTAAAAGATAATTTATGCACTCTAATAATATATTATGGATAGTAATCCGCCGTATGCGGACACCACTGCTTGTTATTATTATTACTTTCTCTATATCTATACTAGGACTTGTTTTAATTCCAGGTATAGATAATAATGGTCATATTTATCATATGAACTTTTTAGATGCTTTCTACTTTGTTACATTTATGGCATCTACAATAGGTTTTGGAGAGATTCCTTACGAATTTACCTATGCTCAAAGATTATGGGTACTCTTTTCCATATATATTTCTGTTATTGGATGGTTTTACGCTATAGGTGCATTAGTAACTTTAATACAAGATAAAAAATTAATATCAGAATTAAAAATTGCAAAATTTAGCAAAAAGATAAAAAACTTAAAAGAGTATTTTGTTATTATCTTAGGCTATAACCACACAACTAAAGATTTAATTCAAAGACTTAGTGCAGATAATAAGAGAATTGTCGTTATAGACAAAAACCAAGAAAAGATAGATGAATTAGAGTTAGAAAATTTTATTCCCGAAGTTTATGCAATCTCTGCAAATATAGATTCACCAGATACACTAAGATTAGCAGGAATAGCAAAAAGAAATTGTAAAGCTATAATTGTTCTTTTTGATAACGACTTTAAAAATACTAAGATAGCTCTTTTAGCAAGACTTTTAAATCAAAAAATAAATATTATAGTTAAATCATCTACCAAAGAGCAAACAGAACACTTAAAAAATTTAGGAATCAAAAGTATTATTGACCCATTTAATCTAGTAGCAAACAGATTTTTTTTGGCAATATCAGCACCTAATTTGTGGTTTTTGGAAATGTTAATCTTTGGTCATAAATTAGATATAAAAGATTACGAAGCACTACCTAAAGGTAAATATATAATTTGTGGATATGGTAGAATGGGCAAAGCACTTAGGGAGTCACTTGATAAAGCAAATATAGAGTGTAGTTTTATAGATTTAAAATCAGCAGCTCATAAAGCTAAAAAAAATAGTGCAATATTCGGAGATGCTCAAGATTATAAAGAGCTTGTAAAAGCAGGTGTAAAAAATGCTGTAGCCATTATTGCTGCTACCAAAGATGACTTAATCAACTTAACAATTCTAAGAGCAGCAAAAAAGATAAATCCAGATATATATACTATAGGTAGAGAAAATACTATTGATGATATTACAATATTTAACTCTGCAAAGATAGATAGAGTTTATATTTTAGAAGAGATTATCTCTGAACATGTACACCGCTTAGTCTCTATGCCACTAGCTTATAGATTTTTAGAAGAGTTACATAAAAAGAGTAATGATTGGGGAGCTGATTTAACAAAAAGTCTTAAATCTATGACAAATGAAGATATAGAGCTTTTCGAAGTTAGAATTGTAAAAAAAGAGGCATATGCATTAACTAAATATCTCAAAAATGGTGGAAGTATTAACTTGGGGCTTCTTGCTAGGTCATTAGGAGATAGAAGTAAACGCTCAAAAATAGTATTTTTAATGGTTAAAAATAGAAAAGAAGAGGTAACTCTACTTCCTGATGACAATTACGAAGTTAAAGTTAGCGATAGATTGCTTGTTGCTTCAACACAAGAAGCAAGAGAAGATTTTGAACTTATAATAAATAATGATAATGAACTATATTACATATTAACAGGCAAAGAGTTACGCTTTGGTATTTATAAGTTTTTTGATAAAATAGCTAAAAAGGGAGATAAATGAGTAGCATAAACACTTTAATAATTGGAGCTGGTGGCGTTGGTAATGTTGTAGCATTTAAGTCTGCAATGAACAAAGAGAGTTTTGGTAATATTACTCTAGCTAGTAGAACAAAGTCTAAATGTGATGATATAGCAGCTAATATAAAAGATAAAATTGGTGTAGAGATAAGCACAGAGCAAGTAGATGCTGACAGTGTTGAAGAGTTGGTATCATTAATTAAAAAGGTAGATGCCAATATTGTTATAAATGTTGCTTTGCCTTACCAAGATTTAACCATAATGGATGCTTGTACAGAATGCAAAGTTGATTATTTAGATACTGCAAATTATGAGCACCCAGACGAAGCAAAATTTGAATACAAAGAGCAGTGGGCAAGAGATAAAAACTTTAAAGATGCTAATATAATGGCTCTTTTAGGTAGTGGTTTCGACCCAGGAGTTACAAATGTATTTTGTGCATATGCTCAAAAGCACTATTTTGATGAAATCGAAACAATAGATATATTAGATTGCAACGCGGGCGACCACGGCTACGCTTTTGCTACAAACTTTAACCCAGAGATTAACTTGCGAGAGGTAAGTGCAAATGGTAGATACTGGCAAGAGGGTAAATGGATAGAAACAAAACCTATGGAGATAAAGCAAGTTTGGGACTATCCAGAAATTGGCGAGAGAGATAGTTACCTTCTTTACCACGAAGAGATGGAAAGCTTGGTAAAACATATCAAAGGCTTAAAGAGAATAAGATTTTTTATGACATTTGGAGAGAGTTATTTAACACATATGAAGTGTTTAGAGAATGTAGGAATGTTAGGAATTGAACCGGTAGAGCACAAAGGGCAAAAGATAGTACCAATAGAGTTTTTAAAAACCCTACTACCAGACCCAGCAAGTTTAGGCGAGAGAACAAAAGGTAAAACAAATATAGGCGTTGTTGCTACAGGCTACAAGGATGGTGTTAAAAAGAGTATATATATCTACCAAGTAAGCGACCATGAGGACTGCTACAAAGAGGTGCTTAGTCAAGGTGTTAGCTACACAACAGGGGTACCTGCGATGATTGGAGCAAAACTTATGTTAGAGAAAAAGTGGTACAAAACAGGCGTACATAATATGGAAGAGTTCGACCCAGACCCATTTATGGAAGAGTTAAACCGCCAAGGTTTACCATGGAAAATTATTGAACTTAACTCAAGCGATGAACTAAGAAGAGATAAATAGAGTACTTTTTATGCCCTTTGGGGCAAATATATGCATTAATCAACTCAACTAACATTTTTTATTTACTTTTATTTAATAAATATATAGTAATATTAGCCTGTAAAAATACTTTTTAAGGAGTCATTTATGGCAATAAATGCAAAGAAATTAGCAAAATTTTGTAGACCATTTAGAATTATTTTAGGAGCTGCACTAATTGGATATGGATACTATTCTGGAAATAGTTGGTTCTATTTAGGTGCAATACCTTTAATTGCAGGTATTATTGGTATATGTCCAGCATGTGCAATTACAGGACAGTGTACAATTACCGGTAAGGATAAATAAATTGAAGGTACTCTTAAATATTTTAGGGTGGAGTTTAGGTGTAATTTTATTACTTCAATTTATACGTATTGATATACCAAAACCACCAAAAGCTACTCCAGCAGATGAGATAAAAGCCCCTAAAGAGGTAATGAACATTTTAAAAACAAGTTGCTATGATTGTCACTCTAACGAAACAAAAATGCCTTGGTATGGAAATATATCTCCAATATCTATTGGTGTACATTCTCATATAAAAAATGGTAGAGCTTGGCTAAACTTTTCTATATTTAATAAGTATGATGAAAAGAAGAAGCAAAAAATATATAAAGGTATTGTAGATTCTCTTAAAGTAGAGACTATGCCTCCTACAGACTATTTATTATTTCATAAAGATGCTAGATTAACACCTAAGCAGAAAAAAGTGTTACAAGATTGGGCGAAAAGTAAAATAAAAGAGGATTAAATAGGAGTAATTTTATCCTATTTAGATTTTTTTATGCTATAATTACAATACAGAGGGGAATCGCCTATTACAGGAGGTACCCTAGAAAACAAATAAAAGGATTTAACATGCCAAAGATTCACAAGTACGAAGATATTTCAGAAATAGATAGAGAAGCGAAAAAAGACTTAATCGATAGACACTCACCATTTATTCACTGCGAGAAAACAGCAAAAGCTGGTGAGCCATTTGAAGTAACAGTAAAAATGGGTAACGAATACACTCACCCAGATGATTTTGATCACTATATAGAGTCTGTAACACTATTTAATGGTGATACACTATTAGCAAGAGCAACTTATGTACCAGGTACATTAGGAAATACTAAAGCTCATAACACAACAACTTTTACTATTATCCCAACAGGTAAAAAGCTTAAATTAGTAGCACACGGTTACTGTACTAAGCACGGAATTTGGGAAGGTCCAGAAGTAGTTGTAGAAGTAGTAGAGTAATATTTACTCTACAAAAGGGCATCTTTTGCCCTTAACTTTAATACACATCTTAATATTAACTACACATTAAAACAAATTTAAATTACAATTAATACAAATATTTTACATCTGTAAAACACAATCAATTATAATGCAAAAAATCATTAGATAGATTATAAAAAAACTTTATACTTTAGAGATTAACAACCTTTTGTAAATTCCCTAAACGCAATGATTTGCTAAATCTTTGTTAATTCTAAAGCAATATTTGGGTTTAAATAAAATGGAGTAAAGTCCTTACTCCATTTTTATGAGTAGTTTTCTCGCAGCACTAAAAAAGGAATCAATAGTTTGTATTTCTAAAAAATTATAATCAACTATAAATCATTTAAACTTATTTAGTTAAATCTATATTTACTTCATCGCTACCAAATACCGATATTTTTTTAGCAATTCTAATATTTTTAACACTACTATATCCACACTGTTTACCACATTTTACTACACCAATTAAGTAATAAGTTCCACTTGGTACATTTAAGAATTCAAAGTTACCATTGCTATCTGAAGTTGTAAACTTTAAATAATTAAACAGCCTAGGATCAACTTTTGACATCTTAGCTCCACCTAAGTAACTTTTATTATACCATTGTGTAGAGTAACTTGTTTCTGGATTAAGATATAATCTTGTCTGCTTACCATAAACCTTTAAACCACTAGGAGTTGTAATATAAATACGACCTTTTACAGTAGCTTTACCAGTTTTTGATAAACTATTGTATTCACTCTCTGGGAATGCTATTCTTTGTACAAATGTCTTATTTTGCACTTGTATATTATCTTTTTTTATAGGTGTAATTACTTGGTTTGCACTAGCAGGAAGTGCTTGATTTACCTCACTTGTAGCATCTATTACATCATTAGTGGTTGTATCTGTTTGCGTAACTTGATTCTGAACTTCAGTACTTTGTTCAGGATAGTAAGGTGTTGGTATGACCATCTGTCTATACACATTACATCCAGTAAATAAGAAAACTGATACAGACATTATTAAAATTTTCTTTAATATATTTAACTTCATTTGACTACTCCATAACTCAATTACCCTAAATTTTATTTTATTAAGGGGATAATAAAATTATACAAGATTTTATTATATTTTCACATATGATTTCATAATATTTTCTCTATTAATAGTAAAAAAATTATAAAGTTACTTACCCAAACAGAATTCTCCAAACATTTTATCTAGCATCTCTTCGTGTCTGTATGGTCTTGTAATCTCATTTAGTGCCTCTACAGCCGCATTTATATGGTAACTAAAAAACTCTAATTCATTATTAATTAAAGGCTCTTTTGCAGCTTCTATCTCTCTAAGAGCTTTGCTTACAGACTCAATCTGTCTTGTTGATACTAGCATAAGTTCATCTGATTTAGAGAGACTATTTAATAACTCTTCAATCTTTTCTATAAGTGGTTCTACCGACTCTTTTGCACTAATTTTTACAAGTTCAAAACCTTTAAACTCTTCTAAACTAATCTCTTTAGCTCTATCTATCTTATTAAGAACAATAATAACTTGACTATCTTTTGCCTCTTTTACTAAATTTAAAACTTTTAAATCTTCATCATCAAAATCTCTTGATGCATCAAAAACTGCAACTATAATATCTGATTCTTCCAGCCACTGAATAGAGCGTTCTACTCCTAGTTTTTCTATAACATCACTAGCATCCCTAATACCCGCAGTATCTGCAACACGAACAATATGAGAGCCTATTTTAATCTGCTCTTCTATACTATCTCTTGTTGTTCCTGCAATATCACTAACTATTGCTCTATCATAATTTAACATTTTATTTAGTATAGAGCTTTTTCCTACATTTGGTTTACCAACTATTGCTAACCAAAATCCTTCTATAACACCTTTTCTTCTTATACTTGATTTAACTATATCTTCTAATTTAGCCTTAACACTATCTAAACTATTTTCTAAATTTAAGAGTATGTCTTCTGGTATATCCTCTTCTGCATAATCTATCATAACTTCAGAGTGTGCGAGTAAACCTATTAATCTATCTCTAGTAGTAGAGATAAACTCTTTTAATTCACCTTTTAACTGCCTTGCTAAAACTTTAGCTCCATCTACACTTTTTGTTTCTATCATTTTAGCTATTGCTTCGGCTTCTGTTAAATCAATTTTACCATTTAAAAAGGCTCTTTGGCTAAACTCACCAGGTTTTGCTAACTGGGCTCCATAAAAGGTTAAAGTCTCTAAAATTTCTTGTGCAATCACTATACCACCATGACATTGAAACTCTACAATATCTTCACCTGTAAAGCTATGAGGAGCTTTAAAATATATAACGATAGCATGGTCTATTAGGGTATTTTCTCTATTGTATATCGAAGTAAGTGTAGCTTCTCTTATCTTTAGCTTCTTGCCATTAATCAATTTAGTAGCAATACTTAAAGAATCAGTACCGCTAACTCTTATAATCGCAATAGAGCCAACACCACTTGCTGTGGCTATTGCTGCTATTGTACTATTCATTATTTTTTATTAAACTCATTAATTACTATATATCTTTCACCATTTTTACTTCTTTTTATTGCGACATATTTATTTGGGAAAGTATCTCTTAAGTACTCTAATGCAATTTGTACTAAAATTCCATTTAACTCTCTTGTTTTGCCCCACCCCTCTCTTGTTACATGTTCTACGACAGGTTGCATTTGATGTTTAATCATATCTTGTTGAGATGCTAAAAATTGTGCGATTTCTAACTTTAAATATAAACCATAATTAGCATTTATCCAATTAAATAACAAATAAGATAGAGCATTATATCTATATCCCTCTTTACCTATTAATAATGCAGCATCATCACCATCTATAAATACATATGCTGTATTATCTTCTATATCTACTTCTATTGTATCAATTTCAAAACAACTTTTAGATAATAATTTTTTTATCTCTTCTTCTAATTCAGGAGCAGTTATACTCTTTTTTTGTAATTCAGTATTATACTTCTTTATTGGAGTATCACTAAAAAATGTATCTACAATTTCATTATCAGTTGATACTTTTGTTTGTTCTAAATTTGTATCTTCATAATCTATCTTATTTTCATTCTCAATAGAAGTAAAATTATTATCTTCAATAGTACTATTTTTAGTAAACTCTTCTTGCTTATCTTCAGACTCTAACTCTACTAAAGAATCATCTTTTTTATCTTCTGTAGGAGTAATAGTTTTTTTATTAAGAGCAACTATAATTGCTTTTTTAGCAAAAAAACCAAAAACACCTTTAGATGGATACTGAATTATATTATACTCTAAATCTTCAATACTACAACTTAACTCTTTAGAGGCTTCTCTACAAGCCTCTTCTAATGTTGTTGCTTCATATTTTTTCATCATTTTAAGACTCCGAACTCTTTTTTGCTGCTTTCATCTTCTCTTTATATTTTTCATATGCATGATTAATATAGTATTGTTGTGCAATAGTTAAAATATTGTTAACTAACCAGTACAGAACAAGACCTGCTGGGAATGTTAAGAAGAAGAATGTCATAATAACTGGTAAGAATTGAAATATCTTCTTTTGTGTTGGGTCTGTCATTGTATTTGGCGTAATCTTTTGTTGGATAAACATTGTAATACCCATTAAAATTGGTAATACATAGTATGGGTCATGATGAGAAAGGTCAGTAATCCAACCAATCCAAGGAGCACCTTGAAGCTCATCTGCATTTAAAAGTACACGATAAAGTGCAAAGAATATAGGAATTTGCAATAACATTGGCAAACAACCACCCATTGGGTTTGCACCATGCTTTTTATAAAGTTGCATCATTTGCTGATTTAACTTAGCTGGGTCTTTACCATATTTCTCTTTAAGCTCTTTCATCTTAGGTGCTAAATCTTTAAGCTTTTGCATAGACATAAGACCTTTGTAAGACAACGGGAATAATACAAGTTTAACTAATAGCGTAAATAATACTATAGCCCATCCCCAGTTCCCAACAAAATTATAAATAGCATACATAACTTTAAAGAATGGACGAGATAGGAAAGTAAACCAACCAAACTCTATAACATCCTCTAAATTTTTATCTAGCTTTTTAAATAATTTATACTCTTTTGGTCCTACATAACCTAAAAATTTATCACTACCTTTTACACTAGCAAATACAATAGGTTCTTCTTCGTAACCCTTTATACCAGCTTGTGCAACTATTGCATTAAAAGTACCTTGTTTCTTATAAAAAACAGTTGCATAATATCTATCTTCACCTGCTGCTAAAATTATATTATTAAATTTTTTAACTGAATCAACATCACCTTTTTCAAGCGTTGTAATAACACCTTGAGCATCTTTTATTAATACACCTCTTACTACTAAATATCTACTTTTATCTACAGTAGGTCTAAAACCAGGTGTAATTATATAATCATTATTAGCACTTGATTTTACACTTATCTCATAATTACCAGCTGGATAAAACTTTATAACTTTTGTAATAGTATCACTACCTAAGTTTTGAGTTAATGTAATCTCTGCAGGTGCATTTGTTGCATCTAATTTTTTTGAACTAGCTGTATAATCAACTTTAAATGCTTTCTCATTAAGTTCTTTATTTTGGAACCTAACTTCTAGGGGTCTAATAGAAGTTTTAGAGATAATATCTAACGGCTTTCCATCTTCAGTAGAGTACTTTTTATTTTTTAAAATCAAACTTTCAATTCTACCTAAATTGTCAATTTTTAAAGTGTATTTTTTAGTATTTACTGTAGCAATAACTTTACTATTATCAATAGTACTAGGTGTCTGAACACTATTAACTGAAGATTGACTTGTTGTAGCAACTGTTGGTGCTTGATGAACACTATTTTTTACCTCACTATTAGCAGTTTGAGTTTTAGTAACTGTACTATTAGCATCTGTAACATGTTTTTGTTTAGGCATTAAATAACTATAACCTGTTAAAACTAAAAAAGATAATACTAATGCTATTAGCAACCTTTTATTCATATCCGACTTTTCCAAATTAAAACCTTTTCAATGTAATTAAATAATAACCGTAATTATATCTAAATAGTGCTAAAGTTGAAGCCTTTAGCACTACTAGAGTGATATTATCTACTAATTTAATCTAAAAAAAGTTAATTTGTATCAATTATACCAAATCCTAATAAAGAGATATGTTTATAAAATCAAAAAAGTTATAAGATTTCATAGTTAATAGTTGTAGTAGTAGCCATGCTTATATGGAAGTTTTAAATATAAAAGATTGTTTTTATTTTGATTTGGTATTAATTTCTATCTTTTTAAAAGTTTAAGTCTTTTATATATATAGTTGAACTGTTTTTCTAATTCTTGAAAATTAATATCTATAATTGGAGCTTTAGCTACAAAAATATATTTACCAGTTTTAAGTTTTTTTGAGAAATTAATAAATTGTGCTTTAAGAAGTCGTCTAGCTCTATTTCTAGCTACAGCATTACCTACTTTTTTACTAGATACAAAGGCACACTCTTTTGTATCTGACTCTTTATAGAAAAGTACGAACCACTCACTATGCCAACAATGTGTTGGTTTAGAGTAGATTCGATTAAACTCTTTAGATGAGTTTAAACTTTTATAATCCCTTACGCTGCTAATCTCTTTCTACCTTTAGCACGTCTTGCATTAATTACTTTTCTACCGTTTTTACTCTTCATTCTAACTCTAAAACCATGAGTTCTTTTACGAGGTGTTTTGTGTGGTTGATATGTTCTTTTCATCTTACCCAATCCTTAATTTTTTTATACTTTCTCTATTAAGCCAAGTCTAATCTGCCTAAAATGTTCGGAATCTTATCTAAATTACTATTAATATAAACTTATAACAGATACACTCTTATTTGATTTACTCTTATTCGCCATTCCAAGCTATTGTTGGTTTACCATTTTCATCAAATTTTACTGCAGGCATTCCCATAATGTTAAATCCACCATCTACATAGTGTATCTCTCCAGTAACTGCACTACTTAAATTGCTTAGAAGATACATTCCACTATTTCCTACCTCTTGAATGGTTACATTTTTCTTTAATGGAGCGTGTGCTGCATTCCACTTAAGCATAAAACTAAAGTCTCCAATACCAGCAGCTGCTAATGTTTTAATAGGTCCAGCACTAATAGCATTTACTCTTACTCCATCTTTTCCTAAATCTTCAGCTAAATATTTTACTGTCATCTCTAAAGCTGCTTTTGCAACACCCATTAAGTTATAGTTTGGAATATATTTAACACCGCCATAATAGCTAAGTGTTAATATAGAAGCTTCTTCACTAAGAATTGGCTTTAATTTTTGTGTAACTTCTATTAAAGAGTAAACCGAAATATCCATAGCTGTGCTAAACGCTTCTTTTGAAATATCTACAAATCTACCACTTAAACCCTCTTTTGGAGCAAATGCAATAGAGTGAACTATAAAATCTATTTTTCCAAAATCTTTCTCTAGCGACTCTTTAAGAGCTACTATCTCTTCTGGTTTAGATACATCACATGGATATAGTCTATTACCACAGCCTAACTCTTCGGCTATAGGTTCTAACTTCTTTTGAAATCTCTCATTTAAATATGTAATTGCAAGTTCAGCTCCCTGCTCTTGGCAAGCCTTTGCAATGCCATAAGCTATAGATTTTTTATTAGCAATCCCTAAAACAACGCCTTTTTTACCCTTCATTAACATTCAAAAACCTTTTTCTTTTTCGGTATTTTATCATAAACTTGCTAGAATTTACAAAAAGTTTACAGGATTAACTGATGAATTCTATATTAATACTCTCAACTGGTGGTACTTTTAACAAAATATACAACCCAATAAATGGTAAATTAGAGATTGATAAATCTAACATTGCGTTGAAATGTATAGAAAAAAAGTGGCTTATTAAATTAAATTACGACTCTATAATTCATAAAGATTCACTAGATTTTACAGATGAAGATAGAGAACTTTTAGCAAAATACGTAAGTGGCTGTGATTACAATAAAATTGTTGTAATTCATGGAACAGATACGATAGATTTAAGCTCAAAAGTTGTAGATTCTAAAAATATTAAAAAGAGTATTGTTTTTACTGGTGCTATGGTTCCGTTTTCGATTGACCCTATAGAAGCAACATCAAATTTAGCTTTAGCAATAGGGTTTTGCCAAAATGCAAATGCTGGAACTTACATTGCAATGAATGGCTTAGTATCTAGTTATGATAGAGTTATTAAAAATAGAGATATTGGTAAGTTTGAGATAAAATAGCAAAGCTACCTTGTTAGCTCTGAGCTCTATGCTCTGAGCTCTATGCCCTGAGCTCTATGCTTTATCAATATATCTCTTTTAACAATTTAGGGGCTATTTGCTTACCAAAATATCCTTTTTGATACATCCATCTATAAATCTTTGCAGCTATTGGACCTGCTGTACTACCACCATGCCCACCATGTTCTACTATTATAGATATAACATATTTAGGCTTATTAAATGGTGCATATGTTGTAAGCCAAGCGTGTGACCTTTTAAAATATGCTAAATCAGCCTCTTTTACTCTTTTTTTCACATCTTGGGGGACAGATGCTACTTGTGCAGTACCTGTTTTACCTGCTATAATAATAGGTAATTTGTGCATTGCTTTGTAAGCTGTACCTCTTCTATTATTACAAACATCGTACATACCATTTCTAATTGTTTGGAAGACTAAAGGATTAAAATTTATTTTTTTTGCTTTCTCTTCATATGCTTTGCCATTAATTAGTGTTGCAAAATGTGGGGTTACTAAATAACCAGTTGCTAAAAATGCCGTATATCTAGCTATTTGCATTAGTGTTACATCATCATAACCTTGACCAATAGCCGAAATTGCTGTTTCACCCTTATACCAACTCTGTTTATAACGCTTTCTTTTCCACTTTTTATTAGGTATTATACCTTTATATTCTCTTGGCAAATCTACACCTGTTCTTACTCCTAAACCTATTAAATTTAAATCTTTAGAGAGTTTATCAATACCTATATCCAAGGCTTTATCATAGTAGAATACATCACAACTTTCTCGTATTGATTTTCTTAAATCTACATCACCATGACCCCAATGAGACCAACATCTAAATTTATGTTTACTCTTTCCTATTGTAATATAACCTTTACAAAATTCATGTTTAAATATTAAGTCTCCAGCCTCTTTAGATGTTGCAAGTGCCACTCCCATTTTTATAGTTGAACCAGGAGGATATAGTGCATGCACAAGTTTATTAGTAAATGGATGCTCCAAATTACTCTGGATTTTTTTCCAATCTTTTACACTTATACCATCTACAAATAGATTTGGGTCATAACTAGGAGTACTTACTGCTGCCAAAAGTTCTCCTGTTGTTTTCATTACAATTACAACTGCTGTTTTATTCTCATCTTCGACTGTATCATAAATAAATTTTTGTAAATCTGCATCTACACTAAGTTTTATATCTCTATTACTTTTAGGTGGAGTATATTTTAATAACTCTAACTCTTTATTATAAGCATTAACTTTTACAACTTTTGTTCCTAGTTTACCCTCTAGTACTTTATTATAATATCTCTCTAAGCCAGCTTTACCAACTTTACCTACAACTTTAACAACTTCATCTTTTTTTGTGTCTTTCTTATTTGCCTTACCAATATAACCAACAACGTGAGCCAAATATTTACCATATGGATAATATCTTTTTGTTGCTGCATTAACTTTTATATCTTCATTTAAACTCAATGTAGGAAAAACTTTCATCATATCATCATATGGGATAAAATCTATAACTTGTATATATTTATGATTATAAGGAGAACTTTTTTTCTTATAAACTTTTACTAATAATTTGCTATCTATATCTTTAAAAGAGTTCTTAAGCAACTCTAGCGTAGTATTAAAATCAGCGCTATTTAACTTCATATGTGGTTTTAAAGATAGTGAGAAACCTATCTTATTACTAGCTAAAAGTTTACCGCTAGAATCAAGAATTTCACCCCGAGTCGGCTTAATTTTACTACTTTGCTCTATATTCTCTTTTGCTAACCTTTCATAATAATAGTTCGATTTTATACTAATATTATAAAGTCTAGTTATCATCAAAGCCCAAATTGTAACCATTAATAATAATATAAATTTATACTTCATACTAAAACCGCTGCAATAATATCATAAATTATAGAGAAAATTAAAAAAGAATCGTAATTCACACTACTCTGCCCTGTTATAAAATCATGAAAAAATAAAAAAGAGAAATATATTAAATTTATTAAAAGAACTGTAGCAACAGATACACAAGAGATACATAATTTCAAAAAATTTAACTTATCTTTTAAAAATATATAAAATACAATAGCCGAAATAGGAAGTAAAAAGATAGGTAAAGATAGATTAACCTCTAAATTCAACATATATATTAATGAAAAAAATATATATAAATAATTTTCTTCATCCAAACCTCTTACTAACATTAATCCAGAAAAACCTACAAATAGTGGTAATGTAACATATATAGAAATTAACATAGGATATATAACTACTATAGCTATCCATAACAGAACAACAAAGCTCTTATATACCTTATCCACAACACTTACCTTATAATTTGTAAATTAGAGATATTTCATTACAAATAGGAAAGTGTATGCATTTAACACAATCTAACCAAATTTTATGTTCTGGAATTTTCTCTTTTTCTATCTCTACAAAATCTAATTTTTTAAAAAAATCAGCAATATATGTTAAAACCAATATCTCTTTTAAACCTAACTCTTTTGCCTCATTTTTACAATACTCTACTATATTTTTACCCGCACCCAAGCCTCTAGCTTCTGGGCTTACTATTAAGCTTCTTATCTCTGAAAGTTCAGGCGAATGTATATGCAAAGCAGCATATCCTACTAGCACATTTTCTTTAAACACTAAAACATAACTACGTATATTTGTAGCTACTTCATCATCACTTCTTTTTAATATGACACCATCTGCAACCTCTTTTTTAACAAGCTCTTGCATAGCGGGAATATCACTAAGTTTAGCTTTTCTTAACTCAATCAAACTCTACTCCAAATACATAATTTAGTATCTCTTTATGTACTCTATCTTGCCCTCGTTTTTTTAAATTCGATATAACTATAGAGTCCGGATACTCTCGTTTTAACTTAGACATCTCTTTTTGATTTAATTTATCGCCTTTTGTAAAAATAGTTAGCAGTTTTTGGTCATCTCTTATACTCTTTTTTAAAAACTCTTCAACTCTGTTATCTATCTCTGTTTTAGGGTGCCTAGCATCTCTTAAATGCACAAATAGCCTAATTGCTACCCTATTTTGTATATACTCAAGTAGGTTTTTCTGCCATACCTCTTTTGTACTTTTAGATACTCTTGCATAACCAAAACCGGGTAAATCTACAAAATATAAAGGGTATCTTTGCTCTTTATATAAATACTCAATATCAAAAAAGTTAATTAATTGTGTTTTACCTGGTGTTGCAGAACTCTTTGCTAAGTTCTTTCTATTTGTTAGTAAATTTATTGTAGAGCTCTTACCAACATTTGAGCGCCCCATAAATACTATTTCACTACGACTCTCATCAACACTATCTTTAATACTCTGTGCAGACTTAACAAACTCTGCTTTTACAACTCTTGGATTCTCTTTTTGCATATTACTTTTTACTCTTTACTTTAAATATAAACTTTACAGGTTTCTTACTACTACTTTTTGCGTAACTTTCGCCTTTTTTATTATCTAGTATAATTTCATCCCCATAAACTTTTCGTTTATTTAATAAATCATCTAACTCAACATTTCCTTGTAGAATATATCTGTCTTGAATTGGTAAATATATTAAAACTGCACATTTACCCTTAATATCTTTTTTAGAATTTTTAATTTCAAACTGTACATTTCCAGTTGCTTCATACTTTTTAGCTTCACTATTTTTATCTAAAAATACTGTTAAAGTAGAGGCTTTTATTAAACTTTGCCCCTCTTTAGCGACTACATTTCCACTAAATTTAGCTTTTGCTTCACCATCTTTATAAAAAAAATTATTAGATGTTATCTCCAAATTGGAAGCATTAGCTAATGTTAAAATAGATATTATAAATATAATAAATTTCATTACGATTCCTCATAGATTAATCAAATCTTATTATACTAAATCTATCTACTTTTTTGCCTTTTTTAGGACAAAAGTGGCATTAACATCTTTAGCTTTTGTTATTTTATACTTAGAATCATAATGCAAATCTTTTCCACTAACAATATTTACATGCCTATTTATAGTAAATTTTTTAGGAGTAGTTAATGTTTTTGTCTCAATATTATAAGTTGCATTATTACTTTTATAAATAGTTCCATCAACTTTTACTGCTACAACATTATTATGAAACTCTACCTTTTTAGCTGTTAAGATAGAGCTTTTTGAACTTAAAGATTCTATTTTATCAGTTGTAATATTTGGTTCATTCAAATACCATTTTTTATCTACCTCTTCTGCTTTTTTTGCTCTTAATGTATGTTGCAATTTTGTAGAGTTTATCTCATACTCTATAAAGTTATTAATTTCACCACTTTTGTCAAAAACTTTCTCTTTTTTTCTATCTTTAGTATTATCTGAACTTATAAAAAATGGAATAACTAAAGCAGTCAAAATAGCCAATATTAAGATATACTCTACTCTGCGTCCCATAAACTTAAATATTCCTTATATAACCCTTCCTGCTTAATAATAAGTTCTATCATCTCTCGCACCGCACCTTCACCACCTTGTGCTGATAGCACACTGTTTACACACTGTTTAATATAAACAACAGCATTACTCGGAGCAAAAGATTGCTTAGCTCTTTTTAGCATAGAGTAGTCATTTAAATCATCACCAATAGCAGCAACACTCTCCCATCCTATATTTAATTTTTCAAGAATCTCTTCAGCTTTGCCAGCTTTATCTTTAATTTTTTGATAAAAAAATTCTATTCCAAGTTCTTTAGCTCTTCTTTCTACAATTTTAGACTCTCGTCCAGTAATTATAGCTACTCTTCCACCAAGCCTTATCCAACTAGCAATAGCAAGACCATCTTTTACACAAAAACTTTTAAACTCTTCACCACTATTGCTATATGTAATTTTACCACTGGTCATAGTGCCATCGACATCTAAAATAAGTAATTTTATACTCACAGTACACCTTTGGTGCTTGGCACACCAACTCTACTATTTTTTGTAACTGCTCGTCTTATTGCAACTGCAAATGCTTTAAATGCTGCTTCTGCTATATGATGTCTGTTAGTTCCTCTATTAAAAGTAAGATGTAAATTCAATGGCATATTAAATGCTACAGATTTAAAAAACTCCTCTACAAGTTCTAAATCAAAATTAGATATAGAGCCACTATTTAGTGGTAAATCATAAACCAAATATGCTCTATTTGAAAGGTCTATATCACAACTAACACTTGCTTCATCCATTACAACAGTAGCATTTCCATAACGCTCTATACCTTGCGCTGGATATATAGCCTCTTTTAAAGCTAAACCTAAAACTATACCAACATCTTCTACACTATGGTGAGCATCTATGTGCAAATCGCCCTTGCACTCTACTTTTAAATCCATAAGTGAGTGTCTAGCAAAAGCATCTAGCATATGGTCAAAAAAACCAACACCTGTATTTATATCACTTTTACCCTCACCATACAAATTTAACTCTACTGTAATTTGAGTCTCTTTTGTATCTCTACTCTTTACTACCATTATAATCCCTTAATCTCGTATAATAAATCCACCAGCTACGCTATTATCATTAATAAAGTCTTGTGCTTCCTCTTTAGAACCAAAGCCCATTACCCAAACTCTATGAAGTGTTGCTTTAAAGTTAGCATCTCTTCCCGTTTTTATAACAACTCTCTTTCCACTACCTGCTATTTTAGCATATTTTTCTTTAGTAGCTTCAGCATTAGCCAATACAGAGAATGCACCAACTTGAACACCAAAATCGCTTAACTTAACTTTAGGAGCAGATTTGCCTTTCTTTGGTTTATATACTTTACCAGCAAATCCAACTACCTCTAATTGAACATGACAAATACCTTTTTTATCAATACCTATCTCTTTACCTGTAGCATAAGAGCAATCTACAACTCTACCTGCAACAAATGGTCCTCTATCATTTACTCTTGCTATAGTACTTTTACCATTATCTAAGTTGGTGACTTTAACCATTGTATCCATTGGCCAAGTCTTATGTGCTACTGTTTTATCGTACATATTGTATGTTTCACCATTACTTGTTTGATGCCCGTGAAAATTAGGACCATACCAACTAGCTATACCTCTCATTTTATCCCCAACAGCAACATATGTAGGATGATACACCCTACCCTTAACTACATAGTTTCTCATAGTAGCTCTATGTCTAGCAGGGCTAGTATATCCACCGCCTGCATATCGTTTTGGTTTATTACCACTTCTAATTGTATTATCTGTAGTATCTTGTAAATAACTATCATCACCCTCTATATAATATGGCGTTGTTTTAAATGGATTTAAACTATTTACACTACATCCACTAATTATAAAAATAGAGATTATTAAAAATATATATCTAATATTCATAAAGGCACCTTAAAAATTAATATTAAATAATTTTAACTAATTATGCCTTTAAACAGCCTTTTAGAGTTTTCTAAAGTAATATTTTTCAAATCATCTATATTAACATCACTAAGTTCTGCCATTTTATCTAATACTAAAGCACAATATGCAGGTTCATTTCTACTACCTCTATATGGGTGTGGTGTAAGGTAAGGTGCATCTGTTTCTACTACTAATTTTTCTAATGGAATTTTAGGGTAAACATTTATAAGCTTTTTAGCATTTTTAAAAGTTAAAACTCCACCAATTCCAAAGTAAAACCCCATATTTGCTAACTCCAAAAGCCCTTCGTTAGCGTTAAAGCAATGTAATACACCATCTACTTTTGCATACTCTTTTAAGATATTTTTAGAGTCTAAGCTAGCCTCTCGAATATGCACTATTAACGGTTTATTATACTTGTTTGCAAGCTCTATCTGGTCTATAAATACCTCTTTTTGTAAAGCTTTCTCTTGCTCTACCTCCTCTTTAGACTCTGGCAATCGATAATAGTCTAATCCACACTCACCAACCGCTACACACTTTTTATGCTCTATAAATTGCTCTAAAAAATCTCTGTTATAATTTTGTGCATCGTATGGGTGTACACCGACCGCAAAATATATGTCATCATATTTTTCGCTAAGCTCCACTGCACGCTTTAAACTCTTAGGGTCTGCTCCAGGTATTATATACTTCTTAACCCCAGCCTCTTTTGCTCTTTCTAATACTTCATCTAAATCTTCTATATATCTTTCATCATCCAAATGACAATGTGTATCTATAATCATAAACACCTCTTTATGCAAAATTAGTTCTAATTAAAATAACAACTTTATAACCACAACAATTAACGGGCAGACAAATAGGTCTGTCCCTACAACTGCGCCGTCATCCTGAGCGCATACGAAGGATCTAACTAAAACAGCCAAGAGAAACTCTTAACACTATAGTCATTTAAACTAGATTATTCACATCCGCTCAGAATGACTGCTACTCCAACCATCAACTATCAACTATCAGCTATCAACTATCAGCTATCAACAAAAAAATCATTCCAATATTTTTTTAGCAAAATCTAAAGCCTCTTTATTGTAACTCTCACCACCAATAATTCTTGCTATCTCTTCTACTCGCTGATTACTCTCTAACACTCTAGCAACACTTCCGCTACTATCTTTTGTAACTAATATGTGTTGTTTTGCTTTGGAGCTTAAGTGAGGTTGATGCGATATTGCAAAAATTTGGAAGCTTTTAGATAGTTTACTTATCATATTAGCAATCGCAATAGACTCATCTCCACTAACATTTGCATCTATCTCATCTAAAATTATAACTCCACTTCCAACCACTCCACTAGCTCCTACCGTTAATAGTGCTAGCCTAATTCTATTAAATTCACCGCCACTTAACGACTCTACCTTGGTATCTCCCATACTTAAAGCCACTTCGTCTATACCCAATTCGTATAGCTCTACACTCTTAAAATTCAAACTTGCACGAGGTAGTTTTAACTCTTTTAAGTACTTCTCTAACTCATCTTCTATCTTTTTAGAAGATTTTGCTCTTTTTTTACTAATTGTAGTAGCCTCTTTGCTAAGTTGCCCCTCTAACTTTACAATTTCTGCTTTTAATTTTGTTACATCCTCTTCGATAGTTTCAAAACTTGCAAGTTCATCCTCTCTATCTTTTAAATACTCTAAAGCTTCACTAATAGAACCAAATCGTTTAATTAAACTCGACAACTCTTCTAGTCTATTTAAAACTGCCTCTATATCTGTATCGGCTAACTCATCACTAAGTGTAGCTATATCTTCGAAATCACTTCTAAGCTGATTCATAGCATCGCTAAAGTAGCTACTATCTTTTTCTAGCATTGTAAATAGCTCATAAATACTATCTTCAAAACTAAAAATATCTTCTGCTCTATTAGCTATTTCTGTAATTCTATCCAATTTAGAGAGCTGTTTTTTAACAATTAAAAGCTCTTCATACTCACCTTCTTGCGGGTTTAAGCTCTTAATTTTATCTATCTCGAACTTTAAAAACTCTACCCTCTCATTTGCCTCTTTGACCCTGTTTGATATCTCTTTTAACTCTGCCTCTTTCTCTCTATATAGGCAATATTTTTCTCTATATTTAGCCAAAGTTTCTAAATATTTAGAGTCACTTTTTGCAATATAGCCATCTATTAGCTCTATTAAACTATCACTCTCAAAACCACTCTTATCTCGTACACTTATATACGAAATATAGCCTTTAAATAACTCTTTTAAAGCCTTTTTTGAGATATTTTGCCCATCTAAGAATAGCCGTACTCTATCTTTTTTAAGAGCTTTTATAACAATATAGTCTTCTAATTCAAACTCATCACTCTCTAAACCTTTTGGCTTTTTTAACTCCACTTCACAAAGTTTTGCTTCTTGATTAGCCAAGCCAAAATTAGCTAAAAGAGAGCTAATAAGCACAGACTTACCCGCACCACTAGGACCAGTAATTACAACTAAACCACTCTCGAAATCTAACTCTACACTTTTAAATCCAAGTAACTCTTTTGCATATAGCCTCTCTATCATCTATTACCCCATGACAATTTATCTCTTAAAACACTAAAGTAGTTTCTCTCTTTTCTATGTAAAAGTCTTGCATTTTGTTTTGAACCACGAATTATCAAAGAGTCTTCGCAACCTAACTCATAATCATCTTGTCCATCAACAACAATCAACAATTTATCTTTAGGTGTTTTTATTTTGATAGTAAAGTCAGCAGGCATAACAAGTGGTCTTTGTGTCAAAGAGTGTGGACAAATTGGCGTCATAATAAATGCTTTTGTTAGCGGATACATCACCGGTCCGCCAGCTGCTAGATTATAAGCAGTAGAACCGGTAGGTGTAGAGATTATAAGCCCATCTCCACTATATCTATTAAAAATATCATCTTCAATATAAGCATCTATTGTTGCCATTTTCGATACAGTTTTTCTAGTTGCTACAACATCATTAAAAGCATAAAAACTTTTCTTTAAACCATTTTGATTAATAAGAGTTGCAGTTATCATCATACGCTCATCAATTCTACACTCACCACTATTTAACTGTTCTAAAAAATTATCTACTTCATCAATTTTAACATCTGCTAAAAAACCTAAGTTACCAGCATTAATACCAGCTACAGGCTTATTAAATTTATAACTTCTACGAACTAAAGAGAGAAGAGTCCCATCTCCACCAAGTGAGACTAAAAAATCGCAACTTTTGCACATATCTTCAAACTCTACACCATCATTAAGCCCAATCATATTAGCTGATTTTTTTGCAAGTTTAACTTCTATACCAAAACTATTAAACTTACTCTTAATCTCTAAAAATGTATCCAAAAGCTCTGGTGCATCAGGCTTTAATACAAACCCAGCACAACTATATTTCGTAATAGCGTTATCCAATCTTACCACCTTATTGAAAGCTCATAGCATGAGCTTAGAGCTTAGAGCTAACAATGTAGCTTTTACTTATTTTGTAAACTAAGGGTACCATAATAGCACTTTAAATTTGGTTATTTCTATAGAGTACCTCCAATGGTATTAAGTTAAGAATTTCATATACATTTCTTGGCTTTAAGCTCAAAGCCGAAAGCTTAAAGCTAGCCACTGCGTCATTCCCACAGGAGCAATGCCAATAAATTAAGCTTTTAAATGTGCAGTGAGGACACTGCACCCTACAGTAAAAAGTAAATTTCGCGTAGGGTGTGGTACCCTTACCACACCAAAAAATTCTTAATTCATTGGCATTACCCACAGAAGTGGTAGTCCACGATTTCAACTGTCCAAAAGTTGCAATTTAACTTTTTTGACAATTTAAACCGTGGATTTCCGTTTTAACAGGAATGACGGAGGTGGAAAATTATTAATTTTATTTAATAATCAATTCCATTATATTGCTATAGATTCCTTAACTTAACGCCATTGAAGGTGCCCTATATACCATAAATCTTACGAAATAACATCATACCAGTAATCGTAGCAGATAAAGCTAATGTTACATTTAAAACTATGTTTAAAAGTGCTTTAGTATATAAACCTTCTTGTAGCATTAAAACACTCTCTAAAGAGAAAGTAGAAAATGTAGTCAATGCACCTAGCATTCCAGTAATTAAAAGTGCTTTAGCATTTGGAGATATACTCTGTTCAAAATATAGAGCTAAAAAGCCTATTATAAAACTTCCTATAATATTTACACCAAGCGTACCATAAGGAAAAGCTGTTCCTAAAAGTTTATTTATATAAAAAGAACCTAAAAAACGCATAAGTGCACCAATAGAACCACCTATAGCTACAGATATTAAAATTGCTAAATTCATATTATGCCTTATATATGATTGTATCTACATCATGCATTGTTACAAATGCCTCTTTTAAA
>JALVTE010000104.1 GCA_027024155.1 Campylobacteraceae bacterium
GCTTGACCCTCTAAGATAAAGTCTTTTGCAAATTGACCGTTTTGAATCTCTTTTAAGATTTGCTTCATAGCTTTTTTAGACTCTTCGTTAATTACGCGTGGTCCACTTACATAATCGCCATACTCAGCTGTGTTAGAGATAGAGTATCTCATATCTGCAATACCACCTTCGAACATTAAGTCTACGATAAGTTTTAGCTCGTGAAGACACTCGAAGTATGCCATCTCTGCTGGGTAACCAGCCTCTGTTAAAGTCTCGAAACCTGCTTGAACTAGTGATGTTACACCACCACAAAGTACTGCTTGCTCACCAAATAGGTCTGTTTCTGTTTCGTCTTTGAAAGTTGTCTCAATAATACCAGTTCTACCACCACCGATAGCACTTGCATAACTTTTTGCTAACTCTAAAGTTTCGCAACTTGGGTCTTGGTCTACTGCTACTAAGTCAGGAATACCGCCACCTTTTACAAATTCGCTTCTAACTGTATGACCTGGAGCTTTCGGAGCAATCATAGTTACATTGATATCTGCTCTTGGAACGATTCTTCCGTAGTGAATGTTAAATCCGTGACCAAATGCGATTGTAGCACCAGTCTTTAAGTTTGGCTCGATTTGCTCTTTATAAATCTCTGCTTGGTTTTCATCTGGTAAAAGAATCATAACAACATCTGCTTTTGCAGTTGCTTCTGCTACAGAGTAAACTTCGAAACCTTTAGCAGCTGCTTTACCCCAAGAGCTACCACCCTCTCTTAAACCAACAACTACATTTACACCGCTATCTCTTAAGTTTTCTGCGTGTGCGTGTCCTTGAGAACCGAAACCAATCATTGCTACTGTTTTTGATTTAATAATATTTAAATCACAATCTTTATCGTAATATACATTTAAATCTGCCATTACTTTTCCTTTTGAATATTTTTGCGGATTATACCTAAACGCGACTTATTTTATGATAAAATGCGATTTAGGTTGCAATTAAGTTTGCTTGAATAAGGTAAGATATAGGCAAAAAGCCAAAAGCTTAAAGCACAAAGCTAGTTGTGCGACTTCGTCGCGTTTAATAAAAAAAGCTACATTATTAGCTTTACGCTTTGTGCCTTTAGCTTTAAGCTTTCCTGAAAGGAAAAACAATGATAGAAAAATTTAAAACATACTTTTTAATGACAGCATTAACACTGTTTTTTATATTTGTTGGTAATTTAATAGCTGGCAAAACTGGTATGATATTGGCATTTATTGCTGCTATTGGAATGAATTTTTATGCATACTACTATAGTGACAAACATATATTAAGCCACTACAATGCAGTACCGGTAACTCCAAATGAGGCACCAGAGCTTTATGAGGTTGTAGCAAATTTGGCACGCAAGGCAAATTTGCCAATGCCAAAGGTCTATATTATTCCAGATAGAGTACCAAACGCTTTTGCAACAGGACGCGACTATAACCACGCAGCAGTTGCAGTAACCGAAGGAATACTAGATTTACTAACATTAGAAGAGATAGAGGGCGTTTTAGCACACGAGCTAAGCCACATTAAACATTACGATATGTTAATTGGAACAATAGCAGCAACTATTGCAGGGGCAATATCTATTATTTCGCAATTTGGCTACTTTTTTGGTGGAGATAGAGAGAATAGAAATCCGATTGTAGAGATAGCATTAATGATTGTAGCACCATTAGCTGCTACAGTAATTCAGATGGCAATTAGCAGAAGTAGAGAGTTCGAAGCAGACAAGGGTGCAGCACTAATTACAGGGCATCCAGAGTGGTTACAGAGTGCACTTTCTAAGTTAGATAACTATGCAAGAAGTGGCGTACTGCACGATGCAGAGCCTGCAACTGCACACCTATTTATTGTAAACCCATTTAGTGCTTTAAAAGATGGATTTAGTTCACTATTTTCAACACACCCAAGCACCGAAGAGAGAATCGAGAGATTAGAGATTATTAAAAAAGAGATTAGATGACCCCATTTGCAATACAACTTACAAGAGGTTTTTTACCTAATGAGTTAGACGAAAAAGATAAGCCAGCCTTTGAGGAGCTAAGCAGATTAAATGCCTTTGATATAGAAGATGGGCTCTATAGGTTAAAATCTATCTATAGAGCTGGCGAAGTATATATAAATGCCGAAGGCAAAGGCTATATGAGTTCGCTGTTTAAAGAGCAAAAAGACTTACTAATTGAACCAAACGATTTAAAAGATGCCAAAAATGGTGACTTTGTAGTGGCAAAAAGGGTAATTGCAAGGCGTGGGCGTGCAAGTGCTAAGGTTGTTACTATTATTAAGCATGCTGTTTTGACCTCTATTTATATACTTAAAAAAGAGGGGAATTTATACAAATTTGTAGATATTAAAACTTCGTTAGAGAGTAATATTTTCCAAGATGGTGTAGATTTAAAAATATATAAAGTTGGTACACTATTTAAAGTAGATGCTTTAACAAACAAAGTTACCGAAGTAATTGGGCACATAGATGACCCAAAGGTTGATGAGAAAATATCTTTATATATGTACAACCGTTACGACGAATTTCCTGATGATGCCCTAGAGGAGGCAAAAAGTGTACCTGCTAGAGTTAAAGAGAGTGAACTTAAAGGAAGAGTAGATTTAAGAGACTTACCATTTTGTACAATCGACCCAGTTACCGCTAAAGATTTTGACGATGCAATTTATTTCGATGTTGCAAAAAGTACACTATATGTAGCAATAGCTGATGTTAGCCACTATATAGAGTATTACAGTCCAATAGATAAAGAGGCGATTAAAAGGGGTTTTACAACATATCTACCGCATAAGTCGTTTCCAATGCTACCACGTGCTTTGAGCGAAAATATCTGCTCACTCAAGCCCCATGTAGATAGGCTAAGTTTTGTTGCCAAGATGAAGTTAAATATGGATAACTTAGAGGTAGAGGAAGCTGAGTTTTTTGAAGCAGTTATACACTCGAAAAGACGCTTTAATTATGACGAAATCGATAGCTTTTTAGCTGGCAAATACGAAGCTAAAAATGAAGCAGAAGAGCAAATTTTTAAATGGCTTACACCTCTTTATGCACTTACACGACGGCTTAAAAAGCTTCGTTTAAAGAGTGGTTTTGATTTTAGAAGCGATGAGATAAAACTAATTTTAAATAAAGAGCAACTATTAAAAGAGACAACTATCGAAACCGGTACACCTTCGCACTCGTTAATCGAAGAGTGTATGCTACAAGCAAACCAAGCGGCAGCAAAACGCTTTGATGGAGATGGTGATGCTATTTTTAGAATACACGAGCCACCAAAAGAGAGCAAAATTGCACAACTTGTAGAGGAGTTAAGTGCAATAGGTATATATGTAGAAGCCGATTATGAAGATATAGAAAAAACAATTCGAGACATTCAAAAAGAGGCACAAAAAGTAGGACTAGAGCAAGAGGTAGATGAGCTTATAATAAAATCTATGAAGCAAGCTAGTTACAGCAGTTTTAATGTTGGGCACTTTGGTTTGGGCTTTAAGTTTTATAGCCACTTTACCTCGCCAATTAGAAGATATAGCGACCTTATTTTACACCGCTTAATAAAAGCACAACTTAGAGGTGATAGCAAAGAGTTAGAGTACTTGCTAAGAAATATAGAACCACTGAGTGCAAGAGTTAGCGAGTTAGAGCGAGAAGCAACAAAGTGTGAATGGGATTTTAGAGATAGAAAATTTGCTCGTTGGGCAAAAGAGCATATAGAGCAAGAGTTCGAAGCTAAAATTACAGAGATAGATGTAGAAGATGCCAACAAAGGGGCAAAAGCTAAACTACTTAATGGTGCACAGGGTGCTACTGTTAATTTACGAAGTTATAATTCAAATCTTTTTGATAAAATAGTAGTTAGAATTAGCGAAGTAGATTTAGAAAAGGCAACTATTATGGCTAATGAAGTAAAAAAATAGAAGAGTAATATGTATAGAAACGAATTTGAAAATTTATTAAGAGACTCTTTGCCAAATTGCGTACTGTTATATGGGGAGAATAGCTTTTTCTTTGACTATTATTCCTCTTTATATAAAGAGCAACTAAATGCAAAAGAAGATTTACTAGAGCACTTTTTTGATGAATATAATTTTGAGCAGGCAAAGGGGTATCTATCGCAAGGTTCGCTTTTTGGTGGAGTAAATCTATACATTTTACGAAGCGATAAAAAAGTTCCTAAAAAAGAGTTAGAGTTTTTAATAGAAGCTGTTAAGAGAAATCCAGATAATTACTTTTTATATATTTACGAAGGCGGAGCTTCTAATGCAAAAAGTCTGCAAAGCTCTTTTAGTAAAAAAAATAGTGCTATTTGGGTTAGATTTTTCGAAGCAAATATGCGAGAAGCCAGCGAATTTGCTACAAAAAAGGCACAAGAGATTGGCTTAAATATCTCGCCATATGCAATTAACCATTTAGTAAATTTGCTAAATTTAAATATGGCTTTAATTACTAAAGAGTTAGAGAAGTTAGCAATATTAGATGAACCAATAGAGGCTATACAGATAGATAATTTAGTTTACTCTACAGCACCACTAGCTGTTGAGAAGATGATAATATCTCTATTTAAAAAAGAGGATATAACCCAAACTCTTAATAAAATTATAGAGCTAGGCGAAGATGAATTAGCAATTTTAAGAGCAATTCAGCGATTTTTGCAACAACTTTTTTTATTCCACGCATACATAAAACTGCACGGTGCACCAAACTCTAAAGAGATTTTAGGCTACCAACTGCCAAAATTTGTAGAAAACGATAGAGCCTCTTTAGCA
Source organism: Campylobacteraceae bacterium (assembly GCA_027024155.1). Classification (GTDB taxonomy): domain Bacteria; phylum Campylobacterota; class Campylobacteria; order Campylobacterales; family Sulfurovaceae; genus JAADEQ01. The sequence goes on from JALVTE010000104.1 coordinate 4,777, forward strand.
GTTAGAATAAAATCTTCTACACTTTTAAAGATTTACCAGGAGCTTTTGGATATAGAGATAAAGATAAAAACAAGCTCTGCTATGAATAAAGAGTCTTTACTTTTTGGAGCTTTAGGGAAAATTAAACAAATGCTTTAGGAAGTGAAAAGCTCAAAGCAAAAAACAATGAAAATATTCACCATAGCTGTCATTCTGAGCGAATGCGAAGAATCTAGTTTATACGGTGGTAAAACCAAGAGTTATTCTTGGCAGATTGAGTTAGATTCTTCGCATCCGCTCAGAATGTTCTGTCTTAAACTCTCTTAAATTATAAACAAATTCCCTTAAGCTCTTACATAATTTTCACAAAATTCTCTTTTATGTTTTACTACTGCAAATATTAT
>JALVTE010000105.1 GCA_027024155.1 Campylobacteraceae bacterium
TTTAGCGAAATAAAAGAGTACCAAATTGGCGACGATGTTAAAAAGATAAATTGGAAAGTAACAGCCAAAGAGCAAAAGCCCTACATTAATGTTTTTAATGAAGAGCGAGAGTTAAATATTGTGCTGTGCTTTATGCTAAGTGGAAATATTTACTTCGGTAGTGTACGCCAAAAACAGGAGCTTATGAGCGAAATTTTAACTCTAATTGGCTATTCGGCTATTAGAAACAGCGATAGATTTAGCACGGTATTCTTTAGCGATAAAGAAGAGGAGTTTGTAAAACCAACTAAAAATATAAATTGGCTCTACACAACACTAGAGAAGGCTTTAGAGTTTGATAGTTTGGGTAAAGAGGTAGATTACGCTAAACTTAGTGATTACCTTTTGCAAACTATAAAGCAGAAATCGATTATCTTTGTAATTGGCGACTTTTTTGAAGAGGTAGATTTTTCGCTACTTGGTGCAAAACACGAAGTTTACGCCATAGTCGCAAGAGACAAATTCGAAGAGGAGCCAAAATTTAGTGGCGATTTGTCGCTAATAGATACAAAAACTCTAAAACAGAGCGAAGTTAGCTTAGATAACTCGGCAATTAAAAACTTTAAAGCCGAAATTGAAAAACGAGATAAAAAACTATTTGAACACTTTTTAAAGCACCAAATAGGAGCGATAAAAGTTTACACAGACGAAGACCCGTTTGTTAAGATGCAAAGGTTGTTTGCATCTTAGGATTTAGGGTATAGGATTTAGGATTTAGGGAATTGAGATGGATGAATTAGCAAAATTAAAAGATATAAAACCACCTGTTAATATAGATACACACTTGCAAGAGTTGGCTATTTATGCAGGGGCTGGTTTTGGGCTTTTACTGCTTGCAATAGCTGTTGTGTTAATATATCTTTTAATCTTCAAAAAGAGAAGAAGACGCAAAAGATTAAGCCCGCAAGAGTTGGCACTAAAAGCATTAAAAGAGTTAGACTACAGCAACACAAAAGATGCAGTTTACAACTTTAGCGTAAATGCCCAAAAGCTAGTAAACAGCGAACAGCAGGTCGAGTTGCAAGAGATATTGAAAAGTTTAGAGAAGTATAAGTATAAAAAAGAGGTGGCTAATTTAGAGCCTAAAGATATTGATAGAATGAAAAAAATGGTAGAGAAGCTCAGAGCATAGAGCTTAGAGTATAGAGCTAATAAGGTGGCTTCGCCACTATGAAAAGAAAGCAAAGCTTTCTAGCTCTTCGCTCTTCGCTTTAAGCTCTACGCTTTTCTCCGAAGGAGAAAATATGAATATAACATTCGAATACCCTTGGGTATTTTTACTATTAATACTATTTATAATCTGTAGCCTCTTTTGTAAGCCAAAGCTTAGAGCATTTTTCTTTCCAAATAGTGAACTTTTGGCAAAGAGTGGGGCAAAAAAGAGTTGGCTTTTAAATACACTAAAATTTTTAACTCTGCTTGCTTTAACTATTGCACTTGCAAGTCCAATTAAGAAAGATGAGATAAAGGTAGAAAATACCAAAGGGTATGAGATTTCGCTGATTTTAGATGCCAGTGGCTCTATGCGAGAGTATAACAAATTTGGAACGGTTAAAAATATAGTATTAGACTTTATTAAAAAGCGTAAACATGACAAAATTGGCTTAACTATTTTTGCAGACTTTGCATATGTGGCTGTGCCTTTAACATACGATAAAAAGAGCCTTATTAGCCTGCTAAAAAATGTAAATGTCGGAATTGCCGGAATGCAAAGAACTTCGCTTTATGAAGCACTATTTTTAAGTAGCAGACTCTTTAAAAACTCTAAAGCCAAAAACAAAATCGCAATTTTGCTAACTGATGGGGTTGATAATACAAACACAATTCCGTTAGATGTAGCAATAAAAACGGCTAAAAGGTATGGTATAAAAGTTTACACAATCGGTGTTGGAAGAGCCGGAGATTTTAACCCACAAGTGTTACGCAAAATTGCAAAAGCCACCGGCGGAAAGTATTACAGTGCCGACTCTGGAGATAAAATTAAAGAGATTTATGATGAAATTGATAAGCTAGAAAAGAGTAAAATTAAAGCAAATAAATATGTTAAAAAGAGTTACTTCTTCCAGTATCCACTTGCAGTTGGGCTGTTAGCGTTGGTGTTACTGATTTTACTAGGGTACAGGAGATAGGGATTTAGGATGCAGGATATAGGATATAGGATATAGGATATAGGATTTGGTTCATGGGATGTAGGGGTAGGTTTTATGCCTACCCGTATTCAAACGGCTGTGAATTTTAATAGGATATAGGATAATGGGGTTAGGATTTAGGAATTGTAAATTTATTGTTTGAAGATTCCTTAGTGTATGAAATGGAGAGATTATGAGATTTGAAAATATAGAGTATTTAGCTTTGTTGATAGTTCCTCTGCTTTTGCTATTTGTTTTAAAGAGTAGTGGTATAAATTTAGAGAAGTACTTTAATAAAGAGCTACTGGCAAAAATGCAAAAAAAGGGCTCTGGGCTTAGTAAGAGGGTGCGTGCTTGGCTTTTGATTTTGGCTTTGGCTTTTGGAATTGTTGCCCTTGCTCGCCCTGTTATTGACAATGGCGAAATTACAGTTAAACAAGAGTATATAGATGTTGTAACAGCATTTGATATTTCGCAATCTATGTTAGCTGAAGATGTTTATCCTAATCGTTTAGCGTTTGCTAAGAAGAAATTTTTTGAAATGTTAAACGATTTTAAAAAGGCACGAATTGGAGTTATAGCTTTTAGTTCAAGAGCATTTTTAGTATCTCCTCTAACAAGCGATTTTGCTACGCTGAAGTATTTGGTTAAAAATATGAGTTTAGACTATATTTCACTAAAAGGAACTAACCTTTTAGCACCACTTCGTGTAACAAATGAACAGTTGAAAAATAGTAAAAATAAAGCTCTGCTTATCTTTACAGATGGTGGCGACAGTAAAGATTTTAGCAAAGAGATAGCATATGCAAAAGAGCACGGAATAAAGGTTTTTGTTTACGCAGTAGCCACAAAAAAAGGCGATGTAATAAAAACTAAAAATGGTGTAATGAAAGATAGAAAAGGAAATATAGTAATTACTAAATTAAATAGCTCAATAAAAGAGTTAGCCCTAAAGAGTGGCGGTGCATATATGGAGTATAGCTTAGGCAAAGGCGATATGAAAGTTTTAGCCGACGCAATAAAGGCTAAATTTAAAGCAAAAAGTAGCGGTAAAACCGTAATAAAAGATACAAAAGAGTTGTTTGTTTATCCATTAGCTTTAGCGTTGCTGTTTATGTTTATTGGGTTATTTTCGCTACCCAAGTTAGGGGCTAGGGGTTAGTTGTTAGTGGGTAGTGATTTTGTGTAGGGGTAGCCCTTGTGGCTTCCCACAAATCTAAATGGCTTTGAAATTAAATGGCAATATTCATAGTCAATTAGAGGGTAGGCACAAGACCTACTCCTACGGCGACGGTTAGCAAAATAGAAAGGAAAAAGATGAAAAAACTATTAATACTATTTTTATTTATCGGTATTGCGAATGCTGGTATTTTTGATGTTTTTAAGATAAAAGATGCTCAAGAGGCTTATAAAAAGAGTGACTATAATACAACCATACAAGATTATAGCAAAATTAAAAACCCTAGCGATGAGGTTCGCTATAATTTGGGTGAAGCGTACTATAAAGATAAAAAATATAAACAAGCTTTGAGTGAATTTAAAGCTATTAAGAGTAAAAAGTTAGAGTTTAAGAAGTTACACAATATGGGTAATACGCTAGCTCATTTAAAAAAGATAGATGATGCTATAAAAGCTTATGAGCAGGCTCTTAAAATCAAAGAGGATAAAGATACAAGATACAATTTAGAGTTGTTAAAAAAGATGAAAAAGAAGCAACAGCAAAAGAAGAAGCAGAATAAAAAGAATAAGAAGAACGATAAAAAGAAGAATCAGCAAAATAAAAATAAGCAAAAGAAAAATGGTGGCAAAGGGCAAGACAAAAAGAATAAACAAAATAAAAACAGTAAACAAAATCAAAAGAATCAGCAAAATAAGCAGAATCAAAATAACAAAAAAGAGCAAGAGAATAAGAATAAGCAAAATAGCCAACAGAAGCAAAAGCAACAAAATAAAAAGCAAAATAGAAAAGATGGCAAAGGCAAAGATAAAAAAGATAAGCAAAAAGAGAAAGAGAAACTCTCTGAAGCTCAAAAGAAGAAGCAAGAGCAAGCTAAAAAGCAAAAGATGGGAAAAGATGGCAAGCCTAAAAAGTTGCCAATTAGCGATATGGAGTTAAGAAAATATAATAAAGCGTTAGATAAAAGAGGAATCAAAACTCTTTTACTACCGATAAATACAAAAGGAGCAAAGCAAAATGAAAAAAATATCAATCCTTGGTAAGATACTACTAATAGCACTACTGCCAATCTACCTATTAGCTGGCAGTGTAAGTGCGACAATAGATAAAACAGCGATTTACCCCGGAGATAGCGTAACACTAACACTAAGTGCAACAGGTAGAGATATAGAGTTTCCTAAAATTGACGAAATTGCTAACTACCCAGTAGCAGATAGCGGAACATCTACAAGTATTGTCATCATGAATGGAGATATGAAAAAAACGCTAAAGAGAAGCTATAGTTTCTCTCCAGATAAGAATGTTACTATACCGTCATTCACAGTTAAAGTTGGAGGAAAAGAGTATAAGACTCAGCCTATCAATGTATCTATATTAGACCCAAAAACTGCTATTAAAAATGGGGCTGATGCCAGCTTACAAATGGTTGTAGATAAAAACAGCTCTTATGTTGGAGAGGCTCTGAATTTAGATTTAATACTAAAACTAAAAGCCAATAGCAATATTGCAAAAGCTCAAATAGAGCCACCAAAGTTTAGTAACTTGTGGGCAAAGCAGGTTGGAGATGTGCAAAAGAGTCAAGAGGGTAACTATATTGTACAAAAGTACCACTTTATCGTATTTCCTCAACAGAGTGGCAAAATTACAATACCTCCAATAGTTGCACATATTGCAAAGGCTCAAAAGGATGCTTACGACCCATTCTTTGGAAGCGGAATGAATATATCTATGTTTGGTGGCAATTTAGAGTGGAGCAAAGTTTTCTCTAA
>JALVTE010000106.1 GCA_027024155.1 Campylobacteraceae bacterium
ATTAACCAATGACAGCGACCTCTTTTATCTTCCTCTTTCTACTTTAGCACCCCTTAGTTTAACATGTTTTTTACATTGTCAAACTTTTTATTTCTTTGGGGTTTTGTATTATACGATGACAGCGATGGAAAGCTTTAAGCTTATTGTATTTATAGAGTTGAAACTTTTAACATAATGGTAATGGAAGTACCCTTAAAAAAATAATAGAGGAATAAAATGGGAGTATTTAAAAAAATAATAAATGATTTTAAAACAGTAAAAAAGAATGACCCAGCACTTAAATCTACATTTGAATTGTGTTTTAACTATCCTGGTGTTTGGGCACTTTTTTTCTATAGAATTAGCAATGCACTATATTTAAAGGGGTTACGTTTTTTACCTAGATTAATTTCGGCTATTGGACAATTTTTAACAACTGTAGATATTCATCCAGGTGCAACAATAGGTGAGGGGGTTTTTATAGACCATGCAACAGGTGTGGTAATTGGAGAGACTACAATAATTGGTAATAATGTTTTGATTTATCAGCAAGTTACACTTGGTGGTGTTAGTCTTTCTAAAGGAAAGCGACACCCAACGATAGAAGATAATGTAACTATAGGTGCAGGTGCAAAAGTTTTAGGTAATATTGTAATTGGTAAAGATGCTAAAATTGGAGCAAACTCTGTTGTTGTAAAAGATGTACCAGCAGAGTGCACAGCGGTAGGTGTGCCAGCTCATGTGGCTAAAAGAGTTGATAATAAAGAGCCTCTAAAACATAATATAATGCCAGATATTGAAAAAGAGTTATATAGTTACTTGATAGAGAGAATAGAGTTATTAGAGCGAGCTATAAAAGAGAATAATATAGATTTAATTGATAAAGAAGAGGATAAGATAAAATCTTCTCATAAAGATTATATTAAGGCTTTTGATAATTAGGTATATTTGTTTATTTGTTATTGGTATATTGGTAAAAGTGAAAGTAGGGTCGGTTTACCGACCAATTACTACAATAATAACAAAATATAATCTTTTTTGGTCGGTAAACCGACCCTTGCACTTTAATGATACAAAGTAGCAATAGTGGCATATGCTGCAAAGAACATTAAATGAGATATACCTTCGAAATAGTTAGTTTCTCCATCGTCTGTTGTTTTCCAAGCTAAAATAATTGTAAGTATTAATGCTCCAACTTGAAATGCGTTGAAATTTAATGCAAAGTTTATACCGTTTAAATATGACAGTAGCATTAAAATTGGAACAGTAATCATAATAGAGACAGTAGAAGCACCCATAGCAATGTTTACAACTCTTTGAATTTCGTCATCTTTTGCTGCTTTTATTGCGGTCATAATCTCTGGTGATACAGAGATTATTGCAATTATTAAACCTGCTAATCCAGCTGATATATTATACTCTTTAGCTAAAATCATACCATCTTTTGCAAACATTTCTGCTAAGAATCCAATAGTTAAAATTAAAAGAAATATAATTACTAAGTTTACTGGACTAGATAGTTTTTCAAAAATATAGTCATCGTGTTCATGGTGCTCAAATAACTCTCCGTGCTCTCTCTTTTTCTTTTTAATTACAAACATTCTACTTTTTGCTGTAGCTTTAAAGAAGTGTTTATGTGTTTTGGTTTGAAAGATAAATATAAAGACATAAAATATCATAAGCAAAGTTGCAATAACTACAGATGCTTGAAAAAGACCAGCTTCATTATTTGTGTAATTTAATATACTAGGAACTAATAGGGCAGAAGCGGCTACTAAAAGAATTGTAGTGTAAGTACTAGATGTATCTTCGTTATGCTCTTGCTCTTTAAAGCTTAGCCCTCCGATAAATACCGCAATTCCTAGTAGCACATTCATATCTACTATAACGGCAGAGATTATACCGCCTTTAACGGTTGCTAAACCCTGTGCAGACTCATTTGCATTAGCTATAATCATATAAAGTAGCACAATTTCAACAACAACAGCAGAAAATGTTAATACAAAACTAGCGTATGGTTCTTCAAATCTATCTGCTAGAATATCTGCAATTTCTGCAACTGTCATAGAAAATGCTCCAATAGCAATAGCGGTTGTTATAACACTTAACTCTTTACTACTATTAGTATGAAAATAAAAAGATAGTATTGAAAATACTACACCTAAGATAATATCGATATATTCAAAGAAAAAATGTTTTATAGAAGAATGTTCATAACTCGAGGGGGGATGAGAATCCAATTTTTACTCCTTGGTAAATGTTAATTAAATTTTTGTGCGACATTATACCACATTAATTATCAATTAGTGGTATCTCAAATCCAATACTACTTTCAGCTAGTTCAGATACTAAAAAGAGTTCATTACTTAACTCTTTGATAGATTTATCTTCATCACAATATCTACCGTTAGAGTTAAATGTTAAATTTATCAATGGGTATCTTTTATCTCCAATAATAATATGCTCTCCTATCCCTAACTTTAGAGATATATCTAAATAAGATGCAGTTTTAAACGAACTAAGAGTTTTTCTTAAGAGTTTTAAAAAACTATTTTGATTTAAAAGAGTTTTAGGAATATCTTGATCTGTAAATACTTTTATATCTGTTGTTGAATCTATTTTAAATTGCACTATTGCTACATCTAACAATCTATTAATATCGGTTAATATTTCACTATTTGAGTTTACTCTTTTTGCTAATTGCTTATCTCTTGGTCTATAATAGAGTCTTATAGCAATCCACTCATCACTATTGTAACTTACATTAATTGCATAAAACTTTAAATGTCCATATGATAACTCTAACTGTGTAGTTTTTGTACCATACTCTTTTGGTGCATTACTTATAGCTAAATGAAACATCTCTTTTGTACTTACGCAACCCATTAATATTTCTGCATTATTATTTAGGCAGAGTATTTTACCATCGTTATTAAATACAATTATTGGATTATTATCAATCTCAATTAAGAATTTATAATCTATATTAGAAGTACTCATTTACTTTTTTCCTTAGTGTATTTCTATTAATTCCTAAAACTTCAGAGAGTTTTAGTTGAGATTTATAAATATCTAAGCCTGCTGTAATTAATGCCTTTTCAAATATTTCTAATTGTTCCTTATAGACATTAATTCCTTTATAATTCTTACTAAAGTAGTTATACATTATATCATATAAGTCATCTCTATCTACTGCCTTAAATAGAATTGTTTTATAAATAGAGCGTCTTAAAGATTTTAAATTTTGTGATATGTCTAACTCTTTCTTTTCTAGTTTAATATCTTCGTTAATACCATATATCTCTTTTGCTTCATTTATATATTGCTTTGTAAAAAGTTCGATATCCTCTTCTCTCTCTAATAGAGTTGGAATATAGTATATAAAAGCAAATTTATTCTCTAAGCGTTTATCGTAAGTTTTACCATTAAAAATAGCTATAACATTTACATTTTCAAATTTTAACATTTCAATATTATTAATTTTCTCAAAATTGGTAATTACTATATGGCTATTGTTTTTTATAGCCTCTTGAACATCACCAATATTTGAAGCATCTACCCATACCGAATTTGGAAATAATTTTTTAACTAAAGTTCTTTTACCTGTAAACTCTTCGCCATAAACCAATGAAGATACTAGCAAGTCTTTAGTAGCTTGTAAGGTTTGATAAATTTTATGCATTGTAGAACTGTTACTATTGAGATACACAATATAACCTTTTTTAATTAAGAGTTAAAAGTTACTTTTGATTATATTGTATTATGTTGTTGCTTAAAAAATATACAATTTGTAGATTAAATTTTAAATATGTCTGAAACCATAGGGTGCAGTGCCTTCACTGCACCTAATAATTAAGAGGTAGATTATTTACTTTGCTCTTACTATTTTAACAGCCTCTACCATATTTTTAAGGCTTGGTTTAACCTCTTCCCATTTTCTTGTTTTAAGTCCACAGTCTGGGTTGATCCACAGTTGCTCTTTTGGTAGAACCTCTAATAGTTTTTCGATTTGTTCTACAATCTCTTCGACACTTGGAACTCTTGGAGAGTGAATATCGTAAACTCCTGGTCCTACCTCTTGCTTGTAGCCACTTTTTGCGAAAATTTTAAGCAACTCGTTGCCACTTCTTGCAGTCTCTATAGAGATTACATCTGCATCCATAGCTTCGATTGTTTTAATAATTTCGTTAAATTCACTATAACACATATGTGTATGAATTTGAGTATCAGCAACTGCCGGTGCAACACAAATTTTAAAGTCTCTAACAGCCCACGCTTCGTAAGTTGGGATTTTACTAGTTCTTAATGGATAACCCTCTTTAAATGCAGCTTCATCAACTTGAATCATCTTAATTCCTGCATTTTGTAAGTCGTTTACTTCGTCTGCTATTGCTAGTGCGATTTGTTTAGAGACTTCGCTTCTTTCAATATCGTCACGCACAAACGACCAATTTAAAATTGTTACAGGACCTGTTAGCATACCCTTCATTACTCTGTTAGTTTTACTTTGTGCATATGTCATCCAATCTACTGTCATTGGTTTAGGACGACTAACATCACCATAGATTATTGGTGGTTTAACACAACGGCTACCGTAACTCTGTACCCAACCATTTTGAGTAAATGCATAACCCTTTAACTGCTCTCCAAAGTACTCAACCATATCGTTTCTCTCTGGCTCACCGTGTACTAAAATATCAATATCTGCCTCTTCTTGGAATGCTATACAGTCGTCTATATATGCTTTCATCGCATTTTCGTACTCTTCTTGGCTAATTTCACCCTTTTTAAAGTCTCGTCTAGCTTTTCTTACCTCTGGTGTTTGAGGGAAAGATCCAATAGTTGTAGTTGGAAGAGTAGGGTAGTTAAATCTTGCGTGTTGCTCTTTGATTCTATCTTCGAACTTGTCATCTCTTTCTAATTTAATATCGCCATTAATTCTAGCTTGAACCGCTTTATCGTGAATAATTTCGGCAGTTTTTCTAGTTTCGTTAGCCTCTTTGTTTGCCTCTAGTAAAGCTTTTTGAGCATCATTTAAATCTTTGCCTCTAAATAGTTTTTCGATAATTACTATCTCTTGTAGCTTCTCTTTTGCAAAAGATAACCAACTTTTTATTTCGCTACTTAACTTCTCTTCGTACTCTAATGTAAATGGAGAATGTAGAAGTGAGCAAGAGCTACCAACACATACATTCTCTTTATCTACAGTTTTTGCAATATCATTTAAAAGCTCTACACTCTTTTCGATATTGTTAATCCAAATGTTTCTACCATCTACAACACCTGCAAATAGTTTTTTACCACTCTTAGCTACAATATCTAAAATCTCTAAATTATCACGCCCATGAACAAAGTCTAGCCCAATGCCGATTATTGGAGTATTTACTAAAACTTTAACAGCTTCTCTAGCGTGCTCAAAGTATGTAGCAACTATTACTTTTACATTATCTGCTAAGGTTGCTAATTTATCGTAAGTTGGTTTAATTAGGCTAAGCTCTTTTGGCTCTAAATCTTTTACAAAATATGGCTCATCTATCTGAACAATAACTTTGTCATCTAACTTAGAAAGCTCAGATAAAAGCTCTTCGTAAATTGGTAAAATCTTACCTAAAAGCTCAAAAGTATCGCCTCTATCAACTCTTTTAGATAGTGCTAAAAATGTAACAGGTCCAATAATATTAATTTTAATTTTCTCTAAACCAAACTCTTTAGCCTCTTTGTACTCATTAATAATTTTAGTTGCATTTAATTTATAGCTATCGTTAGTTGTAAGCTCTGGCACAATGTAGTGGTAGTTAGTATTAAACCACTTAGTCATCTCCATTGCTACTGCATCTTTATTCCCTCTAGCCATAGAGAAGTAAAGATTTTCATCTTTTAAATCTCTGAATCTAGCAGGAATTGCACCTAACATAATAGCGGTATCTAGCATATTATCATAAAGCGAAAAATCGTTTACACTAATAACATCTACACCAGCATCTCTCTGGTAACCCCAGTGTCTTTGCTTTAACTCTTTAGCAACTTTTTCTACTTCACTAAAGTCGCTTTTACCACTCCAGTAACTCTCTAACGCGAATTTTAACTCTCTTTTTTCACCAATTCTTGGGAAGCCTATAACGAAACTTGACATAAATATATCCTTTATATTTTTTAATACATAATTAATTAAATAGTGTTTTTTGGGTAGTAAAATTAAAATTGTGTACAGATATACTAATTTCAATTTTACTACTATAAACACAACAGCAATAATAAAATTTTAAAAATTAGTAAGAGAGTGGAGGGTGTACGCCAGTACGCCTAAATGCAAAGTATGTACAGTAGTAAGGACATCGTGGAATAAAGTGATTCAAAAGTAGAATTAGTCTAGTTTTACGTTTAAAAATAGCATTACAATGACACTTCTTTTGTTGAATAATTAACAAAATAGCTTTAAAATTAATAGCAGTAATCATCTTTAAACTCAATTTTTTAACCAATTTTAACAAATCTAAGCTTATACCAAATTAAAACATACACCTATAAAAACAGATAAACCATAATCTTTCACACTTAAAAGTTTCGCATTAGCCCAGCTAGTGCTTCAACTTTTAAGTGCAAAATCTTATGCCTTCTTTGTTTATCTAAGTATATGTTCTAATTTTCATTTGGTATTATATTTTCTTTTCAAGTATTTCAACTCTCTTTTTAAGTATTTCAATCTCTTTAATAAGCTCTTCAATAGTTGGCACTGTTTTGGGTTCTGGCTCTTTTTTTATAATGGCATCACTTTTTATAAAAATTTGCTCTTTACCATCTATCTCTTTAGTAATTGTCTCGACTTTTCCACTTTTAGCTAGTTTTACTGTCTGAAATATACTAAGTTTATTTTTTCGTGCATACTCTTTTACGCTTATGTAGTTACTCATTACTCAAGCTCCTCTAAAAAAGTACTGTAGTCAGCATCTGCAGGCATTCGCCAATTTGCTCTAGGGCTTAGGCTAATAGTACCAACCATTACGCCATCTGGCATACAGTTTCGTTTAAATTGTTGTGTAAAGAAGCGTTTTATAAACACCTTTAGCCACTTTTTAATTATTTCAGAGTCGTAATTTTTAAATGCAATCTCGGCTAAAAATAGTATCTTTTTAGCACTAAAGCCGTGGCGAACAAAGTGGTACAAAAAGAAGTCGTGCAATTCGTAAGGTCCTACAATATCTTCGGTAATTTGTTCAATATTGTCGCCATTGTTTGGTAGAAGTTCAGGACTAACTGGTGTATCTAAAATATCTTTTAGAGTCTCGCTTATAGCTTTATCTGCGTTAGCGTAGTGCCCTATAATATATTTAACCAAAGTCTTAGGAATACCACTATTTAAGCCATACATACTCATATGGTCGCCATTATAAGTGCTCCAACCAAGGGCAATTTCGCTTAAATCGCCTGTACCAATTACAAGCCCATTCTCTTTGTTTGCTGTATTCATTAAAATCGAAGTTCTAGCTCTAGCTTGTACATTTTCGTAAGTTACACTGTGCTCATCTTTGTCGTGCCCAATGGCTTCGAACTCTGTTAATGCAAGTTTCTTTATACTTATCTCTTTTAAGGTTACACCCAACTGGTTGCATAAATCTATAGCATTTTTCAAAGTTCGGCTAGTTGTACCAAAGCCTGGCATTGTAATAGCAATTATATCTTTACTATCCCAACCTGCTATTTTAAATGCTTTATGAGTACTTAAAAGTGCCAAAGTAGAGTCTAAGCCCCCGCTAATTCCAATAACAGCCCTCTTTATATGTGCCTGCTTCATTCTACGAATTAGAGCGTATGCTTGAATATTAGTAATCTCTTCGCATCTTTTCTCTCGCTCGTTCTCGTTTTTTGGAACAAAAGGGTGGGCATCAACATATCTGTTTATATTACTATTTTCATTTAGCTCACTTAACTTAATTACTCTTATATCTGCCACTTTAGATTGCGAAAAAGAGCTATCTAAATAGCGAATATTACTAACTCTCTCTAAATCAACATCTCCATAAGCAATTTTGCTATCGAAACTAATGCTGTTATCTCTAGCCACAATAGAGCCATACTCTGCAATAATCAAATCGCCACTAAATATAGTATCGCTCCCGCTTTCGCCAATAGAGCTAGATGCATAAGCATATGCACACATAGCCCTAGCACTTTGTGTTCTAACAAGCTCTGCTCTATATTCACTTTTTCCAATAATTTCGTTACTTGCACTTAGATTAAGTATCAAATTAGCCCCGCTACTAGCAAGGCTACTGCTTGGTGGAGTAACCGCCCATAAATCTTCGCAAATCTCTACCCCAAATTTTAAAAGCCCTCTACTAAATAGCAAATCCACCCCAAAAGGCACACTCTGCCCCAGTAGTTCAACACTTTGACTCTTAATATCCGCCCCACTAACAAAATGCCTAAGCTCATAAAACTCCTGCTTATTAGGAATATAACTCTTAGGCACAACCCCTAATATATTACCATTTTGAATAATTACAGCAGTATTGTAAAGCCTATTGTTATATTGCAAAGCCAAGCCAATAACAACAATAATTTTTAAACCCTTAGTAGCTCTTATAACTTCCTCTAAAGCACTAAGTTGTGAGTTATATAGACGACTCTGAAAAAACAGATCCCCAACACTATACCCAGTTAAAGTAAGCTCCGGAAACAGAGCAACACAAGCCCCATTACTATCTGCTTCTTTAGAAAGCTCTATAACCTCTTGTGCATTCTTGGTTAGGTTTGCTAAAGTTAATTTTGGTGCTATTGTTGCAATTTTATAAATATTAAACATTTGTATCCTAAGTCAGATTTTATCTATTGATTTTAGCAAAAAAAGTTAAAAATTTGCAGTTTAGCGGATATTATGGCATTTTATTATATAATTATCTCTCTTATGATATTACCATATTTTATACCAAACAAATGTATCATTGTAACTTTTTGCCTTTATTATATATTTTATTCAATACTAATCTTAAATCTTATTCTGTTATTTTCTCCCATTGTCTAACGACTGACTTTATGAATAATCGGTCTTGCTCAATCAAGTTTTTTAACTCTTAAAAGTATTTTATCAAAATAAAGCTAGAGAACTCGGCAGGGTAGCTTATTCATCATCCAAGGTGTTGTTATCTTTAGAAACTTCAATAGCTCAAAAAAGTTTAGAATGACTGCCAACTTTAACTAGGGCTAACTCTAAAATATCATTATCAATCCTTTATATCAAAAGTAAATCAGGCTTAATATGACACTCTCTGCAACCTAAATAGTTTCCAATCAAATTATGGTCTTTATATTTTTCTTCTAACTCTTCCCCATTAGATAATTTTATAATTACAGTTTTAAGTAACTCTTTTTCTTTGGCATTTAACTTTTTGTAATCTTTTTTGAAAGAAGAAGTTCTAAAAATTTTGTACATTTACTAAGAATCCAAATCAGCAAAAAGTTCATCTACATTATCAAAAGTTTTTCCATCTCTGACTTCTAGTTCATGAAGTGCTTGTCTTGTTTGAGAGTTTGGTATCTTTAATTCAAATGGTAAACCTTGATTTAAAACTATCATGTTGTTAAAAACACTTATTGCTTGAGAATAATTAAGTCCAATTTGACTTAAAATCTCTCTTGCCTTTAGATAGTTTTCTTCATCAACTCTAATTGTTGTTTGTGTTTTACTCATAACACTATCCTTTTTGCTTTTTTATATTATATCCCAAATAAAATACAAAATCAATGTTTTCCTGAAAAATTTTGCTTCTTTTTTAAAAAGAAGGTATAAATATATTTTGTATATCAATAATCTTTTGGATAGCTAAATGATTTGTCATGATGAGATTTGAATATTAAAAATGTTGTTTTTTGGTAACGATTTATAAAAAGTAAGGATAACGACCTACTTCACCGACAGGTTTACCTGTTCGGTGCAAGGTTTTGTTGTCTATATTTATCTAGTATGCTAACTATAGTATGTGGACAAAAATGCATACTATAGGTATCATTATAGAATGAAAAGAGTATCTGAAAATAAAAGTTTATTAATAAAGTTTGGAAAACAGGTTAAATCTTTAAGACAAAAAAATAAATTATCACAAGAAGAGTTAGCGTATAAGGCAGGATTACATCGTACTTATATTGGTATGATAGAACGTGGAGAGAAAAATATAACTTTAATAAATATAGAAAAAATCGCTAATGCTTTTAATATATCTTTGTATAAATTAATGGAGTTTAGTAATGGGAAGTGATGCAAATAGACTTAGGAAAAAATGGCAAGATTATAGTGGTAAAAATGCAGCAGGAGCAGAAAAGAATTTTTTTGATTTTTTTAATGAAATATTTAAAGATACTGAATATCAAATTAGATCACAGCCTAAAGAGTTTAAAAATTTTTATGTAAATTACCCATTACCTAAAAAAGATTTAGAAGAAATATATAATCCAGCTGACCCAATTACAAGACATGGATTTGCACCAGATTTTGCTATTGATAATTTAGAAACAAAAAAAACTATATATATTGAATCAAAAAGACAAGATGGGTGGGTTGAAGGTGGAAAGAGGGCAGATGGTCGTGGAAATGCACATGAGAGATCATGTAAATTTTTTACACCTGGTTTATTAAAAGCACTCCGAGAAAAATCTGGTATTACAGATGAAATGCTTTACCTTTTTGGGTTGTTTTCCAGGGTAATATTACAAGAGTTCCTTGTAGAGTAAGAGAAATTACTTGTTGGTATGAAGGGTATCCAGGACACTATTTTTTTTGGAGAGATACTACTAATACAGGAGATTTATTAAATCATTTTATAAAATATATAAAACCACTGCTTGATTAAGTGGTTTATACTTCATACTCTTCTCTGACATCTAAACCCCAGACATCCCAATTATCAGGTTTCTTTCTAGCGAACAGTTCTATTTTATCTTGAGTAGGGAACATTAATTCTATATTTTTTAAAACTTCAATGGGCTTTTCACGATGTTTACCCCGTTTTACACGAACTAATTGTTTTATATTTCTAGCACCTCTTGGTTTTGGTATTCTTCCTTTTTTAAAAACTAGACATAATTCACAATATGATAATGTATATTGCCCTGGATTATGAACCATTTTATCCCATACAAAAGCTACAGTTTTATACTCAAACCCCCATGATTTACCTAGTTCAATTCCTTGAGCAAGATGAGGATTTGTAACCCACATAAATAGTAAACAATCATCCTTTGCAATTTTATCTATTGGAATTTTCATTAAATCTTTTGTTTTTACAGTTGGGTATTTAAAGTTCGCTGAACTAATAAATATTTTATCTCCAGGCTTTATTTTGTCAGCAGATTTACTACTTTTATCAAATTGTAATTTGCCCCCATAATCCCAGGGTGGATCAGCATAAATAATATCATATTTTTTTTCTGGTAAATCAGGATAAAATTCAGGTAAATCATTTCTTATAGTTCTTCTTTTTTGCTCTTGATTATAAATGGTATAACCAGTTATTTTTTTAGTCATTATATTCCTTATCGCTATAAATGATAATTATAGTATACAAGAAACTTAATTAATATTTTATTAGACAGCTATTTATTCAAATGACATTATAATGAAAGTTAGTCTAATGTTTAAGAATTGAAGTAATAGTGAAAATCTCTTATTATTTTAATTGAGTGATGATAATGATATATGTTATTTTATGTTGCTAATTGATTATATGGAATAACTATTATTACTTTTTTAATTTTCTGGAAAATAGAATATATTTATTCTTTGTAGGCAGATATATACAATATCTGCACTTTATCTTAAAAAAGTAAGAGTATTAATGAGTATAGAACAATTAAAAACTATACTTCCTCTTCTATTTTCATAATTTTCTCTACTCTTGCACTATGTCGTCCACCTTCGGGTTGGGTGTTTAGGAAAGAGTCTATTACACTTTCTACAACTCCTAAGCCTAGTACTCTTTGACCGAAGCATAAAATTTGAGCTTCGTTGTGGGCTCTTGCCATTGCTGCCGTGTAAGCATCGTGGCATAGGGCTGCTCGTATGCCTTTTACTTTGTTGGCTGCAATTGACATTCCGATTCCTGTACCGCATATTAATATTCCAAAACTTCCTGTATCTTCGCGAACTGCTTTTGCACATTTTTCGGCGTAGTCTGGGTAGTCTACTCTGTCTGTGTTGTAGGGTCCTAAATCTTCTACGTCTATGCCTTTGTTTGTTAGTAAATTTTTTACAAAATCTTTGTATTCTATTCCTGCGTGGTCTGTTGCTATGTAAAATTTCATTATATTCCTTCTTATAAAATTAAGTCTAAAATCCAACTAACTGGTGCAAATAGTATATTTGAGAGTTGTGGTATAAAAAGAATACCAAATAGTATTATCATACCATATGGATATACTTTTTCATAAAGCTCTGCAAATTTATACCATTTGAATTTTTGTGTTAAGTACAATAGTGCTTGAGAACCATCTAGTGGAGGTATTGGCCATAAGTTAAATACAGCTAATACAACATTTATCATAATACTTTGTGCTATGAATATCATAAAAAATCCACCAAACATACTCTCTGGTTGCTCAAATAGTGGCAGTATTGTTGCAAAAAATATTGCCAAAATTAAATTATAAGTAATACCTGCTAAAGATACTGCAATAGCTGCACCATATCCACCATTTCTTATAACAGTTGCTATATTTATTGGTACTGGTTTTGCCCAACCAAACAGGAATGGTGCATGTGTAAAATAAAGAATTGCAGGTATCAAAATTGTACCTACAGGGTCTATATGTACTATAGGATTGATACTGAGTCTACCTTGACTTTTTGCAGTATTGTCTCCATATTTATATGCTACCCACCCATGCATAATTTCGTGTCCTATAATAGCAACTGCTAATGCTAATATTGATGCAATTATTTTTAATATATCTATCTCTTGTTGGCTCATCTTGGTTGCTCGTATTGCATTTTGTCTATATTTCTAAACATTCTGTCCCAGCGAATAGTAAAGCGGTATTTGTTCCACTTTTTCTCGCACTCTTTAGATAATAATTGTGTATCTCCACACACTTTTTGAAGTGTTTGCCAATCGCGTCCTCCGCCAATACCTTTTGCTACTCTATCAAAACTTCTGTACTCTATACTAAAATATGTAACCCAAGGTTTACCTATAATTAAAGAGTATGGTACTGAACCCCAAAAACGACTATCATCTGAATTATCTCGGTTGTCACCCATCATATAGAAGTGGTCTTTTTCTACTTTTTTGTAGAATGCATTTATTGGAGTTGGGAAGTTATTACTAACTGGTGCATCTAAATCTTCTACATAAATTGGCTTCATATCTGTTTTGCCCTTTAGGCTTTCGTATTGTAAAAGAAGGTAGCTATTGCCATTATATTCTGGTTGATATTGAATACCTGGGAATGTATCTTTGTATGGATTATCTACCCAAAGTTTACCCATTGCTTTTATAATTTTTTGTTCTGGGTAGTGTTGTTTTATCCAATTATCGCCTTCGTGAAAATGTATAAGCAAATGTTTGTCGTAATATAAAAGTTCATCATTTCCAACAGCTACACATCTTTTGACAAAGTGCTGTTTCTTATTTGTAGGTACATAAAAAATTACTATATCACCTCTTTTGGGTCTAGCCCCCTCTATTAAATGCCCATTACCATTAAAGTCTGGTAATACTTTTATACCAATTATCGGTACTTCTGGTAATGGTATACCGTAGCTAAATTTTTTTGCAAATAGAAAATCACCAATAAGTAGTGTTCTTTTCATTGAACCACTTGGTATTACAAAAGATTGTGCCACAAAGAATACTAAAGCTAATACAATTATTATAGTACCTGTCCAACTTGTGCTAAATTGGTGTAGTTTTGAGAAGAAGTTTTTCATATAACTCTTCTTTTTGCCGCTTTAATTGTGTTGCTTAGAAGCATTGCTATTGTCATGGGTCCTACACCTCCTGGTACTGGTGTGATATAACTGCATTTTTTAGATACATTTTCGAAATCTACATCGCCAACTAGCTTGCCACTCTCTAGGCGGTTAATTCCGATGTCAATTACTATTGCTCCATCTTTAACCATATCTTCTTTTATTAGGTTTGGTACACCTACACCGACAATAACTATATCTGCTTTTTTAGTATGGCTTGCTAAATCTTTTGTAAATATGTGCGTAACTGTAACTGTAGCATTTTTATTAAGAAGAAGTGCTGCCATTGGTTTACCAACAATATTGCTAGCCCCTACTACGCATACATCTTTGCCCTCTAAATCTATGTTGTACTCTTCGAACATCTCCATAACACCTACTGGTGTGCATGGTGCAAATGCATCTAAATTCTCTACAGTACGCCCCATATTATAAGGGTGGAAGCCATCTACATCTTTTTGTGGGTCTATAACTTCTAAAATTTTTGTTGTGTCTATATGCTCTGGAAGTGGAAGTTGAACTAAAATACCGTCGATTCTTGGGTTGTTGTTCATCATCTCTAGTGTCTCTATTATTTCGTCTTGAGTAATAGTGTCTGGCATTTTATGTACAATAGAGTAGAAACCTACATTTTTGCAAGATTTCTCCTTCATTGTTACATATGTGTGGCTTGCTGGGTCATCACCAACTAAAACAACTGCAAGTCCTGGTACTACACCTTTTTCTTTTAGTGCTACAACTTCGTCTGCAATGTTTTGCTCTATTTTTTTTGATAGTTTTTTTCCGTCAATTAGTGTCATACTAATCCTTATATTTAAAGAATTTGGGTATTATATCTAAAAAAAGTTTAGGTAGAGAATTTGAAACATATATTTATAGTAACTTTTTTATTATCTTTACTGCATTGTGAAGATTTTATCTCTGAATATGAGTATGGGCAGATGCTATATAAAAATCCCCGTGGGGTAAGTTGCGCAAGTTGTCATGGAACGGTTGGTGAAAGAACTTTTATAGCATCTTATAAAAGAGAAGATAATACTACTAGAGATTTTTATAGCCCTGATATTAGAAAACTTGATTTAAAAAAATTTAAAAAAGCACTCGATAGGGGTGGAATGATTATGCCTAAATACTATCTTACAAATAAAGAGATAGAAGCTATCTATAAATATATAAAAACGGTAAATCAAGAGAGTACAAAGAGTAGTGATAGTAATATTACTTATGCAAATGATGAAGTAGATGATAATATAAGTGATATTAACGATAGTGATTTAGAAAGTATAGATTCTAATAGTACACTAGATGATGTAGATATAGACGATAATGATAGTAATGAAACACAAAGTAGTGGCATAATGTCTAAAATTTTTAAAACTACGCAAGAGGAGCAGTAATGGAAAATTTTTTAAAAGAGGCTAAAAAGAGTAGTGCAATAGTAGCAACTTTAAGTAGCAAAGAGAAAAAAGATATACTAAATAAAATGGCAGATGCTCTTGAAGAAAATAGTGAGTATATAATAGAAGAAAATGCTAAAGATATGCAAAGTGCAAAAGAGAATAACTTAAGTTCTGCAATGGTGGATAGATTACTTTTAAATAAAGATAGAGTAGAGGGTATGGCTAAGAGTTTAAGAGAGATAGCTATGCTAAAAGAGCCAGTTGGCAGAGTATTAGATGGATGGTGGACAGATGATAATATTAGAATAGAGAAGGTATCTGTGCCTATTGGAGTTGTTGGTGTTATTTATGAGTCTCGCCCAAATGTAACCGCAGATGTTGGAGCTTTATGTTTTAAGAGTGGAAATGTCGCAATATTAAAAGGTGGTAAAGAGGCTGAAAACTCTAACAGAGCTATAGCCAAAGTTTTGCAAGATATTTTAATTGAAAATAGCTTGCCACGAGAGATAATATCTTTACTGCCAGATAGTTCTCGTGCCGGAGTTGATTATTTAATAAAGCAAGACAAATATGTAGATTTAATAGTGCCAAGAGGTGGCGAAGCTTTGATTAAATATGTATCTGCAAATGCTACTGTGCCAGTTGTTAAACACGATAAAGGGCTTTGCCACACATATATTGAAGAGAGTGCTAATTTAGATATGGCGATTAAAATTGCAATTAATGCAAAGTGTGATAGACCAGGTGTTTGTAATGCAATGGAGACTTTAATTGTAGATAAAGCGATTGCAAAAGAGGCATTGCCAAAGCTAAAAGAGGCATTTGATGCAATGGGTACAGAGCTTAGAGTAGATAGTAATGCTTTAGAGATTATAGATGCAAAAGAGGCAACAGATGAAGACTTTGATACGGAGTATTTAGCAAACATATTAAGTATAAAGTTGGTTAATGGCTTAGATGAAGCTATAGAGCATATTACAAAGTATGGCTCTGGGCATTCAGAGGCTATTATTACAGAAAACTATACAAAAGCCGAAGAGTTTTTAAATAGAGTAGATGCATCTACTGTTTATGTTAATGCATCTACACGCTTTACAGATGGTGGTGCCTTTGGCTTTGGTGCAGAGGTGGGAATCTCTACAAATAAACTGCACGCAAGAGGACCAATGGGAATAAATGAACTTACGACTTACAAATATAAAGTTTACGGTACTGGACAGATAAGATAAATATGTATAAAGATTCTGTTTTAAAGATAGAAAATTTAACATTTGGATATGCTAAAAAACGATTGCTAGAAAATTTTTCGCTAGAGGTTAAAAGAGGAGAGTTGGTAGCTATTGTTGGAAAGAGTGGGGTAGGGAAGTCTACACTCTTTGAGTTAATTGCTGGTAATTTAGAGCCAATAGAAGGAAAGATAGAGGTTAAAAATATTGCATGGATTTTTCAAGACCCATATAGTTCATTTCATCCAAGTTTCACTATATTAGAACAGATATTTGAAGTAGCTAAGAGTAAAGATTATCAGCAATATCTGGAAACTTTAGCATTGAGTATAGATAATTTAAACTCTTTACCACACGAACTCTCTGGAGGGCAACTGCAAAGGTGTAGTATCTTAAGAGCATTGCTAATGCAGCCAGATTTGCTACTTTGCGATGAGCCAACAAGTGCATTAGATAATATTGTACAGTTAGATACTATGAAATTATTAATTTCTCTTTTAGATAGAGTTGGTATACTTTTAATAACACACGATTTGGATTTGGCAAAGTGGTCAGCAGATAAAATAGTAAAAATCGGATTAGATAATGATTAAAAATATTGTATTAATTATAGCATTAACTTTTAGTTCACTTTATGGAAGTGGGGTAAAGGATAATAATAGTACAAAACTAGAAGAAAAAGAGTATAAATTAATTATAAAAGGTGTAAAAAACCTTGATAAAGAAGATATCGCAAAAGCATTAGGTGCAAAAAATAGTGGAATATTTTTTGGTAATAAAGATGAAATAATAAAAGAGAGCTTTGTAAAAAACTTAAACCAGACTTTAAAAAATTATTTAGAGAATAAGGGCTATTTTGATGCTAAATTTAGTATTAAAAAAAGTGGTGATAAAGTTACGGTAGATATTAATGAAGGCAAACCAGTTAAAGTAGTATCTATAGATATACATAGTGATTTTGATATTAAAAAACTTATAACTTTTAAAAAGGGTGATATCTTTGAAGCTAATAAATTTGTTGATATCAAAGACTCTATAGTTACAAAACTGTTAGAAAATGGGTATTGTAAATATAAGTTAGATACTAAAGCTTATGTGGATTTAAAACTACACTCTGCCAAATTGAAATATAAATTAAACAAAGATGGAATATGTCATTTTGGTAAAATTACACTAGCACATTATCCGAAAGATATTAATAAAGATGTAATTTATTCGAGATTAAAGTATAAACAAGGTGATAAATTTGATATTAGAGCTATTGAAGATAGTTATAATAGTTTAAACGGATTAAATACATTTGCAAATTTACAGATAAAATACTCTTTAGAAGATAGTAATAAAACCATTAATACAACTGTAACCTTAGATAAAAGAGAGAAGTTAAAACGATATATGTTTGCTATTGGAGCAGATAGCGAAGTTGGTCTAAGAGTAAAAGGTTCGTGGGAGAGACGAAACTTTTTTGGTAATGCAAAAAAATTAACTATAAAAACTAAATTATCAAAAAATCATAAAAATATAGAAGGCGAACTATTCGCTCCGGCATATCTCTCTTTTTATGGTAACTATTTAGATTTTTATTTAAGTTTGGGGTATGATTTAGAAAGAACTTCTGCGTATAAACAAAAGAAAGCATATTTAGATTCACACTTAGAGTATAATAGCAAAAGATGGAGCGTACAAGCAGGTTTAGGTATAGAAAATTTATATATTAAATTAGATGAAAAATTACCATATGTAATTGGTGGTACTTTTAATCTAATATACCCTTATTTACATTTAACTTATGATAGTAGAGACTCAAAAATAGACCCTAAAAATGGTTTATATTTAAGCTGGTATAATGAATATGGTTTGGCTAGTAATAAGGGTAGAGTACAATATTTAAAATATCTATTAGAAGCAAGAGTTATAAAAAGTTTTGGAGATTTAACATTATCTGCTGTTGGTAAAATTGGAGTAATACATGAGGTTTCGGGTAAACTACCAGCAACAAAACTTTTTTATGGCGGAGGGCTTTTTAGTAATAGAGCTTATGGTAAAAACGATATAGGTATAGTTACTTCAAATAAAAGTTTTAGGAAATTAGGCGGTAAAAGTTATGTAAATTTGCAGTTAGAGGCAAATTATAAATTATACAAAAAGATTTATGGAGCAATTTTCTTTGACAGTACTATTATCAATAAACAAGAGTATAAATTTGATGGCACAAGGATAGATACTGTAGGTTTTGGAATAAGATACAAAACACCTATAGGACCGGTTAAGATAGATGTTGGTTTTAATGTACATAAGAGAAAAGATTATGCAATATCAATTATGTTGGGGCAATCATTTTGAAAAAGTTCTTAATAATATTTAGTGTAATATTATCTATATTAATTGGTACATCATTTTTTATTAACTCTACATATTTTTTTAATAAATATATAGCAACAAAAATTCAAGATTATGGATTTAATTATAAAAAAGTTAATGGTGCACTTTTAAGTGGATTTAAAATAGATAATTTGACATATAAAAATAGGGCATTGGCAAGTAAAGCAGAGTTGAAATTTAACCCAATTAAGCTTTTAGAGAAGAAAATATCAGTTAGCAAACTGAGACTAATAAATGTTGATAAAGATACGCTAGATACTATTACTAGAGCTTTTAAACCAAAGGATGATAGCAGTAGTAGTACCAATATTGATTTTAATTTTGAGATAAAAGATATACTACTAACTGTTAAACCCTTTAAAATAGAAAATGCAGATATTAAAAAAAATATTTTAAGAGTTGCCTATATTGAGTATGTTAATAGTAAATTTAATATAGGAAAAGTAGATTATAGTGCTCAAACTTCACTAGGAAATATACAATTTGATGGAAAATACGAGCATAAAGTGCTTAATATTGATAAGTTAGAGTTAAAAAGTTTTAATTTAAAACAGTTTTTACCAATTCTTAAAACTTTACAAAATGGCGATAGTAATAGTACAAATAGTGATAGTAATATGAGTAGTCCAATTATTCCAAAATTAGTAAATATAAAATATGCAAAATTGACACTAAGCCCTTTCCGAATTAAAGAATTATCTGCGAAAGATTTAAAAATAGAACTTTCAAATGCTAAGTTTGATGTAGATAAACTGAAATTAAAAAAAGCAAAAGTTAATCTTAAATATAGAAGTGATTTAGCAAAAATTGTATCAAATATTGCTTTTAATAAAGATGATTTAAATATTACAAATATAAACATAAATATTTTAAATGCTGCAAAACTAGAGAATATATATAAAAAGTATATAGATAGTAATAGCACAAAATCTAAGAATGAAACTGTAATACCTTCTATTACAAATATAAATAGAATATATGTAGATAAATTTAATTTCTATTTGAAAAACTATTTATATAAATCAGAAAAAATTAAATCTGTAAATCTTTCTATAAATCATGCACTTGCTGATATAAAAAGTAAAAACTTAAAAATAGATAATTACTTAGCTAAAATTCATACATCAACAACTTTTGCAAAAATTGATGGTTCGCTAGAGAATAAATTAATTATTAATAATGCAATACTCAATAGTAGTAATGTAGATAAAATTATAACACTCTTCAGTAATACAAAAAAAGGTGAAAGCAATAGTAAAACAAATTTGGTAATTATTAAACTTCCAAATAAATATATAATTAAAAATATTAAAATAGATGCTAAAAAGTTATCCTTTAATCCTTTTAAAATTAATAAAACATTAATTTTAGCTAACAATATTACTGGTGATATAAATAAAACATATTTAAATAGTGGAAATTTAAAAATTGAATTATTAAGTAATTGGGGAAAAGCAAATTTATCAGGAAATTTAAAAAATAATAATTATTATGCAAAAGGAAGTTATAAAGTATTTAATAAATTACTTAAAGAGTATAAGATACCTTTAAATGACAAAAATATAAAACCATTAATTGTTGATGGTAGATTTGGTATAAGAGATTTAGATATAAATATAAAATTGAGTGGTAAAGATATATTAAGTAGTGTAAAAAATATAGATATACTCTCTTCTAAAAGTAGATTAATATACAAGTATAAAAGTGGGAATTTAGAATGGGATATGAATGCTAATGTTAATACTAAATATACTGGATTGGCTAAATTAAAAAATAAACTTACATATAATCAAAAATTAAAATATAGTGGTAAATTAACACCAAAAAAAAGATTGCCTTTTGCAAAAGATTTAGATAGTCTGTTTAATAATCTATCTTTAACTTATGATGGAGATAGTAATAAAATAGATTTAGCATTTGAAACAGATAAATTAAAAGGTTTATTAAAATCTAAAAATTATTCTGGTGGTATTTTAACAATAAAGAACACTAAAGCAATCAAACTTTCAGAATTAACTACACTACCAGCAGATTATAAAAATTCTGTAATAAATAGTTTAAAAATAGAATCACCAATTTATTTCAAAAAAATATTACCTTTGAAAGGTACACTTGCAGTAACTTCTAATTTAATTAATATAAGTGGTAAATGGAGTTATAATAAGAACTTTGCTGCAAAACTTCTCTCTACTATGAATAAAAAATCTTTAATAGCGAAGAGTAATCCTAATTTAAAATTAGCAGCTATATCTCCTATGAATATTGAAATTGATAATCAAAAAAATCTTATAAATGGTAAATTAAAAGGTAAATTTATTCTTGGTAATATTAGTTATAATTTAAAAGATAATAATATAGATACAATACTTACAACAGATTCATTAAAAGTTAAAGCTAAAGGAAAATTGAATAATCATAATGTTGATATTAATAGTAAATCTATTAAAAGAGCATTAAGAGATATATCAAGATTATATAAAATTAAGAAATTACCAGATATAGATGGTAATATTGAAATAAAAGCTAATATAACTAAAACAAGTGGTATTAGATTAATGGCTAAATCTTCAAAAATTGTATATTATGATAAAAAGAAAGCTACTAAAATAGATAATATTATTTTAAATCTTAATTATTTTAACAAACATATAAATATAAATAGTTATAAATTTAATGCAGAAGGTTACAATTTCTATTCAAATAGAGTATCTTCTATACTTTTGAAGAAAAATATTATAAATATAGAAAAGTTATGGATAAATGATTCATTATTAGTTACTGGAAATTATAATTATTTATCTAATATTGGTAATTTAAAATTGAAATCAGGTAATTTAAAAATAGATAAACCTGAAATGAAAGTTATTTTAGCAATTAATACAGATGTCAAAATAAATAAAGATAAGATAGCGATAAATGGTAAAATAGTTGTTATAAATGGTGTAATCAAGAAAAATTTAAAGAATAAGAGTATATCTCAGTATAATGATATAATTATTCTTCAAAGAAAAGCTGCTGATGAAAATACAGATTTTGCAAAAAATATTAAATTAAATTTAAAAATAAAAACTCAACAAGGTATCGTTTATGCACAAGATGGAAGTCATTTTAAATTAAAGCCAAATTTGAAAATAACTAAAGAGTATAGACAGTTGCCTATATATAAGGGTATTATTAATATTCAAAAAGGTGGGTATTATATTCTAAATGGTAAGAAATTAATACTAAAAAAAGGAATAGTCACCTTTAAAGGTAAAAGTACTACACCTAATATTAATATAGTTATGATTTATAATGGAAAAGATTATGATATTAGAATAAATTTATCAGGCACGCCTAATAGACCTATACTCTACTTTACTAGTAATCCTCCACTTACGAAAGATCAGATACTAGCTTATTTACTTTTTGATGACTCAACAGCTGCAGGTACTCATTCACAAGAAGCAATGCTTAGTTTAATTAGTGGAACAATAGCTAAATCTTTTCTTGGCTCAATAGGTATTAAGATAGATCATATTTCTATTAAAGAGAATGGATTTAGTATAGGTAAAAGTATATCAAAGAATGTAACAATTTATTACAAACAAGATGGTGAAAAAGCATCTGTTAAAACAAGAATAGATATATCAAAATCTATACATACAGAAATAGAAGTTGGAAAAGATACGCAAAGTGCAGATATAATATTTAGTAAAGAATATTAAAATTATTGTACATTATTATGATAGATATTATTAAGCTAAGACTCACCTTAAAAATCTACTTAAACAGTAAAAAACTACAAAAAGTAATAAAATGAACATTTTTTACAATAATCTTGTAAAAACCCTTGACATTGAATTAAAATTTCCCTATAATTTCGCTCACAAACACAGAAGAGGTTAGGGTTTAACTTCAATTAGGTGACAGGTGTTGAATTTATTTTAAATTAAACACCTGTCACCTTTAGAGTGGAAAATGATCTTTAACAACCGAATGTTAATAATACAATTAACCGTCTATTTAAAAGATTT
>JALVTE010000107.1:0-18770 GCA_027024155.1 Campylobacteraceae bacterium
TTTTATTAACCAATGACAGCGACCTCTTTTATCTTCCTCTTTCTACTTTAGCACCCCTTAGTTTAACATGTTTTTTACATTGTCAAACTTTTTATTTCTTTGGGGTTTTGTATTATACGATGACAGCTATGGCTAGTTTTGATTTGGTGTAAAATGTAAACCAATAAAAATTTAATTAATTATAGCAAATTAGTATAGAGTGATAAATTAAAAGTCTGTAGATAAAGTTTAAAGAGTAATAAAATTATGAAGAAATTAATTAAGAAAAGAATCCCAAGCCGAAGCTTAGGATAGAAGTTTAAGATAACAAGTTATTAGAACTTGTAGATACCTTCAACTCTGATTCTTTGGTTTTTAGTGTCTGCACCATTAAGATGCTTAATTTTAGCATATCTGTACTCAACTTTTGCATTTACACCATAAACTTTGAATCCGTAACCAACTCTTGCAGCTAAAGCACTGTCGTAGTTAGAACCAGCGGCAGTTGTACTGCTTGCTTTGTCATAAGCTGCACCAGCGAATATTCTACCATAGTTACTTGGTAATTTGTAACCAGCATCTAACTTAACGATTGTTTGATTAGCACCGCTCTCTACAGCATCTCCACCAATGTTACCAGCTACTGAGTATCCTACGTTACCCCAGAATCCACTTGTACCACCAAGATTTAGTGTCGCACCACCATCTTTAATGTATGCTACAGTTAATTTAGCATCAAATGCATCATAAGTTGTTCCTGCATATGCTGCTACACCTAAAGTCGCTTTTGTAGTACCATAAGCTTGTGCCGCTGAATTAGCATCTGCTTTAGCATATACAGCTTGTAAACCTAAGTCAAAGTTATCAACTTTTGTTGTACCTGCTGCCCACACAGAGAATGCTTTACCATTATTACCACTTTTTGGCATATAATAAAGACTTGTACTTAAAGTTGTGTTTGCGATACCTTTATAGATACCAGTTAACATAAATAGACCTTTGTCAGATCCGTTTATCTTAGTGCTTGGAGCTATTTGAGGTACCCACGCTGCAACTAAAGTTGTGTCAGCAATATCAGTGTTTACTAATGTAACTGCATTAAAAGTCTTGTTATATACACCAATAGTAGTATCAGACCATGCCCATGGACTTACAGCTTTTGGAAGTGCTTGTCTACCAGCTTTAATTGCAGTGTTACCAGCTTTATAAGTTACATATAATTGAGAAAGAACACCTGTTTCTTTAGCACCTGCATCATTTGCTGGTGGGTTAATTTTTCTAAATTTACCATCTGTCTTAAACTCGCCAGCTACTTCAGCACCAAAACCAAAACCATAACCTAAAGCTTTTTCTACACCTAAATCAACATAAGCTTTTGCTCTATTGTTTATAGTGTCACCGAACTCAGTTGTAGCTGTATCGTTATCATTTGCATCATATCTAAAACCTAAGCTACCCCAAAAATCGCAAGCTGCTGGAGCTGCTGCTGGAACAACTGGTTGAACTGGAGCGATATTTCCGCCCGCAAAAATAAATCCTGAAGCCACTACTGAAAGTAATAAACCTTTTTTCATTGTAAATCTCCTTGTTTTTTGTTTACAATGCAAGTATAGCATTATTTTTTTTAAATGTCCACTTAAATAGACAAAAATTTAATAAAAAGTAAACAAATCATTAATAAATTCTACTCTTTGTTACTTTTGGTTATCTTTATTTCTCTTTATAAGTTTTAGATTTTCTGGGTTATTTAGCAGAATATCCATTGAGTTATTAACTTCTTCAGGAATAACTTCTTTTGGTTCGTAATGGTTTATTAGTAGTAACTCTTCTCCAATAGCTATTTGAACAATAGCTTCTAATGGAATAGATAAAATTGAACCATAGTTTTCTACTCCAAAGCCAGCTTCGAAGCTAAATGTATCTTTATTTAAAGTAGAACTTTCAAAAGAGTAGCCGGCAATTATAAACATTGCAATTTCATCAAACTCTATTATCTCATTTGGTATAGCTGGATTAAAATCTATAATATTAGTATAACTAATTATAGAAAACTCCATTCCTCTTTTAAGTAAAAGCTCTAATGTATCGTGTATATTTTTTTTAGATAACTCTTTGTACTCTTTTGATTGAAAAAACTCTTCTAAATTATTTGTGTTTTGCATTTTAATCCTTTGTTTAGGTACATTTGTGTATTCTAACATTTCTAAGAAAGCAGAGCATTGAAAAGCTATATAATCTTACGATATGCTGTCATTTTATAATATCGCTTTTTTGAGTAGTCTTTACTTTACTTAGAATGATAGTAATAGCAATTTGTAGATTAGTTTAAATTTAATTCTACTCTATCTATCATTGCGTTCAATAGTGCAATTTTACTGTAATTTTTTAAATCTTTATAATGAACATCTGTTTTAATTAACTCTTTATTCTTTAAATAGCGATTAAGGGTTGTGCCTTGTAGTAGTGGAGCTTTTGGAGTGTGCCATTTTTGGCTTGCTGTGTGAAAGAGTGCAATGTTTGCTATAGTTGTATCTTTTAGGTAGCCATTTTGGGTTATTATAAATTCATCTGCTTGGTACTCTTTTAGTGGGTCTAAAAAGTCTCTGCTGAAATATTTGAAGTTGTAATTAATGTTTGGAATTTCTGCTAATAAAAAGGTGGATATTCTTTTTTGCTTATATATATAGTAATCTTTTGAGACTAAACCATTTATGTTATAAACAATTTTTGCTCGATATAAATTATCTGCTGGGTAGCCCGTTAGAGACTCTTTTAAATTTAATTTTGACTCTGTTTGAAAAAGCTTTTTATATGCATAATCTACCCTTGCTTGGTGGTATTGTAAATTATAGATTTTACCATTTTCTATTTTTATTGTTTCAAATAGGGTTGGTTCGATTATTTGATTTGTTTTAATTAGTATAGGTTTTTGGTTTACTATTTTTGCTTGCATTTTGCTCTTTTTTATTTGTGCAGAGTATTTTGTGCAGTACCCCACTGCACACTACATATTTATTCTGCAAATAGCTCTGTACTCTGGTATCGGCAGGCGTTGTCTGGTAGTACTGTTACTATGGTTTTGCCTTTGATATTTTGCTCTTCTGCTAGCTTGTATATACCTGCTATGTTGGCTCCGCTTGATATTCCTACAAATAGTCCCTCTTGTTTTGCTAAATCTTTTGCTTTTTCTATCGCATCTTGGCTTGTAACTGTTACTGTTTTATCTAAAATATTTAAATCTAAATTTTTTGGTATAAAACCTGCACCTATGCCCTCTATTTTATGAGCACCTTTCTCTTTGCCACTTATTACTGCACTCTCTGCCGGCTCTATGGCTACTACTTCTATATCGCTGTTTTGCTCTTTTAAATATTTGCCTATTCCGCTAATTGTGCCACCTGTTCCAACACCTGCTATAAATATATCTAAATTTTTTAACTCTTTTAAAATTTCTGGTGCTGTAGTTTTATAGTGTGCTTTTGGATTGACTGGGTTTTCGAATTGGTTCAGCATAAGGGCGTTCTCTTGCTCTACTATCTCTTTGGCTTTCTGTATAGAGCCATTCATCCCCTCGCTTGCGGGTGTTAAAATAAGTTTAGCTCCGTAGTGTGTTATTGCAGTTCTTCTCTCGTTACTCATAGATTCTGGCATTACAATAGTTAATTTTATACCCTTTATTGCACATACTAGAGCTAAACCAATACCAGTATTACCACTGGTTGGCTCTACTATATGCTTGTTATCTAACTTACCTTGCTCTATAGCATCTTCTACCATAGCAAGGGCAATTCTATCTTTAATAGAGCCTGCTGGGTTTAAAAATTCGCACTTTGCCCAAACTTCGCACTCTAAATCTTTGCTAGCTTGCTCTAGCTTAACAAGTGGAGTGTTGCCTATTTTAGATGTTATTTTGTTCATCTGTTGATTCTTCTAGTGGC
The DNA here is from genome assembly GCA_027024155.1 of Campylobacteraceae bacterium. Taxonomy (GTDB): domain Bacteria; phylum Campylobacterota; class Campylobacteria; order Campylobacterales; family Sulfurovaceae; genus JAADEQ01. The sequence continues at coordinate 3,918 of JALVTE010000107.1, forward strand.
ATAAACATTCTATCTTTTTTAGAATAGTATAAAATATGACCATTTTCTAAATCGTAGTGCCAACCGTGTAGAAACAGTTTTTTAGCATCTACTCTCTCTTTTACCGATGGGTAAGTTAGTAGATTTTTTAACTGAATTACTACAGATACTTGCTCTGCATACTCTTTTTGAACTTCTAATGGGGCATCTGGCATATGCATAAGAGAGATTTTTTTAGCACTCTCTCCAAGGCTTAGCCACTTTATTGTGTGTATATTATTTTTGTTTGGCTTAAGGTCTTTAAATAGTGCACCAATCGCCCCGCAGTGAGTGTGCCCACATACGATAATATTTTCTACCTCTAATACATCTGTTGCATACTCAATAGCAGCTGCGGTTGCGTGAAATTCGCTATCTGGTTGGAAAGGTGCTACGAAATTACCAATATTTCTAATTACAAATAGCTCGCCCGGAAGGGTATTTGTAATTAAATTTGGAACGACTCTTGAGTCGCTACATCCAATAAATAGAGCTTTTGGCTTTTGTCCATGCTCTACTAAATCTTTAAATAGATATTTATAATTTTGTAAATCTATATCTTTAAACTCTTGGTAACCATCGATAACTTCTTGCATTAAACTATCCTCCATTCTATTTTTTGATTTGCCATAAATGGCACAACATCTTTGTATTTTTCTGGTATTTCAAACTCTTTTTGCTCTAGTGTTATAGTTTTTTCTATAGGCTTTAAGCCGTAGATTTTTTGTGCATTGTCACTTACAAAAGCTTGAAGATTCTCTAGCTTATTATGTTTAGCGAAGAGTTGCGTTAAAAGTTGCAAAGCAATAGGGGCTGTAAATACACCTGCCGCACAGCCTGGAGCCTCTTTGGCACTTCTTGGGTGAGGAGCGGAGTCTGAGCCAAACATCACTTTTTGGTTGGCATTTAGTGCTAAGTTTAAAAGTGCCTCTCTATCTTCTGGGCGTTTTGCTATTGGTTTGCAAAATAGGTGTGGCTGAAGCATTCCACCGGCAACATCATCTAGTGTAATGTATAGGTGGTGTAGGGTGATTGTTGCATACAAATTATCAAACTCTAGCACAGCATCTGCCGAAGCTTTTGTCGTTATATGCTCCATTATAATTTTTAGTTTAGGAAATGCAGTTGCTAATTGTTTGTAAATTGGTATAAATTCAGCCTCTCTATCCATTACAAAGCCGTTACTTTCTCCATGAATACAAAGCGGAATCTCTAAATCGCTCATCGCTTCGAGTGTTGGGCGTAAATTATCTATACTTAAAGAGCTAACCCCACCTTCGCTATTAGTTGTAATGCCTGCTGGGTAGAGCTTTATTGCTAAAATTTCGTTCTTTACACTCTTTAAAAAGTCGTAGCTGTAGTCATCTTTAAAAAATAGTGTCATGTATGGCGTGAAATTGTCATTATTAGTTGCGTCTAAAATCTCTTGTTTATAGTTTAGTAGAGCCTCTTTTGTTGTTATAGGAGGTGTAGTGTTTGGCATAATAAGCCCACCTGCAAAGCTCTTTGAGCTAAGAGGTGCAACAGTTTTTAGCATATCATCACTTCTAAGGTGTAGGTGCATATCCAGTGGCGAAGTAAGTTGCACTTGCATTAAAATCCTTTGTAATATAATAGTTACTTTTGGCAGGTATAAGCCAATACTCTATTCGTAGTTTACTATTAAATGGTTTAAATTTAAATGGCTTTGTCGCTTTGGGCTCTCTTTTTACAATATTGTGTAAATCTAGCACTTTTGGAGGGGTATAATTTACTTTTGGATAATCTATACCTCCTGGAAAAAGTTGGTTACAAGTTGCTATTCGCTTCGCACTCTTTAGAGTTGCACTTAGTGGATTATCAAAAATAAAGAGCCACTTAGCATACTCTGAGCAAGTAGGGTAGTACCTACAACTTGCCGGTGTGAATTTGCTAAGAGTTTGGTACCACTTTAGTGCAGTTGGTGTTTTTTTCATAATTTTTTAACCTCTTTTTTATGGTCGGTAAACCGACCCTACATTAACCATAAACCATAAACTATAAACTATCAACCATCAACCATCAACTATAAACTATCAACTAATCCTCCGGATGTGGCACAACCACATACGATTTAGAACCATTTATAGAGTGGTAAATTGTGGTTTTGTAAATTGTTGCATAATATTTTAATAAAATTTGTTGTAAGGTTGGCTCTATAGATGGGATAAACCAGCCATTATTACTAATTAAAATTAGATATTTTGGAGAATCTTGGTAAGTTTTGTCTTTAGTTCCTTCGTAGCAAATTGCTATTTTGTATCGTTTACCAAGAGTATTTATATATGTATAATCTTTATCTGCTCCATAATCAACGGCACCATCAAAAAATATTTTGTTTACAATACTACCCATCCATTTTGGTAGGGGGTTTGTTTCGCCAAATGGTACCAATATTACTTTGTTTGCTATTTTAAATGAACCATTTTTTATTATATAAGCAGAATTTTTATAATTGTTTTGGCTAATAAAATAGAGTGAACCTACAACTATTGTAATCTTTTTAGAACGCTCTAAAAACTCTTTTAAGTAAGTCTGCTCTAAATTTAGAAAATATGGAAGTAATGATTCTGGTAATATTATAAGTTTTTTATTTTTAGCTATTGCATTATCTATCTTTTTAAGTGCTAATTTTGTATAGACTGCTCGGTTTTTTGGTAGCCATTTCTCTTCTACCTTTATGTTTGTAGAGGTTAGTTCGATATCTCTAAGGGTATTTGGCTTAATAATTTTTGGGTTTCTTAAATCTATCGCAAATATTATTAATAGTAGCAGATACCACTTTTTGAATGTTAAGTATAAAGATAGTGCAAAAAGAATAAGTGCAAATTGCCAAAGATGCAAGCCAAAAGCTGAATCTGTAAAAATTAATAGTAGTTTGAGCCAATTAAAACCAAAAGGTTCTATAAATACTAAGGCAATTAAAGCTATTGAGCGTAAAAAGTAGATAGTTTTTTCTTGCTCAATTAATGGAAACTTATTCTCTATTTTGCGAGATATATAACTTGCAACAAAAGCTAAGAATAAAAATATTAAGCCCATTGCAAGGGCTATCAAAAATAGTGAGACTGGTACTAAATATGGTAATTTATAGTGAATAAAGCTAATTGCCATCCACCAAAGCCATAGTGCTCCGATAAAAAAACCGCTAAAAAACCAAGTAGGAGTATTAGCTTTTAGTAATCTATATAATCCAAATAGAGCTAAAATAGAATTGACAGTAATTAAAAAATAACCATTTAATAGGTTAAAATGCTCAATATATATAAAAGCTGATAGAGATAATGCAATAATCAAGCCTTCTATTATATGTATGGTGGTAAAATATTTTCCAATTTTCATTTTAAAGGACCTTTATGCAAAACGCTATTATACAATTTCTACCTTTGCTTGCACTATTTGCAATTTTTTATTTTTTAGTAATTAGACCACAACAGAAAGCTCAAAAAGAGCACGCTGCTATGTTAGAGTCGCTTAGCAAAGGCGACAAGATAGTAACTACAGGTGGATTAATTGCCGAAGTAGTTAAACCAGAAGAAGATTTTATCAAAATTAAGCTAAATGAAGATACGATTGTTAAGCTAGATAGAGCATATGTATCAAAAAAATTAAATTAATGGTTAAAATATGGGAAAATTAAATTATAGAGTTGTAATATTTATGCTCGCATTTGCGTTTGGAGTAATATTTTCTATTCCAAGCTTAATACAGAGCAATAGTGGTAAAAAGATTACACTAGGACTTGACTTGCAGGGTGGTTTACATCTGCTTTTAGGTATCAAAACAGAAGATGCATTGAAATCTTATACAAAATCTTTAGTTTCTACTGCAAAGTTTGCACTAGATAAGAAAGATATTGTTATAGATGATATTAATATTGATGTAGATATGAATAAAAGTATAGACAAAGCCTCTTTTACTGTGGTAGATGAAGATGAAGTACAAAATGCAGTAAAAACTTTAAAAGATACTCTAAAAGATATTGATGTTAAAGCAAATGGCACAAAAGTAACTTTGATTCTCCCTCAAAAAGAGATAAAAAAAATTACGAATAAAGCTATTAATCAAGCTGTAGAGACTATTAGAAACAGGCTTAATCAATTTGGTTTAGCTGAACCTATGGTTGCAAAGCAGGGTAAAGATAAAATTTTAGTAGAAGTTCCTGGTGTGAAAACAGAAGAGGAGAAAGCTAGAATTAAAAAGCTTATTGCAAAAACAGCACACTTGCAATTAATGGCAGTAGATGAGGATAGAGCAGCAAGAGTAGATAGTATGACTCCTCAAGAAGCTAGAAAATATGGTGATGTAATTTTACCAGATGTTAAACATCCTCAAATAAAATATTTGGTGCGTGCTATTCCTGTATTAGATGGTTCTATGCTAACTGATGCTAAATCTGTTTACGATAAAAATGGACAACCAATGATTACTTTTGCACTTAATGGTGAAGGTGCTAAAATTTTTGCAGCATTTACAGAAAAGGCTGCACCAACTCGTGCAAGACTTGCTATTGTATTAGATAATAAAGTTTACTCTGCACCACATATTAACGAAAGAATTGGTGGTGGTCGTGGACAAATTACTGGTGGATTTACAATTAATGAAGCTAATGATGTTGCTATTGCCCTTCGTTCAGGTGCCTTATTAGCACCAGTATTTATTATGGAAGAGCGAAGCATTGGACCAAGTCTTGGAAAAGATAGTATTATCGCTAGTTCAATAGCTTTGATTAGCGGTTTTGCATTAGTATTTTTATTTATGATGTTCTATTATGGTATGGCTGGCGTAATTGCAGATATTGCACTTGTTGCTAACCTATTTCTAATTATAGCTATTATGTCACTATTTGGTGCTACTTTAACGCTTCCTGGTATGGCAGGTATTGTACTTACTGTCGGTATGGCGGTCGATGCCAATGTTATTATTAATGAGCGTATTCGTGAGTTGCTACACGAGGGTAAAAGTGTTGCTAAGGCTATCGAAGATGGTTACTCAAATGCATTTACAGCAATTTGGGATGCCAATGTAACAACACTAATTGCATCGACTCTACTATTCTTTTATGGAACGGGTCCGATTAAAGGCTTTGCCGTAACTATGACAATAGGTATTATGGCATCAATGCTAACAGCAATTTTAGGAACTCATGGATTGTATGAATTATTGTTACCTAAAATTAAGAAAGATAAACTAGGCTTCTGGTTTGGTATTAAGGAGGCTAAATAATGGAACTGTTTAAATATAAAAAACCTATTCCTTTGATGTCGAAGGCTAAATATTTTGGCTTATTATCATTAAGTGTAGTAATTTTATCTTGGGTACTTATTTTTACTAAAGGTTTTAATTATGGTATTGACTTTGCAGGCGGTACTTTAATTCAAGTAAAGTATGATAAAAAAGCTCCTATAAAAGAGATTAGAGCTAAACTATCTTCTGTTAAAAAGTATGAAAATGCTTCTGTTACAAATTTTGGAAGCGATAAAGAGATTGTAATTAGAACAAAAAGTTCATCTGGAAATGTAGATAAAGATGTAGGAAAAGAGGTGGCTAACCTTTTAAAGGGAACTGGCAATTTAGTAATTCGTCGTGTAGATATGGTTGGACCTAAAATTGGTAGTGAACTTAGAGAAAAAGGACTTAAAGCTACACTGTTTGCAATTATTGGTATTCTGATTTATTTAACATTTAGATTTGAGTGGCGATTTGCTTTAGCTTCTGTTATTGCATTAATTCATGATGTATCTATAGCTATGGGTGCTATTGCACTATTGCAAGTGCCATTTAACTTAGATATATTAGCAGCAATTTTAACAATTTTAGGATACTCTCTAAACGATACAATTATTGTATTTGATAGAATTAGAGAGGGGATTGTAAAGATGAAAAGTCATTTTAATTTAGGTGAAATTATAGATGATTCGGTTACGAGAACACTATCTCGAACAACGCTTACATCATTAACAACATTCTTTGTTGTTTTTGTACTTTACCTGTTTGGTGGAGAGATTCTTAAAGGCTTTAGCTTTACGCTACTTGTTGGTGTGGTTGTTGGTACATACTCATCTATCTTTATTGCTTCGCCAGTACTTATGTGGCTAGGATTCGATGTAAAAGGTTATAAAGAAGCGTTAGCTGAAAAGAAAAAAAGAGAGATGGAAAAAGAGAAATTAAGAAACCAATTTGAACAAGGTGTTGTTTAAGCTTTTGCTTAAGCAGTGCTTTTGGAGATAAAGAGTGTTTTATAAATATTTAGTTTTATTGTCTATGTCTATTTCGTTAGTGTTAGCAACTTTGCCACAATCTATTATTGATATGATTAATAAAGATAAAATAAATCCTTCTAGCTTAAGTATTGTAATTAAAGATAAAGCTACAGAGACTATAGTTGCATCTTTAAATCCAGATGTGCCAAGAACTCCTGCATCTGTTGCTAAAATAGCTACAACTTATGCTGCACTTTTAGAATTTGGTACAGATTTTAAATGGCCAACTCAAGTATATTATACAGGTAAAGTTAAGAGTGGTACACTTTATGGAGATATAATTGTAAAAGCGTATGGTGACCCAACACTAAGGGCAAGAGATGTTAAAGCCTTTGCAAATAAAATAGCACATTATGGTATAAGAAAAATAACTGGAAATTTAGTAATAGACAGAAGCTTTTTTAAAAATAGTAGCAAAATAAGTTCTGGATTTGATAAAAATTATGTAAGTGAATATAATGCAATGCCTGATGCTTTGATGTATAATGACCATTTAAGTACTGTAAAAATTACACCCACAGCCAATGGAATAAAGGCATTTAGTGCATATGGTGATAGAGGTTTTAAATTAGTAAATAAAATTAAAGCTGTTAAAGGTGCTTGTAGAGGTAAAAACTCTTGGCCCTCTGTAAGATTTGTAAAAGATAATGGGGCTGTAGATGTCTATTTAGGCGGAAAGTTATCGACAAAATGTAAGACAATCACTTTGTGCAGAGTATTATCTAAACCATATGTTAGTTTTTATTACTCTTTTGCCTCTTATTTAAAAAAAGCGGGAGTGGCATTTAATGGAAATTTGGTATTAAATAAGACTCCTAAAAATGCTAAGCTAATGTTTACCCATTACTCTAAAACACTTTTACAAATTGTATCTAAAACTTTAAAGATGAGTAATAACTTGTATGCAAGACATATATTTTTGATTTTAGGTGCTAAAAAGTATGGTTATCCTGCAACATTAGAGAAGTCTCAAAGAGCTATAAAAGAGATTTTAGGTTCAAGAGGTTTATTAGATAGTAGTGACCATTTTGTAAATGGATGTGGTTTAAGTAGAGAGTCTCGGCTAAAAGCTACAACAGCCATTAAAATTATGGATGATGCTTATAAAACACTTGGAAATAGATGGTTGCAAGCTCTATCTATTGCAGGTGTAGATGGTACAATAAATAAGCGATTTAAACATACTATAGTAGCAAATAGAGCTTTTATGAAAACAGGTACGCTTAAAAAAGCTAAAAATATAGCAGGTTTTGTAAAATCTAAAAGTGGAAGGCTGTACAATACAGCAATATTCTATAATGGCGCACAAATTTGGCTAGGTAGAGATATACAGAATAAAATTATAACTTGGCTTGTGAATCAATAACCTTTTTTAGGATTTAGGATATAGGGTTTAGGATGTGGGATTGTAGGGGCAGACCATGTGTGTCTGCCCGCTAATTTAAACAACTAAGCTATTAAGTTAAGGTTTTATATCAGTAAAATGGTATGCTATAAAACAATGTCATTGCCGTCATTCTGAGCGGATGCGAAGAATCTAGTTTAAACGGCTGTAAAATTAAGAGTTTATTTCGGCAGTTTGAGTTAGATTCTTCGCTTCACTCAGAATGACAGCGATTGTAAGCTTTAGATTTACAACAATTTATGGAAGTAAATTCCTTAACCTAATGGCAATAGAGGTGTCCTTAACAAATACACTAATATACAAATAACCAAAGGAACAATTTTGAATTTCAAAAAATATCCATTCGAAAAATTAAATGAACTGCTTGCTGGCATTACTCCAAATGAAGAGTTTAGCCCAATTAGTTTAACTATAGGAGAGCCACAGTTTGAGACTCCTAAATTTATAAAAGATGCTTTAATAGAGAATATCGATTTACTGAATAAATACCCAAAAACTGCGGGTGAGATAGAGTTAAAAGAGGCACAATTAAGTTACCTGAAGCAGAGATTTGGCTTAAATTTAGAGTTAAGCCAACTAATTCCAACATTTGGAACAAGAGAGTTGCTTTTTAACTTTCCACAATTTTTTTTAAGTGACAAAAAGAGCCCAAAAGTTGCATATGTAAACCCATTTTACCAAATTTATGAAGGTGCGGCAATAGCTAGCAGGGCAGAGGTAGTATATTTAGAGTTAAGTAAAGAGAATAACTTTAAACCACAAATTGACAAAGAGGCTCTAAAAGATGTGGATTTAGTTATTCTAAATACTCCAAGTAATCCAACAGCAAGTGCAATGAGTTTAGAAGAGTTAAAGCAGTGGGTGGAGTTGGCACTAGAGTTAGATTTTGTTCTTTTAAATGATGAATGCTATATAGACCTCTACTTTAATGAGCCAATACCATCTATTTTAAATGCCTCTGTTGAAGCTGGAAATATTGAGTTTAAAAACATATTAACAATAAACTCTATCTCTAAACGCTCATCTGCCCCAGGTTTAAGAAGTGGCTTTATAGCAGGCGATAAAGATATTTTAAAAGAGTACTTAAAATACAGAACCTATGTAGGCTGTGCTTCTCCTTTACCTTTGCAACACGCAGCAGCAGTGGCATGGGAAGACCAAGAGCATGTAGAGCCATTTAGAGCAATTTACAAAGAAAACTTAGAGCTAGCAAGAGATATTTTAAATATTAAGATGCCAGATAGCACATTCTATGTCTGGATGGAAGTAAAAGATGCCCTAAATGCAGCTAAAAAACTATACGAGCTCTATAATGTAAAAGTACTCCCTGGAGAATTTTTAGGAAGAGAGGGTGCAGGAGTTGGCTACTGGAGACTAGCCTTAGTTTACGAGCCAAAAGTTACCAAAGAGGCACTTGAGAGGGTGGCTAAGTTTTTAAGCGAGTGGGATTAATACAAAAAGCCAAAGAGCCAAAGTGGAATTCTATTTTTGAATCCTACCTCTATATCATCCGAGACTACAAATGAGTTGGGAATATCTTTTATTTGATTAAAGCTTTTGCTTTTGCCCCCAATCTCTACTGTATAATTTTCATTAATTAAGAAATCCCCATAAGCTGAGTACTCTATCTTGTAATTTTTGTAAAGCATGCTAACAAAAAAGGTTTCTCTGATATTGCCTATATCTTTGTTAAAGCATAGTGCATTAAATAGATTTGTATTGTTAAGATATAGTTTATCTGGTTTTCTTAAGTTTTTAAATCTTTTTGCTTCATGTGTTATATGATGAATCAACTCTGCCCTAGAGAGATAGTGTATATATTTGTAAAGTGTAGGTTTGGATACTCCTATATTTTGTGCTAATTTTTCCAATGTAAGCTCTATTGGATTAGATACACAAATAGCTAAAAGTAATTTTTTTAGAGAAATAATTTTTGAACTGTCAATATTAGTTACACTGACTAAATCTGTATATAGAATTGTATTTATATTCTCATTTATTCTATCTATATAGCTATTTTCATCTTCAAAATAGTATGGATATACACCAATATTTATAAATTCGTTAAAATGTTTTAAAATTTTTTTATTGGGTAGAGAATCTATAATTTTATTACTAATATTTTCGTGGTTTTCTAAAATATCTTCTAAAGAGAAAGAGTTTAGGGATATTTTCTCTTTTAACTCGATAAATTCTCTTAATGATAATATATTTAAATGAAACATAGAGTATCTTCTTGTAAAGTCTGCATTTGTCAGTTCTACCGCACTGCTTCCGCTAAAATAGACTTTTATATTTAAAAAATCATAAATAAGCTTTATTTGTAGTTGAAAATCTTTTATTTTATGTATTTCATCGATTACAATTACTTCTCCACCTAATTTAGAGAATGTTTCTACAAAATCAAATAGGGATATATTGTAAAAAATAGGGTGGTCGCAACTTATATATATTTTTTCACTATCTTTTACTTTTAATTCGCTTAAAAGTTGTAAAAGAAGAGTTGTCTTACCTACTCCTCTACTACCATATAACCCAATTATTTTAGATTTGGACTCTTTTATTTTGTAAAGCAGAGCTCTTTTATATTTTGGAAGTTTTTGGTTAAGCTTTAATCTATATAACTGTTTTGCTTGCTCTAATATATTTTGCATTTTCTATTATCCCCTTCATAAGTAAAATGTATTTTACTAAAAATCCACTTAAAAGTAAAGTATACTTTATTTTAGAGTTATTCTGATAGCATTTTGCTTATTTCAATTACTAATAATTAGCTAGATATTCAAAAAATATTGGTAAAATTTTGTAACGATTTATAAAGGGACATTAATGAGCAATGAAGAGATTGATATAGAGGCTTTAAAGAGTGATAAAGAGTTTCAAGAGAATTTAAAGAAGTTAGAGGAGGAGGTTGCTAACACTAACTCTTTGGCTAAGGTTTATCAACTGTTAGATACAAAGCTAGCGATACAAGCTAATGAAGATGAGATAAATGAGCTTTTTCAAAGAGTTGTGAATGATGCTTTTGAAATTGTATCTAGTAAAATTGCCGAGGGTGGAGAGTTGGATTTAAGTAATCCAGATGAGTACTCTGCTGCTCGTGCGATTTATGAGCATGGGATTGAGAGATATAGCTCTAACGATAAAAAAGCTGCACAAGAGCTATTTTTAGCGTTGAACTATTTAATTAACAACGAAGAGTTAAAAGATGCTCTAATGCTTCACGCTGCTGCTGTTGGTAAGGGTTATAGTTTTGATGATTTTATGACTAAATTAACAAAGGTTGATGATATTGACTATAACGACCCTATGAGTGTATTTATAACAGACTTTGTACAACCTGTAGATATATTACTTGTAATGATGAAAGATGAAGTAGCTAAATTAGAAGAGAGACTTCAAAAGCTAGAGCAAGCTAGAGGAGCCTAGGACTTAGCTTAGAGCATAGAGCTTAGAGCGAAGAGCTAATAGGGTAGCTTCGCTTTTATTAAACGCGACAAAGTCGCACAATCAGCTCTTAGCTCTAGGCTCTAAGCTCTAAGCTCCTTTCGAAGAAAGGAAAATAATGCATATACATTTTATTGGAATTGGTGGAATTGGTCTCTCGGCTCTTGCTAAATTTTTAGCAGGGCAGGGGATTAAGATTAGCGGTAGTGATGTCTCAAAGAGTGAGATAACAGATGATTTGGCTGTAAATTTTGGTGCACAAATTACAATACCGCATCACGAAAATGCTGTTGAGGGTGCGGATATGGTTATTCACTCTGCTGTAATTCGCCCAAATAATGTTGAGTATAAAAGAGCCAAAGAGTTAGGAATTGAACTGTTATCACGAAAAGAGGCTCTTAAATTTATACTAAAAGATAGTAGAGTTTTTGGCGTTGCTGGAGCACACGGCAAAAGTACAACTTCTGCAATACTAGCTTCGATTTTGCAAGAGAGCAACGCACTAATTGGGGCAATTAGTAAAGAGTTTGGCTCTAATGTTCGCACACACGATTGTTGCGATGTAGTATTCGAAGCTGACGAGAGCGATGCTAGTTTTTTAAACTCTAACCCATACTTAGCGATTGTTACAAATGTTGAGCCTGAGCATATGGAGTATTACGAGTATGACGAAGAGCGATTTTACAAAGCATATCGCGACTTTTTAGAGTTAGCAAAAATTCGTGTACTTAATGGCGAAGATGAGTTTTTAGCTAAGCAAAATGATTTAGAGAGTATCTATCTATACCCATCTAAAGATATTAGTGATGTAGAGTACATTTTAATAGATAAAATTCCACATACAAGATTTAAGTTAAAAGATTATGGCAAATTCGATGTATTTGGGCTAGGTTTTCACATTGCAATAGATGCTTCGCTTGCAATTTTGGCAGCAGTTGAGCTTGGGCTTGATGTCGAGAGTATAAGAGAGAATTTGCTTAAATACAAAGGAATTAAGAAGCGTTTTGATGTTGTACAAAACAATGGAATGGTGGTAATTGATGACTACGGACACCACCCAACAGAGATAAAAGCTACACTAGAGTCTGTAAAAGAGTATGCAAGATTGCTAGATATAAAGAAGATTTACTCAATTTGGCAACCACATAAATATAGCCGTACTATCGATAATCTATCTGGTTTTGTAGAGTGCTTTGAGGGTGTAGATGAACTTACAATTTTACCTATTTGGGCAGCGGGTGAATTAAAGGTAGATATCGACCTAAAGGGTGCATTTAGTAGGTATCCGCTAATTATGGCAGACAGAGTTACAAGAAAAGATGGCAAAGTCTATATTTATGGCGAAGAGGGCGTAATTCGTAAATACAAAGATGGCTTAGTTGTTGCCTTTGGTGCCGGTGATATTACATACCAAATTAGAGGGTTAAAATAATTGAGTCCAACTTGTTCCACATCTCCCGATGTGGAATAGATACCCAATACAGAACAGGCACCATAAGCTATATACAACACTCCATATCAGGAGATATGGATTGAGTAGAATTTCTCTAACCCAACAGATAGTAAAAGTAATCCTTAAACGCCTGTTTGCGAAGTGTTTTTATCGATTTTCCCTCTTTGCTGACAACAGTTTTTCCATCTTCTATAATCTTAAAAAATGCTTTGCCAGGCTCACTCTCGCCAAAAGACTCTTTTAAGCTCAATTTTCTATTTTTTGCCAAAGCAATAGCCATCTCTTTAAAGTTAATATCTATGCTAGAGTTTGCTTTGAATGTTGTATGGTAGTGTATAAAGAGCTTCTCTAAAAAGTGCTCAAAAAGCTCTTTGTCTAAATTTTGCAAAAGATATAAATATCCATAAAAAAACTCTTTTGCCTCAATAGAGCTTTTCTCTAACTCAAATTGAGAAAAATTAAGCTTTAGAGCAAGCTTATCTATAAATATCTTAGAGTTAAAACTCTCTAAAACCTTTAAGGCATAGCCTCTATCTTTATCTATTTTAAAAAACTTTATAAACTTCTCTAACTCTAAAAGGTAGTAACTTCTTCCCAAAAGTTTATAATACTCTAAAAGCTTTCTCTCTTGAACCAACTTTCTAAATGAGCCTTTATGCTCTTTCACTACTTCTAAAACTTTTTTAAGCCCAACAGCATATAACTTTTTTGCCATATGTAACTCTTAGCTAACAACAATCAATTTTTTTACAAAAAAGAGTATAAATTTTCTTCGTTCCACATCTCCAGATGTGGAATGCATATTCCCACAGAGAAACACCGCATAACTCAAAACAACGCATAACCAATCAGCAGTAACGCTCCATATCAGGAGATATGGAGCGAGAGGAGGTCTAATTTTATATTCACTCAAATCTGTAAAATAGATTTTGGCAAGATAGATACCTTTTACCATCGAGAGTAATCCTCGCTATCTTTGGCAAAACTTTTTGAAACAAATCCTATTTTCCCAATCTGCTCTAACTCTTTGTCGCTCCACTCTTCAAACTCTTTATTATCTTTTACTATTATCTCTTTTATCATACCCTCTTTTAAGTTTTTTAAAATTATTAAAATATTATCAATATATTGCTCTTCTACTTTTATCTCTACTGTTTGCACTGTTCACCCTTTAGCAATAATTTCTTTAAACTAATTATACCATATTTAAAAAGCCAAACTGGAGCGGGCGACGGGAATCGAACCCGCGTAACTGGATTGGAATTCCAATACTGGGTCTGAAGCCCAGCGCACAGCCATTATGCCACGCCCGCAGATACAAAATGAGTAAAATTACAATAGCATTGTATATAAATTGCAAAATTTTAACATAATCTAAAAAAATATTTGCTAAAATAGTTAAAGTATTTTTTCAAACAACCAACAAGTACTCACCATACAAAGCAGTTCTTAGTAGGTCGGGTTTACCGCCGACTAAACGGAAAGGGCTTTAGAGGTTAAGCAGAGGGTTTAAAAGAAAAGGACTATATCGTCATGCACTGTTTGTAGCGAGGGCTGGGTTGGATACTCGGTAAGTAAGTGCAAAGGGTGTTGTGACTTTGGTAGATATGGTTTTGTCTTCTCTTTGTTTGGCTTGGGTGTATGCTCTGAAGAAAAGGTTTGTTGTTTGGGGTTTTAAAAGGATAGTTATGAGAGTTTGAAAAGTTTTTGGTGTTGTTTTGGTTTTGGTGTTGGCTTTTAGTCAGGTTTGGGCTGAAGATGGAGTTACTAAAAAAACTTTATCAGAAAAACAAGTTCTTAAAAAATATGAAGAAATTCTTAATTGAAGTGATGATAATGAATTAATGGATGATTATGATATATATTATAAAGAGTTTATAGGTGATATGACTCCAACTGCTAAAAAACTAGTAGTTGATATTTATAATGAAAATAAATCTAGCTTTGATAAAATTCAAAATACTGTAAAAGCAGAAATATTTTATGCAATTTTTTACTGAGCTGCTTCAATTTCTAAACCAGAACTTTATGGTGGAACAGAAGCAAAAGAAAGATTAAGTAAAATTATTTCTAGCTGAATTGCTATAAAAATGTGATGAAAATTATCAAAACTAATAAGTTTTTTTAGAGAACATGCAGAAGAATATGACAGAATAGCTAAAAATGATTCAGAAGAATTAAGAAAACAAATGGCTAGAGTAGAGCAAAATCATAAAAGAGTAGAGCAAAATCATAAAAGAGTAGAGCAA
>JALVTE010000107.1:18870-22751 GCA_027024155.1 Campylobacteraceae bacterium
AGAGTAGAGCAAAATCATAAAAGAGTAGAGCAAAATCATAAAAGAGTAGAGCAATATTCAGCTAAAGTAGATAAATTAACAGAACTTGTTAGTCAATTAGATTGATTATTAAACTAATTTTTTCCTCGTTCCACATCTCCTGATGTGGAATGTATACCCACCGATAGAGAACAGACACCATAAGTTATTTCCTCGTTCCACATCTCCTGATGTGGAATGCATACCTACCAATACAGCACAAACACCATAAGACATAAACAACCACATAACCCCAAATAACGCAAAGCCAATCAACAGTAACACTCCATATCAGGAGATATGGAGCGAGGGTGCGGTAAAATAACATCATGGGAAGAAGCAGATATAAAATATACGAACCAACTCATCCACACTTTCCCTCGTTCCACATCTCCCGATGTGGAATGCATACTTCAACTGAAAACACACATAATTAATAAATAACCACCTACCCCAAAATAACAAGAAATCCAATAGCAGTAACGCTCCATATCAGGAGATATGGAGCGAGGGTGCGGTAAAATAACATCATGGGAAGAAGCAGATATAAAATATATGAGCCAACACATCCACACTTTGTAACATGTACTATACTGCACTGGTTGCCAATATTCACACGAAAAGAGAGTGTGCAGATAGTTATAGATTGTTTAAAATACCTACAAGAACATCATAATTTAAAACTCTATGCTTATGTAATACTCGAAAATCATCTTCATATGGTAGTGCAGAGTAATGATTTAGTTAAAACGATGAAGTCATTTAAGCAATATACGGCTAAAGAGTTATTAATTCTACTCAAAAAAGAGAATGCAAAAACTATTTTAGAGCAACTCAAATTCTACAAAAAAGCACACCATAAAGCAACTAACTACCAAGTATGGGAAGAGGGGTATCAACCTAAGCTGATTCAAAATGATAGTATGATGATAAATAAAATTAATTATATCCACCAAAACCCTGTAAAAAGAGGCTATGTAGATAAAGCCGAACATTGGCGATATAGTTCAGCAAGAGATTACGAAGGGGTAGAGGGTCTGATTGAAATAGAAAAGTTTTGGTAATCTATCTGCTTATATAGGGAGATGTATGCTCCATATCAGGAGATATGGAGCAAGAGGTTTTAGCTCATATAAAGATTCTCTTTTCATTTTTTTTAGAAAAAAACGAAACAAAAAAATCGCACAAAAGATGAGATTTTCGGGAGATTTGCTTAGCCTTCGCTAAAAATGCAAAACTCAGCCTATCGGCTTCAGACAGTTACATTTTCTTTACGCTACGACTAAGTAAATCTCTATTTCCGAAAATCTCAAATTGTGCAGGAACAGCAAATAAATTTGCTGTATGTTTTCCTCTTGTTTCAAATCCCCTCGTTCCACATCCCCGATGTGAACGCATACCTACCAATACAGTACAAACACCATAAAACACCACCAGCTCCACATAACCCAAAACAACGCAAAGCCAATCAGCAGTAGCACTCCATATCAGGAGATATGGAGCGAGGTAAGTTTATTTAGATTTTGGGTATAATTCTATCGAGATTATATTAGGTAGGTAGAGATTGAATAGATTATTCCCCAATGAGCGGTTGGAGACTTTGTGTTATAAGCTTGATTTAGAGAGCCACATTAAGAAGCTTGCAGGCTTTTTTGCACGAGAGAAAAGTATCGTCTTGATTGGCGATACGAAGATGCATTCTAAGTTTATTAATGCTTTAGATGATATAGAGCTTCCGAAACTTCCTCAACTGCCAGAGCTTGATGATTTGATAAATCGCTTAAGCAAAAATGCTACTCTTCAACTTAGCCAGATATATGATTTTGTTAAATTGGTTTACTTTTTTAATCGACTTAAGGCTTGTGAGCTTAGCCCTATTTGGAGGGAGCTTGCAAATAGTGTTGAGATTCCTGATGAGATTTTAGAGATTGCTAGCTACTTTACAGATGAAGGCAAATTAGATAGTGCCAAAGTGCCTGAGCTTTACGATATTGAAGTTTCGCTTAAACAGATTAAACAAGAGCAGAAAGATAAGCTTGCAAGAACTCTTAGCTCTGGTAATTTGAAAGACTATTTGGTAGATAGCCAAATACATCTATATTATGGGCAAGAGAGTCTGCTTGTTCGTGGTGGGTTTAGCAAAGTTTTAAAGGCAAATGTTATTGGGCGAAGTAGTGGGGGCTTTTTTTATGTTGTGCCAAATTCGCTAGAGGAGCTTAAGAGTAAACGCTCGAAATTGCTAGATAGACAAGCCGAAATTTACCAAAAGTATGCAAAAGATTTTAGCCAAAGCTTGCATGAGTGGTGGCGATTTTTAAAATTTATAAACAGAGAGTTTGATAGAATCGACCACTACAACGCAAGAGCTTTAATGCTAAAAAGTGGCGATTTAAATTTAATACTTCCTGCCTCTAGTAAAGAGGTGGTTTTAAAAGATTTTAAACATCCGGCAATTAAAGATGTTGTGCCAATTAGTATGGAGTTTAAAAAGAGTATTATGTTAGTAACTGGTGTAAATGCTGGTGGTAAAACTATGCTTTTAAAATCTATTCTTAGTGCTGTATTTATGAGCAAGTATCTAATTCCTTACGCTTGTAATCCGCATAAAACTTTAGTGGGGAGTTTTGAAAATATTGAGACAATATTAGATGACCCACAATCGGTTAAGAACGATATATCAACATTTGCTGGGCGTATGTTAGAGTTTAAAAAGCTATTTTCGCTAAAAGATGCAATAGTTGGGGTTGATGAGATAGAGTTAGGAACCGACGCTGACGAAGCAGCTGCACTTTTTAGAACACTCTTAGAAGAGCTAAGTAGTAAGGGGCTTAAGTTTATAGTTACAACACATCATAAACGCTTGGCTTCTTTAATGGCTACAGATGATAGTGTAGAGTTAATTGCAGCTGTATATGACGAAGAGAATCAAAAGCCGACATATACATATTTGAGTGGAAGTATTGGTAAAAGTTACGCTTTTGAGACTGCACAGCGGTATGGGATAGATAGAAATTTAGTAAACAAAGCACGCGAGTATTTGGGTGAAGATAAAGAGAAAATATCGGAGCTGATAGAGCGTTCTACCCAATTAGAGATGCAGATGCGAGCAAAGCTAAAAGAGGCAGAGCAGGAGTTAGAGCAGACAAAAATAAAAGAGCGTAAACTGCAAAACTTAAAAGAGAGATTGGAGCAGGAGCATAAAGAGGCGATATTTAAATTAGAGAGCAGTTACAATAAAGCTTTGAGAAATGTGCAAGAGGCTCTTAAAAAGGCCGATAATCCAGATGCTAGACGCTTGCTAAACGAAGCACATAAAGCAAAAAGTCAAGTAAAGCCAAAAGAGGCAGAGGTTCCAAAAGATTTAAAAGTTGGCGACAGTGTGAAGTATAGAGATAAGAGAGCTACAATTTTGAGCCTAAAGTCCAAAGAGGCGATGATAGATGTGGATGGAATGAAGCTAAGAGTTCCAAAATCGCAACTAAGAGTTGTGCCGATGCAAAAGCCTAAAGCTAAAAAAAGAGTGGTAAGCGTAGCTGTTAATAAGCCACAAAATAGTAAAATATCACTTAAGCTGTTGGGTATGAGAGCAGATGAAGCTATAGAAGAGGTGCAAAATTTTATATCTGACGCTTTAATACACGGTTTTAATGAAGTCGAAATAATCCACGGAACAGGCGGTGGAGTGCTAGTAAAAGTAGTTAGCGACTTGCTTAAAAAGCACCCAAAGGTTAAAAGTTTCGAGCGAGTAAAAGGCAATAGTGGTGCAACTATTGTGAAATTATAAAAGGAAGTGTAATGAGTAATGAACATAGTACAAGGTGGAAGAGTGCAGCAGTAATGCTAGCTGTAATTTTAGTTATTGG
>JALVTE010000108.1 GCA_027024155.1 Campylobacteraceae bacterium
GGCATTGGCGGTATAGTAGTGCTAGGGATTATAAGGGTTTAGAGGGATTGATAGATATTGAAAAGTTTGTTTGATATTCTTAGTGGCTGGCGTATACACTCCCAAATGCAATTTGGGAGCGAGAGTAGAGAATTTCATTAGTTACAAAAAGTTCATAATTGCCATTTAGTAATTCACTAAAAACCCAATGGTACTTAGATTTTGAAGATATAGATACTAATAAAATATTGGTATCTAAAACAATTTTAAGCCTCTTGCTCATTTAACCATCTATCCATATCTTCATTAGTTAAGCTATTTTCATCCCATAATTTATCTGCTTCTTGAACTGCTTTTTTTGAGAAAAAGTTAGCAATATAACTTTTGATTTCTAAAAGTTCTTCCTCTTTTATATCTGTAGAGTAGAGCTTTAGTAACTCTAATTGAATATTTGACAGACTATTCTCTCTATTTTCTACTTGCATTTTAGCCCCTTATTGTTGCCTATAATCTTATTATAACATAAAATTACATATACTCATAAAAAATTATATAGGTTTAGCTACAGGAGATAATAGAATGAAAATAGTGGTATTAGATAGTGATACTTTAGGTAATTTAGATTTAAGTGAATTAAAAAAGTATGGAGAGCTTACTATATATCCATATACTGAATATAAAGATACTGTAGAGCGTTGCAAAAATGCAGATATTGTTTTAACTAATAAAGTTGTTTTTGATAAGGAGATTTTAGATGCTTTGCCTAATTTAAAGCTTATATCTATACTTGCAACTGGTATGAATAATGTAGATTTAGAGTATGCTAAACATCGAGGTGTAGTTGTTAAGAATGTCTCTGGGTACTCTACCAACTCGGTTGTGCAGACTACTTTTATGTTGGCTCTTGCTTTGATTGGTAAGTTGTATTACTACCAAAACTATACAAAAAGTGGGGCTTGGAGCAGGTCGCCTATTTTTACCAATTTAGAGCGGAACTTTTTTGAAATTGCAGGTAAGAAGTGGGGTATTATTGGGCTTGGTACTATTGGTAAAAAGGTGGCTTCTGTAGCATCTGTATTTGGGGCAGAGGTTGTTTACTACTCTACAAGCAAAAACCCACACTCAGATGAATTTATGCACTTAGAGTTAGATGAGCTTTTGAGTAGTTGCGATATTATATCTATTCATGCACCTTTGAATGATAATACTAACAATTTACTAGATAGAGAACAACTGTTCAGTCTGAAAGATGGGGCTGTTTTGTTAAATCTTGGGCGTGGCGGTATAGTAAACGAAGTAGCTTTAGCAGAGGCTATTGATAGCAAAAACCTGCTTGTTGGCTTAGATGTTACTGCAAAAGAGCCGATAGAGGCTAATAATCCACTACTAAATATAGAGAAAAAAGAGAACTTAATAATTACACCACATATCGCATGGGCAAGCCAAGAGGCTAGAGAGACTTTGCTAGCTGGCACAATTAAAAATATAGAGAGCTTTTTAAATGCGTAAAGTGGATATACTAATTGTTGGTAGTGGAATTGCTGGGCTTAGTAGTGCGATTAAGGCTAAGAGTTTAGGGGCAGATGTAGCGGTGGCTACAAAAGGGGTGGCTACTAAAAGCAACTCGGTGATGGCTCAGGGTGGGATGAATGTTGCCCTTGGTAATATCGATAGAGACTCGCCTAATTTGCATATAAGTGATACTCTGAAATCTTCGCACAACTTAGCCGATAAAGAGATGGTTAGTAAACTTTGCAATGGTGGTATAGATGCTATTAAATTTTTAGAAGAGATAGGTGTGCCATTTTCTAGGCTAGATGGTGCTGACACTCCGCTAAAATCAATTGCTCAAAGAGCCTTGGGCGGGGCAAGTGCAAAAAGAGCTTGCTATGCACAAGATTATACAGGCTTAAAGATTTTACATACACTGATAGATGGTGCAGTAAATTTAGATATTCCTATTTTCGAAGGGCTATTTTTGCTAGAGCTTATAAAAAATAACGATAGCGAAGTTTGTGGAGGACTCTTTTTTAACTTTGACAGCGGAGAAATAGAGCCTATTTATGCAGGCAAAGTTATAATAGCAACTGGTGGCTTTGGAGCAATTTATTCTAAAAACACCAACTCGGCTACAAGTACAGGCGATGGATTGAGTGCTATTTTAAAAGCTGGTGGCGAGCTTAGTAACTTAGAGTTTGTGCAGTTTCATCCAACTACGCTAAAGGGTAGCAACATACTTATTAGCGAGAGTGCAAGGGGCGAAGGTGGATATTTGGTAAATTGCGAAGGAGAGCGTTTTATAGATGAGCTAAGCACTAGAGATAAGATTGCAAAAGCGATATTTGAGCAACTGAAGCAGAATAGAGAGGTTTTCTTAGACTTACGCCATATAGGCAAAGAGAAGCTAGAGCACTTAATGCCACAAGAGTTAAAATTAATTAAACAGTACGCAAATACTGACGCTACGCAAGAGTTAGTAGCCATAGAGCCAGCGGTCCACTACACAATGGGTGGGGCTAGTGTAAATGAACAGTTTGAAGTTATAGGATTAAAGGGTTGCTACTGCATAGGCGAAGCTAGCAATGCAAATGTACATGGGGCAAACCGCTTGGGTGGCAACTCTTTGCTAGAGGCTGTAACATTTGGCTTGTTAGGAGCTAGCGAAGCTCTAAATACCACTGCTTCTAAAATAGAGGAACAAAAGTTTAACTATATACTTCCAATAGCTAAAGATAGTGATAATTTAGAGGTTTATAAAGCTAAAAACAGCCTTTCTGATACACTATTTAAACAAGTGGGAATTATAAGAGATGAGCAAAATTTACTAAAAGCTTTAGAGACTATAGAAGAGCTAAATATAGATAGTCTAAAAATAGACGATACTCCAAAACACTCTACCCTACTTATAGAACTTTTAGAGTTGCAAAACGCCTCTGTATTGGCGAAAGCTTTAATAAAATCTGCACTGTGGAGAAAAGAGAGCCGTGGGGCACATATACGAAGCGACTATCAAGATGAGCTTATAGAGTTTGAGAAAAATAGCACAGTAAGCAAAAAGGATTTAGTATGAATATAGAGATAAATAGTAAATCTTACAAAATAGAAAAAGCCGTAGCAACCTTGCTTGAAGCAATGATTTATATAAAAGAGAATACAGAGCCAACACTAAATTTTGACTATGGGTGTAAAAGTGGAGTTTGTGGGGCTTGTAGTGTTAGAGTTAATGGCAAAGAGAAGTTAGCTTGCTCTTATACTCCACAAGATGGCGATAAAATAGAACCACTAAAATACTACCCGCAAAAGAGAGATTTAATAGTAGATAAATCTAGCCAAAAAGAGTTGCTAAAAAGAGTAAAAGCAAGACTAATAAGTTACAATGAACAAGTGCTAAATAGTCAAGATGAAGCTAAAACCCAAATACAAAGCGACTGCATATTATGCTCAAGCTGTTACAGTGCCTGCCCAGTTATCGAAGTAAACTCCCTATTTGCAGGGCCATTTGCACTAACCAAAACCTATAAATATACCATAGATAAACGAGAAGGAGCTGTAAAAGAGCATATAGATGTAATCCAAAGCAATGGAGTATGGGACTGCACCCTATGTAACGAATGCACACTAGCCTGTCCACAAGGTATAGACCCAAAAACCGATATAGTAAACTTAAGAAACCTAAGTGTTCAAAATGGCTATATGGATCCAAATATTGGAAATATGAGCTTTGGCGGAGGTTTTGGGTTTGATGCAAATGGTAGTTTTTAGCTAAGAGTATCACCTATTTTATAGGTGCTCTTAAATTATTATTCCCAATCTAATTGGTTATAGTAGTGTGTTGCATTATTAATATTTAATACTTTTACATGTTTTAAATCTTTAAATTTTTCTAAATGTAAATGTTTTGGTAAGTCGGCTAAATCTACATCGCTGTCGTATGCTTTTTTTACCTGAGTATGCAAAGCTTGTAGATACTCTTTGGTAGTTTTATATGCATCATTACCCATAATAGAGCCATGTCCACCTAAAACAATTTTTGGCTTTAGAGCTTCTATCTTTTTAATTGCTTCTAGCCAACCTTTCATACTGCTGTGTTTTGTATAGTTTAATGCTCTATTATTAAATACTATATTTCCAGCAAATAAAAATTTACTATCTGGTACCCATACTACAATATCTGATTTCTCTTCGCTGACATCGCTTAGTTTTAGTAATTTAACTACCCTTTTTGTTCCATTAATATCGTACTCTTTATCAAAGAGTATATTTGGAGTTACAACTTTTGTACCGTTATAATCCTCTTTACTCAAAATTCTCTTCATTCTTTCATACTTTTGTGGATTGTTTTTAATATCGGTAACAATATTTTTATGTGCAATTATTGGTATTTTTTTACTTGCATAATAACTAGCTCCAAAAAGTCTATCGTCGTGATAATTAGTAACTACAACTGCTTTTACATCTTTACCAGTAAGCTTTTTGGCTTTTGTAGCAAACTCTTTTGCAAACTTAAAACTAGGACCTGGATCAATAACAACTAAGCCATCACCAATATCGATAAAACAAGAGTTATTTACAAACCCTTTATTCTCTTTTGTCGGTGGATTAAAATCACCGATAACACACTCTATACCATTTGCTACTTTTTTAAAATCAAAGTTATAAACATTTGCACTCAAAAGTGAAAAAAGTGCAACT
>JALVTE010000109.1 GCA_027024155.1 Campylobacteraceae bacterium
ATATCCATCCTTAGTTGAAAAAGTCGCACCCAATAGGTGAAAGTTTGAAGTGTGACTTTTTCGCTTTGAAGTACCTAATTATAGAGCAAGTTGGCTTGTTGTCTAATTTGGTATGGAATTATTGGGGCTAAAAATAGATGATACCCACAACATCTCTAGCTTTAATAACAGGCTAGGCACACTTTTACAGTCTAGCCGAAGCTAATTCAAGAAAGAGTAACGACGCATAGGCGGAAAGCTAGAGATAGCCTTCGGATAGATATTACCTATTAGTATAGGT
Source organism: Campylobacteraceae bacterium (assembly GCA_027024155.1). Lineage (GTDB taxonomy): Bacteria > Campylobacterota > Campylobacteria > Campylobacterales > Sulfurovaceae > JAADEQ01. The sequence goes on from JALVTE010000109.1 coordinate 281, forward strand.
GCCCTACAAGTAATTAAGTTAAGGAATTTACTTCCATAAATTGTAGTAAATTTAAAGCTCACCATCTCAGTCATTCTTAGTAGAGCGAAGAATCTAGTTTAAACGGCTGTAAAGCTAATAGTTTATCTCGGCTTTTTAAGTTAGATTCTTCGCATACGCTCAGAATGACTGCGATGGTAAATATTTTCATCACTTCTGGCTTTGAGCTTAAAGCCAAGATATGGATATGAAATCCTTAACTTAACGCCATTAAAGGTGCCCTAAAGTTTTACAAGAAATCTAATATAGAATATAACAAGATAATAACTTTTAAGAGAATAATATTTCGTACGGTCTTTTTATCTTTTCTACTAAAGAAGCTATACTTACTGCCCTACCCTCTCGTGCAAACTCTTTAGCTCCTAAGAATACAATAGTAGTAGGAATAGAGAATACACTAAAATTAGCTGCTATTTCTTGTGAATTTTTTGCATCTATATAAACTTGTTTTATTTTAGGGAAGTTATCTTCAAAAGCCACTTTTATCTTTGGCTTCAAAGCATCGCAAACAGCACAATTATCACCCCAAAAGTATAACAGTACACCATCCTCTTTCTCTATTAAATCTTTTATCTCTTCTAAAGTCATTTATAATCCTCCAACAATAAACTATCTCAACCATTAACCAACAACTATCAACTATCAACTATCAACTATTAACTATCAACAGCTTCGCCTAAACGAAGCTAGGAGCATCATTAGCAAACAAAATCAAATCGCCAGCTCTTGTGTTTTGTGCTAAGAAACTCTCGAACTCTGATTTATCTTTTAAGTGCATTAATTTATCACTATCTACATACTCTTTAAATATTTCGTAATTTAAATCGCCTGTTACAACTACTAAATCAAACACTTCATTTGCTCTTTTGGCTACCTTAATATTTAAATTATCATCAACCTCTACAAGCCCTGGTGTTATTACAACTTTTCTGCCATCGTAAGTAGAAGCCAAATCGAAAGATGATAGCATACCATCTATATTGCCATTAAAGCTATCATCAATAATAAGCTTGCCACCTGCCTCTATCTTTTGCAATCTATGCTCTACTGGTTGTAGCTCTTTCAAAGCCTCTTTAATCTGCTCCTCTTCTACACCTAACTCTTTAGCAACTTTTATAGCAGCTGCTAAGTTTACAGCATTGAAATCGCCTAAGATATTAGCACAGTAGTAGTTATCATCTAAACTAAAACATACGCCATCTAGTGTTGCTTTAATATCTTTTATATCGTGTCCAAAAAGCTCTATTTTAGGGTTACTAGATTTTACATTTGCACTTATATGTACCCAGGCATGCTCTAATCTATTGCTTTTTGTAATCTCCATTTTTGTATTTCTAATACGCTCTAGCGACTTAAAATACTCTATATGTGCTGGTCCAATAGTTCCAACTACTGCATATTGTGGGTTTACTACTTTTGTAATATCTAATATATCGCCAACCTCTCTAGCCCCCATTTCTACTACATAGACTTCGGCACTATCTGGTAAGTCAACATTTATATCTTTTATAACACCACCAAGCGTATTTACCGAACGAGGAGTAGCATAAACATTATACTTTTTAGATAGAAGATGTGCAATAAAGTTTTTCATACTTGTCTTACCATAACTTGCTGTTACACCTACTATTTTTAAATTTTCTCTTTCATCTAATTTATCTATTGCTCGGTTTTTAAAGCCTGCAAAAAGAATCTTCTCTATAATTACCGATACAATCCAAGCTAGCAAAATTGGCACAAGTACAAGTGTTGTCTTAGTAACAAAAAATGTAAATAGTGCAAAACCAATAAGCAGTGCAAAAAATCTTTTTACTCTACCTGTAAAAACTAAAGGTTTATCCTGTTTTTTATACCAAAAATATAGAGCAATAGCATAAACAATTAGCAAAATTGGTTGATAAATTTTTAAATTAGCAAAGCTCAAAGCTTCATAAGCTGCAAATGGAACTAAAAAGTAAAATATATTCCAAAGTGGCTTAGTGTGATGAAAAATTGCTCTATTTAACTTGTAACTATACCACTGCATAGTTGTCATAAAGTAGTATCCAATAAGTAATACAAATAGTATATATGTAATTAAAATAGTTATACTGTTATTTAATATTTCAGTCATTTATATCCTTCAACTCAAGAGCAATCTGCTCGCTAATATATTTAGAATTATTTAAAAAGAAAAAGTGGTCGCCTGCTAACTCATAAAGTTTACTATTTGGTATTATACTTTGTATCTTTTTAGCAGTCCAAAGTGGTGTTGCTGTATCATCTATACCCCAAAATAGCAGAGCTTTGCCATTGATATTATGAAAATTCTCTTCAAACTCTTCATCTACAACATTTTTAAATGTCTCATACATTGCTTGGTTCATCTCTTTAGCATCGCTAGATACAAAGAGTTTACGAATTTTTTGCACACCAAATGGTTTAAGTAGTTTAAATATTGCTATTTTAGCTTTTACACTAAATGGCTTAGGTACTAAAACTCCTGCACTAGAGAGCAGTATCAAACAATCAGGCTTTAAAAGTGTTGCAACTTTACCACCGAAAGAGTGCCCAGCAATGGCTTGCGGTGTTGCAGCAATTTTTTCTAAAAATAGTTTAACAATATCTGCATAGTCCTGAGTTGTTAAAACCATATTTTCGTTAGGCGATTGCCCAAAACCTGGCATATCTAAATAGATATGTTTAAAATCATTTAAGTAGCTACCAAAAGCTTGTTGCATTATCTCTTTATTACTTCCCCAACCATGCAAGAAAAGAATACTCTGCTCTTTTGTTGGGTTTTTAATTAAATAAGAAAGAGAAAAGTTCTCTCCCTTATAATCTAGCTCGCTTATTGCCATACTCTCTATTTCCCCGTTTCAACCATCTTAGTAGGAACTCTTAATTTTGTCATTTTATCAAAACCATAAATATCTGGATAGAAATTAACAACCCCATTTTCTACATACGCGGTTAAGTATACAATATGTACAGGAATATATTGAGATAAACTTACATACTTTGTTTTTTTAGCTTTAAGAATTTTTCCAACTTCTTCAAACTTCTGTTTTGTATAAGATGTAGATAAGTGACTTAGTAACTTAAGAGGTTTCTCTAATCTAACACAACCATGACTATAAGCTCTTAATTGGCGAGAGAATAGCCCTTTAGAGTTGGTATCATGCATATATACTGAGAATCTATTAGGGAACATAAATTTAACGCTTCCCAATGCATTATGACTAGATGCTTGCTCAATAATTTTATATGGTAACTCCCTTGTAGACCACTCTGGTGTTAAATATTTCTTCCAGTCTACATTTGATGGATTAACTGTTGGAGAGTCTGGTGCATAATCTTTTTTAACAACCATATGGTGTCGTTTTAAATAACTTTTGTCTCTAATAATTGCAGGTATCACCTCTTTTCTTGCAATATTATCTGGGACATTCCATGTTGGGTGTACTGTAATATATTTCATCATACTACTAAAGATAGGGGTTTGCCATGTCTGTCTTCCGACAACAACTTTAAACTCCATTGTTTTTTGCCCATTTTCAAAAAATCTAAATTTATACTCTGGAACATTTATAAGTACGTATGTATCCCAACCTGTTGGTTTTAGTAGCTTAACTCTCTCGATATTTTGTTTTATTTTATACTTTTGAACTGGAGATACAGCAGCATTATAAGCATTAATCAATGGAAAAAACTGAGGCATTTGTGGAACATATGGGTCTAAAATAGAACTTATTTTTGCACCAGATTTTAGCTTAGCCATAATATCACTATCACTTACATATTCATTATAAAATTCATAATGAGTCTTAATATTTTGTGCCTCTTTTGCTCTGATAGCGGCTTTAAAAGCTTCTTGGTCAATACAACCATTTGCTAAATTCTCTGTATACTTTACTAAAATTTTGTTTAATATTTTATCATCTTTAGTCTGCTGATACTGTGCAATCATTGGTTGTAAATCACAAACCGAAGAGTACTTATCTTCTTGTAAAATTTGCATAAACTCACTCTTTTGTGCATCGCTCCAACTTGTACTACCAGCTGTAGTTCCTAAACCATTACATCCAGATATAACAAATGCAGATACTGCAGCAAATGCTATCGAATATTTCAATTTCATACTAACCCCTATAAATAATTGTCTCTATTTTACCCAAATATACAAAAAAAAAGCTTTTTTGATTATATACAAAATTTATTAGTTGCATTATCCATTTATATAATCTGCACAAGCTTTTGCACTACTAAATGCCCACTGAAAATTAAAGCCTCCTAATCTCCCTGTAACATTTAAAACTTCTCCTATAAAAAAAAGATTGTTTACCTTTTTACTCATTAAGCTATCACTATCTACTTCAAAAGTATCGACTCCGCCTTTTGTTACTTCAGCTTTTGTATAACCAAAGTTTCCTGCTGGAGCAAATTTATAACTCTTCAGAGTCTCTAAATTCTTCCACTCCTCTTTAGCTAATCTATTTGCATTTTTATCTTTTATCTCTAATTTTTTCAACAATGCCATAGCTACTCTTTTTGGAAGTGGCAGAAGATTAGATAACATCTTGGTACTATTTTTTAACTCTTTTATTTCAAGATTTGGTAAAAAGTCAATCTCTAAAAAACCTTTCTCCCAAAACAGAGAAGCATTCAAAACTACAGGTCCACTAATACCTTTGTGAGCAAACAGCATAGAGCCTTTAAACTCTTTACCATCTACTTTTATAGCAACTTCTACACTTACACCACTTAGCTCTTTAAAAAAAGCTTCGCTAGGCTGTAGAGTAAATCCTACTAATGCCGGTTTTGTATCTATTATTGTATGTCCAAAGCTCTTTGCTATTTCGTAACCTATTGGGCTTGCACCAATTTTAGCAAAGCTTAAACCACCGCTTGCAACTATTAAGTTTTTTGCTTTAAATTTACCGATATTTGTAGTAACTTCAAAAATATCACTCTTCTTTACTACACTTAATACTTCGCAGTTTAATTTTGTTCTAACTTCTTTAATCTCTTTTTTTAAAATAGTTAAAATTTCGCTAGAACTACTCTTGCAAAAATACTCTGTACTATTTTTTATACTAAACTCTAATCCTCTATTTTTAAAGAATTTAAGGAGCCATCTGTTGTTATATTTTTTAATATTGTTTTTTATAAAACTACAATCAGCTAAATAATCGCTACAACTAATATTTTTGTTTGTAAAGTTACATCTACCGCCACCAGATATTGCTATTTTAGCTCCTAACTGGCTATTATGCTCTATTAATAGTATACTCTTTTTACTGTTTAAATTAGCAGCCAACATTAAACCACTAGCACCACCACCGATTATAATATTTTCATATACCATTACAATCTTTGCATCTTTTTAAGACCAATTTTTACAAGCTCTTGTACAGTTCCACTCTCGCCATTTAGTGCTTTTTTGATTGCATCTTTCTTAAAACCTAAAGACTCTAGTGCCATTGTTGCTTCTAGTATATCACTGCCTGCACTACTCTGCTCGCCATCGCCACTAACTATAAAGTCTGCAAGCTCTACCAAAATTCTACTAGCCGCTTTTGGTCCAATACCAGGAACTCTCTTTAGCATTCCTACATCTTTAGCACTTACAATTTTTGCAAATGTCTCTGGTGTAAAGGTAGAGCAAACTGCCAAGCCAACTTTTGGACCAACACCATTGATTTTAAGAAGCGTATCAAACATCTTCTTTTCATCTTTGCTAATAAAACCAAACAGTAAATTTGCATCTTCACGTATTATTTGTGTAACAAACAGCTTTGCACTGTCGCCACTAATTGCATTAGAGCTATTAACCGATACATTAACTTCGTAAGTTAAGCCATTTATAAAAATATGCAAAAGTGTCGGCTCTTTATATACTATTTTGCCCTCTATTCCTACTATCAAAACAATACCTTTAACTTTTTTAGTATTTTATAGTTATAATTCTTGCAAAAAGGTAAATTAATTCACTATGCGTATAAAATCGATATTTTCAAACAGTGGCGGTATATTTTTCTCTAGGATATTTGGTTTTATTCGAGATTTAACAATGGCTTCTATTTTGGGAGCAAATGTATACAGTGATATTTTTGCCGTTGCCTTCAAACTACCAAACCTATTTAGAAGAATCTTTGCAGAGGGTGCATTTACTCAAAGTTTTATGCCATCATTTATTGCCGCTAGATATAAGACAATCTTTAGTGCCAAAGTTCTTGCAACTCTTTTAGCTTCGATTATAATATTATCTATTATTGTAAATCTATTTCCATATCAAATAACAAAACTTTTAGCACCTGGTTTCAAAGATAGTACATTAATTCTTGCCGCTAAATATGTTGCTATACAATTTTGGTATCTACCACTTATCTTTTTAGTTACCTATTTAGGTGCACTATTACAATATAAAGAGCATTTTGCTACAACAGCATTTGCTACAACCTTGCTAAATATAGCACTTATTATTGCTATGCTGCTATATAAAGACTCTAGCAAAGAAGAGATACTAATGGCTCTAAGTTGGGGTGTAATTGCTGGTGGTGTTTTACAAGTAATAGTTCATTTAATTGTTGCAAAAAGATTAAGAATTTTAAGAGTAGTTAAATTTGGATTTAACAATTTTAAAGCAAAAAGCGAAGAAGTAAGCAAAGATACAAAGCGTTTCTTCAAGAGCTTTTTTCCTGCAATTTGGGGTAATTCAACTCTGCAAATTATGTCGTTTTTAGATACTTGGCTAGCATCTTTTCTAGTTGCTGGCTCTATTAGCTACCTATACTATGCAAATAGAATATTCCAACTACCACTTGCACTATTTGCTATAGCGCTATCTATTGCGATATTCCCAACAGTCTCTAAAAAAATTAAAGCAAAAGAGGAGGCACAAGCCCTCAGAGAGTTTAAAAGAGGCTTTTGGATTTTACTATATCTTTTAACTGCCTCTACAGTTGGGGGCATAATATTCTCTAAAGAGATAATTTGGCTACTTTTTGAACGCGGTGCTTTTACTAGAGAAAATACTATAGATGTTGCCCTAGTTTTACAAATGTATCTAATCGGGCTTATACCATATGGACTCAATAAACTCTTCGCTCTCTGGCTGTATGCGAACCACCAACAGGGCAAAGCAGCCAAAATTGCTACTATTTCACTCATTAGCTATGCCCTTTTTGCATTTTTATTAATAAAACCATTAGGTGCACAAGGTTTAGCACTTGCTGGCTCTTTAACAGGCTTAGTAAGCTTTTTTTTAACAATTAAACATTTTGGGGTAGATAGAATGGTAAATATTGTCGATAAAAGCAGAACTTTTAAGTTTACAATCATTCTATCAACCTTTACTTTGTTACTTTTGATTATCAACATTCTATGGATACATATCTAATTTTGTCATAACTATTTACTTTCAATTTATTTTAAGATATAATTTAAATTGTAAAGGGAGACAAGCTTCCCCTTTAGATAAAAAATTAAAGGATATACTATGAACACAAGTATAGTAGGAAAAAATTTAGAGCTTACCGAGCCTATCAAGAATTACGCAGAGTCTGCTTTTGAAGCAATTAAGAAATACAACTTAGACATTATTTCTGCAAATATGGTTCTATCAGACAGTAAAAAAGGTTTTTTCAGTGTTGAATTTGTAATTAATGTAAAAGATAAGCATACTGTTGTAATTACTCAAAGAGAAAAAGATTTATATGCAGCTATAGATTTAGCATTAGATAGAGCTAAAAAGAATTTAAGAAGATATGCTGACAAAATAAAAGATAACAATCACGAGGGCATTAAAGCATTAGACAATGGTGAAGCACCATTACCAGAAAAAGATGAAGATGGTGACGAGATAATCCCATTAGAACCAAAACTTTATAAGCCTTTAGATTTCGAAGAGGCAAAATTAATGCTTGACGAATCAGAAGAGAACTTCTTTGTATTCTACGACATCGATGGAAATATGAGAGTTATTACAAAGCTAGACGACGAACACTACGGACTATACTAATCCAACAAATTCCCGAACCCCGCGGGAACCCCTACCAAAAACAATCAACTATCAACCATTAACCATTAACCATCTACTATTAACCAACTTTTCTAATAAACAAAACCTTCAGATAATTCCCTTCTATAAAATTCTCGTTTACTCTAAAATCTTTAGGCAATGAAAAACTCTCTTCTATTTTATACTTTATGCCCAAATCTCTAAAAGCTTTATCTACAAATGTTCTAAATTTCATCATACCAAAGTTTGCTGCATTTGTCGAAGCGACTATTACACCACCTCTGTTTGTAATGGCAATAATCTCTTTAAGCAGTTTTGTATAATCTTTTGCTGCACTAAATGTACGCTTTTTAGAGCGAGCAAAACTTGGAGGGTCCACTACTACCATATCGTAACTCAAACCCTTTCTAAGTGCATATTTAAAGTAATCAAAGACATCTGCAACTACAATTTTTTGCTTATCTAAATCTATACCATTTACACTAAATTGCTCTTTAGTTTTTGGCAAAGAGCGTTTTGCCAAATCTACACTTGTTGTCTCTTTTGCTCCACCAAGTGCAGCATACACAGAAAATGCTCCGGTATAAGAGAATGTATTTAAAAAGACTCGACCATTGGCATATCTGTCTCTTATAGTTTTTCGTACATCTTTTTGGTCTAAAAATACGCCCACCATTGCACCATCGTCTAAATATACAGCAAAGTTTACACCATTCTCTTTAACAATTAATGGCTCAGGAGCTTTTTTACCCTCTACAAAATCGCTCTGCGTCCCAACATACTGCCCTTTTGCATCAAATCTGCGTTTTTGATACATACCTTTAAACTCTAAACTTTTCCTTAGAGCTTGCAAAATTGTATCTTTAAACTCAAATATTCCCAAACTGTACCAAGTTACAACTAAAAAACCATCGTAATAATCTACTGTTATGCCCCCTACTCCATCGCCTTCGCCATTAAATAGTCTAAATGCTGTTGTATCTCGGCTTTCAAAAAACTCTGTTCTATACTCTATGGCATCTTTAAATTTAGCTTTAAAAAACTCTACATCTATCGACTCACTCTCTTGATAACTTAGAACCCAACCTTTGCCTTTGTTTTGTTCTCCATAGTAGGCTTTTGCTATAAACTTGCCTCTGTTGCTATAGAGTTTTAAAATCGAGCCTTGCTTTTTTACACCACTCCAATCTTCTATAAATTCACCCAAAATCAGGGGGTAACCATCTTTTAGTTTATCTTCAAACTCTCTTTTTACTACAACTTTTAACTCTTTTGGCATTTTTTACTCTCCAACAAATCGTATAGTTTTACAATATTATGATACTTCTTATCTAACTCTAAATCTATCAAATCATCTTTTAACTCTAATATATTTTTAGCTCTCATAACTAAATCTCGACCAAATAACATATATAAAGCATCTTTAAAATTCTCAAAATCTAAGCCCTCATTTTGCATCTTTATAAGCTCAGAAATTACTAAATGCTCTTTCTTATCGCTAAATTCCAGTAAAGAGATAGCCATATCTAAATCGCCATTTCGCAAATATTGTTGAGCTTTAAACTCTAACATACTAAAGCTATTTTTAAACACTACCCCAATATATTTTGCCACATCTATACTATCATCTAAATGCTCGCACTCTTGCAGTATCTCTTCGGCTTCATACTCTTTATAATTTAGCACCATATCTCGTAAGAATTTAGCTCGGTTTTTATTTTCGTAAATTAACTCATCTATCTCATAAACTTCGCTAAAATTTGGCACAACAATTTGGCAAGTATAAAAGCCCAAATAGTCGTAATCTCGTATATAGACTTCTCTATTTTGCTCTGTAATTATATTAAGCAGATAGTTATATTCATCCTCTATACCACTACCACTGTAATTAAACTTGCTATACTCAAAACTCTTAACACTGCTTAAAAACTGTAAACCCATTTTGCCATTACTATCTATAAAATGCGACTCTAAATTAAAACTACTTGCAACTTGTTCGCTATCAAAAGTTGGAATTTCAAAGCCCGTTAGGGAGTTTAAATCTCTACCCTGCATAAGCTCGGTTAATGTACGCTCTAGTGCCACTTGCAAAATAGGGTGTGCCCCAAACGAGACAAACAAAGAGCCATCGGCTTTGTTTATTAAGGCAATAGCAACTACAGGATAGATACCACCAAGCGATGCATCTAAAACCAAAACTTCAAAACCTGCCTCTTTTAGCTTACCAACACCACTACTCACTACATCATACTGCTTTATTACAGTAGCTGGAAACTCTGGTAGTGCATATCCATTTTTAATAATTTCAAACTTTACATACCGCTCTATTATCTCACTAAGTGCCTGAACTCTTGCCTCTAGCTTTGTATTACCTGCTGCTAAGCCATTACTTACATACAAATTTTGCAATACATTTACAGGAAAGTTCTCTACTTCTGATGTTATAGCATTTACAAATGGTAGGGCTATTACTTTGTCATAATAATCACTATTAAAATCTATAAAATCTTCGAAGCCAAGCTCGCCATTTGGGTTATATATCGCCTCTAATTTAGGGCTTAGATAACTCTCTTCACTAAGTAGCACCTCATCTGTGTAGTGTTCTCTATTTTGCAAATAAAAGTCGATAAAAAAGTTATTACTCTGTAATCTTTCGATAAACTCCCCCAAAGCACTAGCTCTGCACGATTTTTTGCACACACCTTTACCATTAGAGTAAACATACTCTGGGGCATCTTTGTAAGCTAAATTTACAGAGTAACAGTTAGGCACAGGATTTAGCAAACCACTAAAAAGAGTATCGCAACCAAGCCCTTGTAAAATAGCTTCCATTCGCTTAATAGATGTCTCTAGTGGTGCCTCTTTAGATAGATAATTCATTTTCTCACTTTTTTATTTTTTGGTGTGGTAAGGGTACAGCACACTACACTCTTAATAATTTGGTCGGTGTAAACTGCAATGCCAATAAATTAAGCTTTTAAATGTGCAGTGAGGGCACTGCACCCTACAGTAAAGTCAATTTTATCGTAGGGTGTGGTACCCTTACCACACCAAAAGATCCTTAATTCAATAGCATTGCACTAAACCGACATTACAACTTCTGCTCTCAACAAATCATAAAGTACCCTACACCGTCACTCTGAGTAAAGCGAAGAGTCTAGCCAAAATTGACAAGGCATAGAATTTACTCTACAATTTAAACTAGATTCTTCACATCCGTTCAGAATGACGGCGATGGCAACTTCCAACTTCAAACTTCAAACTTCACACTGGTCAGTAAACCGACCCTACCTTAATGCAATCTTGCTAACTCTCTCTTTTGCCTGAGCAATTATAGCCTCGTCTTGGCTTAAATCTAGCCATTTAAAGGCTTCGCCACTTTGCGTTACACCATCTAGTAAATCTCCACTATTTCGGTATTTTAAATCTAGCATAGCAATTTTAAAGCCATCTAGTGTTTGGCTAAACTCTTCTAACCTTTTTGGTGGCGTTTTTGCATTTGTATATAAGAAGCAGTGGCTCTCTAGCCCCTGACGCCCTACTCTTCCACGCAGTTGATGCAAAGTTGCCAAACCAAAGCGTTCTGCTCCTACAATTACTATTGTAGTTAGTCTAGGCAAGGATATTCCTACCTCTATAACCGTAGTCGATAGCAAAATATTCCCCTTATCTCTAAACTCTAACAACACTTCATCTTTTGCTTTGTCTTTACCATGGGTTACATATACATTTTCAAACTTTTTCTGCCAATATGCAGTTGCCTCTGTTAGAGATGTATATGGCACTTCATCGCTAGGCTCTACTAGTGGATAGACTATTAATATCTGATGCTCTTGCTCAATTTCGCTCTCTATATGCTCCAATAAAGCATTAAAGTCGGCTTTGCCTATTATATGTGTCTCTATCAGCTTTTTAAATGGTAGCATCTTTATAGTAGTTATATCTATCAACTCGCTCTCAATCATCGCTTGCGTTCTAGGTATTGGGGTTGCTGAAAATTGCAAAAAGTGGGGGCTGTTTTCACCCTGTTTGCTAAGAGCATCTAGCATAGCTCTCTGCCCTGCTCCAAAACGGTGTTGCTCGTCTATCATAACCAAAGAGGCTTTTGGTAAGTCATCTTTATAAAGCAGTGCATGCGTTCCTATTATAAAGTCTGCTTTTGTATAGTCGCCATCGCTGTTTTTTTGTGTAACCAGAGCCAAATTTAAAAAGTTAGATAGATACTTAGTAGCCTCTTCATATAGCTGATTAGCAAGTAAAGAGGTAGGAGCCATTAAAATAGATTTATCTTTGCCAGCAATCATAGCCGAAGCAAGTATTACCATAGTTTTACCACTACCTACATCACCTATAATAATTCTTTTAGCCGCCTTTTGGCTACTTGCTAAATCATTCTTAACCTCTTGTATCGCTTTTAACTGGTCGTCCGTTAGTGTAAATGGCAAGCTCTCAATAAATGGCAAAGCAGATCCATTTAAAGATTTTATTGGCTTATTAGTCACCCGTTTTCTTCGCATTTTTGCTAAGTGGCTATACGCCTCTACCGATTTAAGTGCAAAGATAATACTCTCTATATACTCACCTTCACTCTTTACTTCGCTAATAGTTTTTGGAAAGTGCAACTTTAAAAGGGCATCTACTTCATTTGGTAACAATCCCGCAGAGTATAGACTCTCGCTAGTTATATACTTTTTTATTAAAGCTCTAATTTCGCTCTGTTTTAAAACAGTTTTATATTTTGGTGTAATCTCTCCAAAACTCTTTAGAGATTTTGGTTGCGAAATTTGCAAAGCCCCTCTAAAGTAACCAACTCTTCCGTTAATTACATGCTCGCTACCAACACTAAAAAGCTTCAGATGATAAGGTGTAGTTCTAAAAAATATAGCACTAGCTTGTGTATTAAAATCAACTAAATTAAGTTTAATATGCAGTCGCCCACCAAATGTAGAACTACCCACTACAGTAGCCCTAGCAACTAAGTTAGAGCCATCTTTTATCTCTTTGCTAAGTGTAGTATCTTCGTAACTTGTAGGAATAGTAAGAGCCAAATCTAGCAGAGTTCGCTTTTTTAACTTTTTTAAAAGTGTTATATCTTTTGGCTCAAACATAGGTTTAACTCTAAACCTTATTTTTTATCGGTAACTATAAAGAAGCTAAGCTTCCCAATTTCGCTATGCTCTTTTATAAACTTATTTAAATCTTCTAGCTTCAAATTCTTAATAATATCTAGCTCTTCTTTGCTAAAGCCAAGCCCTGCACCACTATAGTATTCGTTAAATGCTCTGGAAACTCTTTGGTTTAGCGTTTCTACTCTTAATGGCTCACTTCCCAAGTAATACTTTTTAGCAGCCTCTAGCTCCTCTTTTGTAACACCATTTTTAATAAAGTTATTAATTACACTCTTTACAACATCAATAGCCTCTTTTTGAGTCTTTAATTTAGTTTGTAAATAACCTGTAAAATAACTGTTTGTTTTATTTACTACAAATCGACTATATGCAGAGTATGCTAAACCTCTTTTTACACGCACCTCTTCCATAAGTCGGCTACCAAAACCACTACTTCCTAAAATAAATGAAGCAACTTTTCCTATTACTCTATCTTTATTGCTAATATCCATACTGTATGGTGCACCAAAATAGATATATGCCTGCTTAGTATCTTTGGCTACCTTTTTTGTCTGCTCCTTATCGCTAGCACTAATTTTTGCTATTGCTTCTACCTTGCCACGCTTAAGTGTAGAGGCAAATTTTTTAGCTATTTTTTTAACTTCATCTTCGCTAAAATCCCCACCCACAACTACTATCAAATTATCTAAAAACAGATGAGAATTTATATAATCTTTTGCATCTGCCAATTTTAAAGAGCTTATAGACTCTTTTGTACCAAGTCTAGGATTTGCCAAAGCTGTGCCGGCAAAAAGTTCACCCTTAAGACCATTACTTGCAATATAGTCAAAATCATCACTCTTGCTTGTAAGAGTTGCTAATCGTCTTGCTACAACCTTTTTAAATGTATCTTCTTTGTAATTTGGCTCTTTTAAAAGCTCTAGCAACTTATCTAAGCCATAGTTAAACTGCTCTTTTATACTATCGATTGTAAATACAAATGTCTCGTTACCTGCATTTGCACTAAACTCTATAGCTCTGTTTTCCAACTCTTTAGCAAACTCTACAGAACCTTTGCTCGCTGTACCTTCATTTAGTAAATCTGCCGACAAAGATACTAGCCCAGCCTTTTTACTAGCCAACACCCCACTATCTCTAAAAATAAACTCTACAGTAGTTAGTGGCAAGCGGTTATCTTTTTCAAAAACTATTGGAACATCCACTCCATTAACATTAACTTTTAGCACAGTTGCTGCCATTAGGTATCCTTGTAGTATAAATATTAGTATAACTTTTTTCATCTTTTCATCCTTGCAGGAAAGCTAGAAGCTATCTTATTAGCTTTAAGCTTTTTGCTTTACGCCTTTAGCTTATTAAAGCCCAAAAAAGGGCTTTAATAATATCTTTCCAAAATCTCATAAGCTGTATTTCTTTTAGCTGGCTTCTCGCCAACATCTTTAATTAATGCTATCATCTCTTGCTGATTCATAGAGTTTGCTGCACCTGCTGCAGATACAACATTCTCTTCCATCATGGTACTTCCTAAATCGTTTGCACCCCAATTTAGAGCCATCTGTCCAATGTAGCTACCTTGTGTAACCCAAGAGCTTTGAATATTTGGTACATTATCTAAAAACAGTCTTGCAACCGCAAGCAGTCTTAAGTATCTATTAGAGCTCTGCTTCTTTATCTCTGGGTGTTTTTCCATCAGGGCTGTATTTTTACCCTGAAAGCTCCACATAATAAATGCTCTAAAACCGCCTGTTTTATCTTGCAAGCGTCTTATTTCATCAAAATGCTCTACTATATCTTCGTCGCTCTCTACAGTTCCATACATCATAGTTGCAGTCGATTTAATACCAAGTTTGTGTGCCTCTTCGTGCACCTCTAGCCAAGTATCTTTATCTAACTTTTTTGGTGCTATTATATCGCGTACTTTATCGCTTAAAATCTCAGCACCAGCTCCTGGAATTGAGCTTAAACCTTTAGCATGCAGTCTTTCTAAAACCTCTTTTATCGAAATATCAGAGCGTCTTGCAATATAATCTATCTCAATCGCACTAAAGCCGTGAATTGTAACTTGCGGATACTTATTATGAATATGCTCTACTAAATCTTCGTACCACTCTATCTCTAATTTTGGGTGTACACCACCTTGAAATAGGATTTGCGTTCCTCCAATAGCAATTAGCTCATCTATCTTTTTATCGATTTCATCAAAAGTTAAAATATATGCATCTTCATCTTTTTCGTGGCGATAAAAGGCACAAAAGTCACAATCTACCCAACAGATATTTGTATAGTTAATGTTTCTATCTACAACAAAAGTTGTAACACCTTTAGGGTGGAGTTGCTTCTTCTTAGCATACGCTAAGCGACCAAGCTCTTTTAAGTCGGCATTTTTAATTAAATCTACCGCCTCTTGCTTTGTTAGCCTTTTGTTTAAATCTAACTCTAAACCCAAAGGCTACTCCTTGCCTATAGCATCTAACACACCATTAATAAATTGGTGCGATTTATCATCTGCTAACTCTTTTGCAAGCTCAATCGCTTCGTTAATTACAATAGATTTATTGTTTTTATCTACCACAATTTCATAAGCCGCTAATCTTAAAATTGCTCTCTCTATCTTGCCTAGCTCATCAAAATCCCACTCTTTTAAATGCTTTTTGATAGCTTCATCTATCACATCTAAATTATCAACAGTACCTTTAAAAAGCTTTGCAGAGAACTCTCTCTGTTTATTACGAATTTTCTTCTCTTCTAAAATCTCTTCGAAAAATTTACTAATATCTTCATTGCCTAAATCGTATGCATACAGCAAGCCTACTACAGCTGCTCTTGCTTGGTGTCTTGTTGCCATTAATTAAGCTCTCCATATAGGTTTATCATCTCTATTAAGCTACCCATTGCTTCGGCACCTTTGTTTCCAGCTTTCGTACCGGCTCTCTCGATTGCTTGCTCTATGCTATCAACAGTTAATACACCAAAGCTTACAGGTTTACCATGCTTTAGTGCCATATTTGCAACACCTTTAGTCGCCTCTGCCGATACATAATCAAAGTGTGGCGTAGCCCCTCTAATTACTGCACCTAAACAACATACCGCATCGTACTTACCACTTGCAAGTGCTTTATCTAACGCAAACGGAATCTCAAACGCACCTGGTACTAAGATTAAATCTAAATCTTTCTCATCCCCACCATGTCTAGCATAAAAATCTTTTGCACCCTCTACTAAACGGTCTGTAATAAAGTGGTTAAACCTTGCACTTATAATTGCAACCTTTTTACTCTTATCTACTTGAATGTTACCTTCTACTATATTCATACTTTTCCTTTCTTTTTTAAGCTAAAAGCGTAAAGCCAAAAGCTTAAAGCTAATAAAGTAGCTTCGCTTCCTTTTTTATAAAAGGTGAAACCACAAATTTAGCTTTAAGCTTCAGGCTTTAAGCTTTTTAAAATGCTACAAAGTCGCACCACTAATCACTAACAACTAACCCCTAATCACTATTGAGCCGCAAGCTCAATAGCTTTTATCTTTTTCACTAAATCTTTTAACTCATCTAACTGTATCATATTTGGTCCATCACTTAGTGCAATGCTTGGGTCAAAGTGTGTCTCGAAAAAGAAACCATCTACGCCAACCGCAGCTGCTGCTTTTGCTAGATACGGCACAAAAGAGCTATCTCCACCACTACTCGCCCCACCACTTGCTGGCATCTGCACAGAGTGTGTTGCATCAAATATAACAGGAGCAAACTCTCGCATAATTTTTAAGCCTCGCATATCTACAACTAAGTTGCCATACCCAAAACTAGAGCCACGCTCTGTTAGCCATACATTGTATTTTTTAGCTACATCATAACTAACTTCGCCATCATACCCTCTAGTCTTAAGCACCTTTTTAACCGAATGCTCCATTGCAGCAGGTGCTAAAAATTGCCCCTTTTTAATATTTACAACACTAGCTGTTTTAGCAGCCGCCACCAAAAGGTCTGTTTGTCTTGATAAAAAAGCAGGAATTTGCAAAACATCTGCAACTTCACTAGCAACACTAGCTTGCTCTGGCAAGTGAATATCGGTTAAAATCTTATAACCAAACTCATCTTTAACCTCTTGCAAAATCTTTAAGCCCTCTTCGATTCCAGGACCTCTAAAACTATCTATAGAAGTTCTATTTGCCTTATCAAAGCTAGCTTTAAAATAAAAATCTATAGTACAATCTTCATTAAACTCCGCCAACTCTTTAGCAATTTTAAAAACACTCTCCCAACTCTCAACCACACAAGGTCCAGCAATAAGTATCAAATTATACCCCTTTTACATATTAGGCTAATTATACTCAAAAAAGATTAAAAGCGCCGAAATTATTAGTATGTAAGGAGACCTTTAATAATTATTCAGGATAAATATGAAAAGTTATTTGAATTTAATATTCTCCCATCAGAGATGATGGGAGAGAGATGTGAAGTAGGAGATTATTCAACAACAGCAACGATTTCGCCACCTTCAGCGTCGAATTTTACTTTGTCACCCTCTTTAACTTTGCCTTCTAGTATCATCTCAGCAAGTTTATCTTCTATTAACTCTTGTAGGGCTCTTTTTAGTGGTCTAGCACCATACACTGGGTCAAAGCCTGCATCTGCTATTAACTCTTTTGCTGCGTCAGTTAAAGTTATCTCTATATCATTTTCTACCAATTTAGCTTTTATCCCTTTCAACATAATATCTACAATGTTTTTAATCTCTTCTTTTCCTAGTGGGTTGAAGATAATTAAATCATCTAATCTGTTTATAAACTCTGGCTTAAAGTAATTTTTAAGCTCTGCTCTTACTGCTACTTCTCTATCTTCTGGGTCTTTTAACTCCATAATTTTATCGCTTGCGATATTTGAAGTTAAGATAATAATTGTGTTTTTAAAATCTACTGTTACACCTTTATTATCTGTTAAACGACCATCATCTAGCACTTGCAGTAAGATGTTAAATACATCTGGGTGTGCTTTTTCTACTTCGTCAAACAAGATTACACTATATGGCTTTCTTCTAACTGCTTCAGTTAATTGTCCGCCCTCTTCATAACCTACATAGCCTGGTGCTGCACCAACTAAACGGCTAACTGAGTGTTTCTCCATATACTCTGTCATATCGAAACGAATTAGTGACTTTTCGCTATCAAATAGGAACTTCGCTAATGCTTTAGCTGTTTGTGTTTTACCTACACCTGTTGGTCCTAAGAATAGGAAACTACCTATTGGTCTGTTTGTATCTGAAAGCCCTGCTTTGTTTCTTTTAATAGCACGAGATACTGCACTTAAAGCTTCATCTTGTCCAACAACTTCTTGTTTTAAGTGCTCTTCGATATGTAACACTTTTTCTCTTTCGCTTTGTAACATTTTATTTACTGGAATACCTGTCCAGCGACTTACAATACTTGCTATCATCTCTTCATCAACAGCATTTTTAAGTAGTGTGCCCTCTTTTTGCATACGCGCCCAAGTTGCGTTTAACTCTTCTAACTCTTTTTGCAATGCAGGCACTTCACCATACTCGATTTCTGCTGCTTTGTTGAAGTTACCTTCTCTTTTAGCAAGCTCTGCTTCACGTTTTTTCTCTTCGATATTTACTTTTACTTGTGCAATTTTGTTAAATATCTCTTTTTCATTGTTAAATTGTGCTTCTAGCTCTCTTTTTTTCTCTTCTAAGTTTGCTAACTCTTTTTCTATCTCTTTAATTTTCTCTTCATTTTTAGGAGTTAGCTCCATTTTAAGAGCTTCTGTTTCAACTAAAAGTTTTTGAATCTCTCTTTTTACTTTTGCCAATTCAAATGGTTCACTCTCTATTTGCATTTTAAGTTCTGCTGCCGCTTCGTCGATTAAGTCTATCGCTTTATCTGGTAGGAATCTATCAGTAATATAACGATTAGATAACTTAACAGCTGCTATCAATGCACTATCTAAAATTTGTACATTGTGGTGTGCTTCTAATCTCTCTTTAATTCCACGCATAATTTGTAAAGCTTCATCAATAGATGGTTCATCTACTCTTACTGCTTGGAATCTTCTTTGCAGTGCTGCATCTTTTTCGATATATTTTCTATACTCTTTTAGTGTTGTTGCACCTATTGTGTGCAATTCTCCACGTGCTAGCATTGGCTTTAGCATATTTGCCGCATCCATACTACCCTCGCTAGCACCAGCTCCTACGATTGTATGGATTTCATCGATAAATAGAATAATGTTGCCATCTTTTTTAACCTCTTCGATAACAGCTTTTAGTCTATCTTCGAACTCTCCACGATACTTTGCACCTGCAATTAGTGCTGCCATATCAAGCTCGATTAAACGACGATTTTGTAAAGATAAAGGAACCTCTTTATCTACAATTCTTTGTGCTAAGCCCTCTACGATTGCTGTTTTACCAACTCCTGGTTCACCTAGCAAAATTGGGTTGTTTTTAGTTTTACGAATAAGAATTTGCATTGTTCTTTGAATCTCTTCGTCTCTTCCAACCACTGGGTCTAGCTCACCATCTATAGCTTTTTTTGTTAAATCAATACCATATTTCTCTAGTGCTTCTAACTTTTCGTCATCTGTTTGACTTTGAATACTCTTACCACCTCTTAGAGCTTCTAAATTTTTCTTAAACTCCATTAAATCTACATATTTACCAAGAGTATCTTTAATGTAACTCTCGTTAATGTTTGCAACTAGCCAAGTATCTACAGATAGATAGCTATCGCCATTTGCTGCCATTTGCCCTTCGGCATTTTGCAAACTTCTTACTACATTTGCAGATAATTTTATACTCTCTTTTGTTACATTTGAAGATGTTGGCAACTTTTTAGCAAGAGATGCTACATCTAATTCGATAGCTGCTTTATCTACACCCATTTTATTTAATACTTGATTTAATATAGAGCCACTATTTGTAAGTTGTGCCCATATTAAATGAATAGGTTCTACCTCTGGATTTTTATTGTGCAGTGCCAATGATAAACCTGATTCTATAGTTTGTGTCATTTGGTGTGTTAATTTTTCTAATATATTGCTCATTTCAAGCTCCTTCTTTTTGTTTTGTGTAACTTTACCATAAATAGCAAACTTTCGTTGCAATCTAAGTTGCAAAATTAAAAATAATTAAGTATAAAACAATTAATATCTGAACATAACCCTAATTTAAGTGATATTTATATAGAATAGGCACTAAAATTTACAGGAATTATTACCTGATAAATTGGCTTAAGAAAAGCTAACTACTAAACTTTAAGGAAAATAAACAATGTTTAAACATAATAAAAAAGTTATACTCTCATCATTTGTAGCAGCAACTACTGCTATGTTTATCTCTGGTACATCAATTTTGAGTGCTAAGAGTTCAAATAGCGACTCTAAATTAGAAGCTTATTTAAAATTTACAAGAGTTTTAAATTTAATTGAGAGTCAATATGTAGATGAAGTAAATACTACAACATTAATTAATAAAGCACTTAAAGGACTTTTATCTAATTTAGATGCTCACTCAGCTTATATGGATGCAAAATCTTTTAAAGATTTAAGTATTCAAACAAAAGGTGAGTTTGGAGGTCTTGGTATCGTTGTTGGTATGAAAAAAGGTGCTCTTACTATTATCGCTCCAATAGATGGCACACCTGCTGCTAAAGCTGGCGTTAAAGCTGGAGATATTATATTAAAAATAGATAACAAATCTACACTAGGTATGAGCATAGATGATGCAGTTAAACTTATGCGTGGTAAACCAAAGACTAAAATAACTCTAACACTTGTAAGAAAAGGTGAGAGCAAACCTATAATTGTACATATTGTTAGAGATATAATTAAAATAGAGTCTGTTAAGAGTAAAAATATTTATTTAGATAAAACTAAAAAAGAGAAAGTAGTATATATTAAAATTGCATCATTTGATGCTAAAGTTGTAAATGGCGTTAAAAAAGTATTAGAAGATAATAGAGATGCTAAAGGTATTATTTTCGATTTACGTAATAACCCTGGTGGACTATTAAGTCAAGCAACTGGACTTTTAGATATGTTTATAGATAAGGGTGTATTAGTTAGTCAAAAAGGTAGAGTAAAGCAAGAGAATATTGTTTATAAAGCTCATGCAGAGACTCCTTATAAAGATATACCTGTAACAATTTTAGTAAATGGTGGAAGTGCTAGTGCTAGTGAAATTGTAAGTGGTGGATTCCAAGACCACCATAGAGCTGCAATTATTGGTGAAAAGACATTTGGTAAAGGTAGTGTACAAATTGTTGCACCTCTTGGCGGTGGAGAGGGAATTAAGCTAACAGTTGCTAGATACTATTTACCAAGTGGAAGAACTATACAAAATAAAGGTGTAACACCAGATGTTATTGTCTATCCAGGTAAAGTACCTCAAAAAGATGATAACGCTTTTATGATTAAAGAGAATGAGTTAAAACAACACTTAAAAACTGAATTAGAGAAGATAAATGCTAAAGATAATAACGCTACAGCAAGCGAAAACAATAGCACAAAAGTAGAAAAGAAAAAGATTATTACAACTAAAGATTTGTTTAAAGATGCACAGCTAAAAGAAGCATACGATATTTTAAAAGTTTTAATTTTACAAAAAGGTAAATAGGTGGAAAAAAAAGAGCTACTTTACGAAGGCAAAGCAAAAAAGATTTGGACGACTGAAGATAAAGATTTACTAATTTCTGAGTTTAAAGATTCTTTAACAGCATTTAATGGCGAAAAGAAATCTAGCGAAGAGGGAAAAGGTGCACTTAACAATAAAATCTCGGCTGCACTTTTTGAGTATTTAGAGAGCAAGGGTGTGCCAACTCACTATGTTAAGATGCTTGATGATAACAATATGTTACACAAAAGAGCAGATGTAATATTAATAGAAGTAATCGTAAGAAACATAGCAACAGGTAGCTTAAGTAGAAACTTAGGTATAGAAGATGGTAAAGTACTACCATTTACACTTGTAGAGTTCGATTACAAAAACGATGAACTAGGCGACCCAAAACTAAACGACCAACACGCTCTTATTTTAGAGCTTGTTAAGAGTCAAGAAGATTTAGACTACATTAGATATATGGCTAGAAAAATCAACAAATTTTTAAGCGAATTTTATAGTGAGCTTAACTTAAAAGTTGTAGATTTTAAGCTGGAGTTTGGAGTAGACAGCAATGGTAATATAATCTTAATTGATGAGTTAAGTCCAGATAACTTTAGACTTTGGGATGCAGATACAAACGAAAAGATGGATAAAGATAGATTTCGTCAAGGTTTAGGTGGCTTAAAAGAGGCTTACGAAGAGGTATTAAGAAGAATTCAAAACAGATAAAGGCAGATTAATGAAAGCAGTAGTAAATGTATTTTTAAAAGAGGGTGTACTCGACCCACAAGGTAAAGCAGCAGCTCATGCATTAGGTAGTTTAGGCTTTAAAGGTGTTAATGAAGTTAGAATTGGTAAGCAAATTGTTATCGATTTAGACGCTACAAGCAAAGAAGAAGCACTAAAAGAGGTAGAGCAAATGAGCGAAACTCTTTTAGCTAACACTGTTATTGAAGATTATACTATAGAGATAAAAGAATGAAAGTTTCATTCTTCCATAAAATAATAAATCAAAATAATGAAAGTTTCTCTTGCCAAAGGCAAAGCTTTAGTGAGAGGAATTTTCAAGGAGCTTTGCTTCTTGAAAAGGAGACAATAGATGAATAAAAAAGCAGTAGTTTTAAGATTTCCGGGCACAAACTGCGAATTTGACAGCGAATATGCTCTAAAAAAGCTGGGTTGGAATGTAGAGATAGTATGGCATAAAGAAGAAGTTTTACCAAAATGTGATTTAGTCGTAGTACCAGGTGGCTTTAGTTATGGCGACTATTTACGCTCTGGCTCTATTGCTAGATTTGCTCCAATTATGAAAGCAGTAGAAAGTTACGCAAACGAAGGTGGCTATGTATTAGGTATCTGTAACGGTTTCCAAATTCTTACAGAGGCAGGCTTACTACCAGGTGCATTAAAGAGAAATAACAACCTACACTTTATATCTAAAATGCAGCATATTAAAGTTGTAAACAACGATAATAAATTTTTACAAAACTGTAAAATAGATGAAATTTTAAATATACCTGTAGCACATGCTGATGGTAACTATTATATAGATGATGCTGGCTTAGAAGAGTTAAAGAAAAACAATCAAATTTTAGCAAGATACTGCAACGAAAATGGAGAGCCAATGGTTCTAAATGGTTCAGTAGAGCAGATTGCTGGAGTATGTAATAAAACTAAAAATGTATTTGGTCTTATGCCACATCCAGAGCGAGCTATCGAAGAGATTTTAAGCTCTATAGATGGTGTTAAAATGTTAGAAGGACTTAGTGCTTGATTAAGCATAATTTTTTAACTAAGTTATTTTTACTTATAGTTTTTGCACTACCACTGTTAGCAGGTGGTGCACCATATAGTTATAGTTATATACCAAAAGTCGTATACAAAAACCAACTATTTCCAGTAACGATTTTAGTTAAACACTATAATCCAAAAGACCCTCCACGATTTGAGTATGACACTATAAGTTTACTACAACCTGTAGATTTAAAACCTGTAAAAGTTATCAATAAAGATGAAGCTTTTTATACATACTATTTTAAAGCAAATTCAGATAAAAATAGTATTGAGATACCTACATTATCTATTTGGAATTTAAATTACTCTTATACTTTAAATCCAAAAGTTGTAGAGTTAAAAGAGTTAGAAAAAAAAGATAAAAATTATAGTGGTGTACTTGCATCTAACTTAAGAGTAGACTCCACAAAAGTAGATACTTATGACGATAGCCATAACTTAGTTACTCTTAATTTAGAAGCAAATGAAGCAAATTTAGAAGATATGCATATACCAAATGTTATAGATGATGGTATAGAAAATTTAAAAAGAGATGGTGCACTAACTACCGCAACATACTATTTCATAATTCCTAGTAAGCAAAAAAATATAGTTTTTTCATATTTTAACACAATAAAAAGAGATTTTAAAACAAAAAAAGTCTCGTTAGAAAATCAAAAAAGCTCGTTAGATAGTAATAATTTAAAACCAAAAGAGTTAGACTTTGATAAGTTAAAAAAATATATTTTAATAGGCTTGATAATAATATTTACAATAGCTTATCTTTTAACAAAAGATTGGATATATTTAATATTTTTTATAATAACTATGGGAATTTTAATATACCTATTTATGCCAAAAAAGAGTATATGCGTAAATGAGGGAGCAGCACTTTATATATTGCCAACCCAAAATAGCAATATTAGTTTAAGAATAGATAAAAAAATAACAACTAAAGTTTTAAAAACTTATAAAAACTTTAATAAAATAGAGTATAAAAACTCTCTTTCAGGATGGATAAAAAATGAAGATATTTGCAAAAATTAGATTCTATTGGGGTGCGTTTGTCATCTCTTTTATTGTTGCGGCAATTATGATTCCTTTAATTACAATTTTTCCAAAATATAAGGGCAAGATAATGCACAACTTAAATAGAGTAATTCTATTTTTTATGAATGTTAAAGTAAAAGCATATGGACAAAGAGATGAAAAAGCTAATATGTTTATAATAAATCATCAAGGAATTATGGATATTATTGCATTAGAAGCTATTGAATATACACATTTTAGTTGGGTAGCTAAAAAAGAGTTATTTGATACTCCTTGGTTTGGATATCTATTAAAAAATGGAGATATGATTTCTGTAGATAGAGAAAACAAAGCAGGATTAATTAAACTATTAAAAGATGTAAAAGAGTCTGTTGAAGTAAAAAATAGAGCCGTTGCTATATTTCCAGAAGGTACAAGAAGTGCAACTCAAGAACTTTTGCCATTTAAAGCTGGAACAAAATTAGTTGCAAACAAATTAAATTTAAGAGTACAACCTATTGTAATTACAGGTAGTAAATATGCTCTAAATGAACATAATAAAACAGCTCATAGTGGAACAATAAATGTACACTATTTAGAAGCGTTTGATATTAAAGATGCACCAAAAGATTGGTATGAGAGGGTACAAGAGAGAATGAAAGAAAAAATAGAAGAAGAGTATGAAAAAGGGATAGAGAGATAATGATTATAAGAAAACTCTTTAAATTCGAAAATGCACACATCGTAAGAAACTGCACAACTATTAGATGTAGCGAAAATATACATGGACACTCATACAAAGTAGAAGTTTTGCTAGAGTCAAACTATTTAGACAATGGGCATATGGTTTATGACTTTGGGCTTACAAAAGTTTATATAAAAGAGTTAATAGACTCGTTTGACCATGCAATTACACTTTGGAGTGGTGATGACCAAGAGTACATAGAAGATATAAAAAAACATAGTAGCAGATGGGTAGAGTTACCAGTTAGTCCATCAGCAGAGCAATTTAGTAGAGTTTTCTTTTTGATAGTAGAGAGAGTTTTAAAACTTACAAAAATGCAAAACCATGAGAGAGATGTGAAAGTAAACAGCATAATTGTACATGAAACAGATACAGGTTATGCACAATGTTTCAAAGATGATGCTCATAATAAAAATATGGGTATTATAAATTTAGAAGATATAAAATTTTCTACACAAGTACAAAATGAGTGGAGTAATTCAAATATATGGGATAATATAATAAAAAATATAGAATTAATTACACCTAATAGAATATAATTATGATTATTTCAAACTTTGTGATATAATACTTTTATAAATTACACAAGGAGATTTTATGAACAGAATTATTGTTTTATCTGTAGCTACAGTTGCAATATTAACATTTAGCGGATGTGATAAAGGTGATAAAGCGGCAGAAACAACGAAACAAGCCACTACAGAGGTTGCAGCTGCAACTAAAGATGCAGCTACTAAAACTGTAGCTGCTGCAAAAGAGACTGCTACTAAAGCTACTGAAGCAGTTAAAGAGAGTGCAAAAAAAGCGGTAGATGCAACTAAAGAAGCTGCAAATGATGTTGCTCAAAAAGCTAAAGAGACTGCTACTAAAGCTACTGAAGCGGTTAAAGAGACTGCTGATAAAGCAAAAGCTGCAGTTGCAGGTACTAATGATAAGGGTGCTCAATTATTTAACAAATGTAAAAGTTGTCACGGTCCTGACGGTAAAACTAAAGCTCTTGGTAAGTCAGCAGTTATTGCTGGTCAAAGTGCTGACGATTTAGTTAAAAAACTTACTGAGTATAAAGCTGGTACAAGAAATGTAGCAGGTATGGGTACATTAATGAAAGGTCAAGTAGGTAATATGAGTGATGAAGATATTAAAGCTTTAGCTAATTATATCTCTAACTTAAAATAATTTAACTTTTAGCAGAGCTATCCTCTGCTAAATGCTACATAACGATAAAGCAACCCCTTCTCTAAGTCCATCATCTATAATAATAGATTTATCCATATTAAGTGTTAAATATATTCGTTTAAATATAAGTATGCCAGCTACAATTAAATCATCTCGACCTACACCTACAGTTTTTTCTCTATCTTCTTTACTCATAGATAATAGCTTTTTTAAATAAAAATCTAACTCATCAATAGATAATTCAATGCCATTAATAGCTTTTGCATTATATGTTTCATAAGTAAAACCTAATTTCATAGCAGCTATTGTAGTAGGTGTACCAGCAGTTGCAACAAAGGTCAAATTGTATTTTATATACTCTTTAACATAATCTCTAACTTCATCCATCTTAATATCTAAAATTCTATCTATATCTTCTAAAGAGTTAGCCATATTAGCTACAGTTACAATTCCTAAACTAAAACTTTTTGTATAAACTTTTCCATCTACATAGAATGTTAGCTCGGTAGAACCTCCGCCAATATCTACTAATACAAAATTTTTAATATCTTTTTTTAACAAATGTAATCTATTTAGAACTGCTTTTAAAGTATAGAGTGCTTCTTGTTGTGGAGTGATAATTTCAAATTCTACTCCTGTTTCATCTTTTATCTTTTTTAAAACTTCTAAAGAGTTTTTAGCTACTCTCATAGCTTCGGTTGTTACAGCTTTTAATTTAGAATTATTAAAATTTATAAACTCTTTTGCCTCTTTTAAGCCCATAATGATTCTATCTTGTGCACTTTCATCTATCAATCCATTTTTAGTAATAGAGTCTGCTGTTCTAACTATTTTCTCATATTCCGATAAAATCTCTTTGTTATTGCAACTATATTTAACTACTCTAAGAGTATTAGAGCCTAAATCTATAGCAATAACTTCCATTAATGAAGCTCACTAAATTTATAATTATTTTTTCTTAATATTTCTCGTATCTCTTCTTGGTGTTCAACACCTTTTGTCTCTAAAGATACACTTACATGGGCATCTCCAAACTCTAAATCTGTAGATGTTCTATCATACCCAATTTGTACAATATTAGCCTGTGCTTCTCGCATAAGATGGGAAAAGTCCTCTAATGCACCTGGTTTATCGATAAGAGTTACTATAAGCTTCATTTTTCTACTTGATTTTACTAAACCTTTCTCTATAATTAGAGATAACATAGTTACATCAATATTACCACCACTAAGTACTACACATACTTTACTATTAGGCTCTAAATCTATCTTTTTATGCATTAAAGATGCTACACCAGTTGCACCTGCACCCTCTACTAATAATTTTTGACGTTCCAATAAAAACAAAATTGCACTTGCTATTTCATCATCACACACAAGATGCATTTGATCAACATATTTAATTATATAATCTAATGTAAATTCAGATGTATTTTTTACTGCTATTCCATCTGCTATAGTTTTAACCTCTTCAGTATTTATTACAGATTTAGCATTATAAGATTTAACCATAGCAGGTGCTCCCTCAGCTGCAACTCCAATTATTTTAATGTTAGGATTTAACTCTTTAGCCAATTTTGCAACACCACTAATTAATCCACCTCCACCAACTGGTACAATAATAGCATCAAAATCATCAATTTCTTTAAATATTTCAAGTGCAATAGTACCTTGTCCAGCTATAATCTCTTCATCTGCAAATGGATGTACAAATGAAAGATTGTTTTTATTTGCATACTCAATAGCAAAAGAGTATGCTTCATCATAATTTTTCCCTTTAAGTACAACATTCGCACCATAAGATTTAACACCTAAAACTTTATTTAAAGGTGTAGATTCAGGCATAAAGATAGTAGCTTCTATATTAAAATGTTTAGCACTAAGTGCCACACCTTGAGCGTGGTTACCAGCACTTGCAGCAACAACTCCTTTTAACTCACCCTTTTCATGTAGAGTTGCAATTTTGTTAAATGCACCTCTTAATTTAAAAGAGCCTGTTACTTGTAAGTTCTCTTTTTTTAAATATACTCTATAGTCTGTAGCTTCACTTAGAACAGGAGCAAAAGCTAAAGGTGTATGATAAGCTACTTTTTTTAACCTTTTAGCAGCATTTTCAAAATTTTCTATGGATAACATTATATTCCTTATCTCTTTATGTTAAAATTGAATACTATTATACCAACAAAAAGGAAAAAGTATGCAATGTGAATTACCATCTGTAAACTCTAATCCAGAAGAGATTAAAAAATATTTAGAAACTTACAAAAATATAGCTATAGTTGGAGCTTCTCCAAATCCAACAAAAGATAGTAACAAAGTTACAAAGTATATGATAGAGGCTGGTTATAATGTATTTCCAATATATCCAAAAGAAGATGAAATCTTAGGTCAAAAAGTTTATCGCTCTCTATTAGATATAGAAGACAAAGTAGATATTGTAGTAGTATTTAGAAAACCAGAAGCTGTTATGCCAATAGCAGAAGCATGTATTAAGAGAGGTGATGTAGACTTATTATGGACTCAATTACAAATTGTAAATAACGAAGCAGCAGAGAAAGCAAAAGAGAATGGAATTAATGTAGTTCAAAATTTATGTATTAAAGTAGAGCACCATCACTTGCTAGGCTAATATCCTAGCAAGTATTGCCATAAGGCTGTTTTTACCAATAAAGTACTATTCTTTTACGCCCCCATTGCAGAGCTCTTCTTTTATTTACACCCATATATATGTCAATGTGATTTCTAAGTCTAGCATTCATTTTATCTCGCACTACATAATAACCAGGAAGACCTAAAATTTTTACTTTAACACCATTAGTTAAACCATATTTCTTAATTAAATCTGGGGAAACTGCTATAATTTTCATACCAGGACGAAGACGGTTATTCCAAGCTGCTAAAAACGGCGTTTTATCAGTTTGATTTCTATGGGAAGTATAAGCTGTAGCTACAACTCTAATTTTTCTTTTATACTTAAGTGAAGGCACCTTCTCAAATTTTATATTTTTTACAATATCATAATCATTAGACTTTATTCTTTTAATTTTAGAAGGGCTTAAAACTAATTTTTGACCTATTTTAATCTTACTACTTCTACTAAGTTTATTAAGCTCTCTTAACGTTGTAAGTGATATATTATTCTTTCTAGCAATCAAAGATAAAGTATCACCTTTTTTTACAATGTATATACCTACGTTACTCTTCTTTTTAGATTTCTTCTTTGTTAATAGAGTTTTTAACTTAGCTTTTGAAGGTAAAATTAACTTTTGTCCTATTTTAATAGTTGCATTTTTATCTAATTTATTTAAAGACAAGAGAGCCTTTTTATTCAACGAAAACTTTTTTGCAATTTTAATTAAATTGTCACCTTTTTTAACTACATAAATATTTGTTTTTTTAGCTTTTTTAGCTTTAACTATTTTTTTATTTGTAACAATTTTGCTTTTATTTATTTCATTATTAACTGATGACAAATTTGAAGTAATATTTTTCTTAGTAGATTTGGTAGATATCTCTTGATTAAAAGTAATTTTAGTTTTGCTCACTTCTTTAGCATTTGTTTTTATTAAAGGTGTTTTAACTACTTCATTAGCTTTAGGCTCTTCTTTATCAATCTTCTTTAATTCAAGATATTTACTTCTGTCTATTAAAGCTTGAAGTCCCATATTTCCATCAAATTGCTTACTATATCTTTTACGCAATGAATCTAAATATGATAAATCAGACTGCCTTTGAACACCATGAGCTTTAACTACTAAATTTTCTAACTTAGTAGTACTCTTTGCTATAGGTATAACTTGCCTTGATACCATATTCTTATCATTAGAAACTTTAGCTTTAATTAAATTAATATTATAGTAGGGGTCACATCTATTGTTATAATCATAACCATTTTGGCATGGTGTTGTACCATACCCAAACTCTGATAGTAAACAACTCAATGTAAAAGATATAGAAATCTTTTGTAAGTGCCTAGCCATTTGTCTCCTTTAAGAGTCTAAAAATTCAAGCATTTCTCGCATAATATCTGTTTTTTCAACAATTTTCAAGTGTACTATCTCTTTTTTGAATAAATTGTTAATCATATCAGGTATTTTAGCATTAAATTTAGAAGATATCTCATTTAATGCTTCTTTGTCATTTTTTGCATCTAAGCCCATTGCTTTGGCTATTGTAGGACTAAACTTAGTCCACTCTGCAGTAGAGTATGCTACTGTTGGTAACATTTTATCTCTTTTTTCACTATATGCCTTAATACATGTTGCTGTGTGGGGATCCATAAGGTACCCATCTCTTAAAAATTCAGTAATAATTGCTTCAGCTTCACTATCATTCATAAAGACAGCAGCAAAGTCTGACTGAATCTCTTTTAATTCATCATTTGTTAATTCGTAATAATTTTCATTGCTTAAAGAATCCATTAACTCTTTGGTTCTAATAGCTCCAAATTTATCGAAAAGTACTCTCTCAATGTTTGAGCTTTTTAGTATATCCATCGCAGGAGAGTTTGTCTGTATTAACTCTTTATCTCTTAAATCGTATCTGCCCTCTTCGATTAATTCTGTTAGGATATTATTACTATTTGATGCGATAAGTATCTTCTCTATTGGTACACCAGCTTTTTTAACATAGTATGCACCCAAAGCATTACCAAAGTTTCCACTTGGCACTACTAAATAGATTTTATCTCCTACTTTTATACTAGCATCTCTTACTAGCTCTAAGTAGCTGTGTATATGATAAATTGTCTGGAAAATAATTCTTCCAAAATTTACAGAGTTTGCAGCTGATAATTTAATATTTTTAGCATCTAATGCATCTTTAAACTCTTTTGATGCTAATAGTGATTTCAGAGCCTCTTGTGTATCGTCGAAGTTTCCTTTAACACCAATAACTTTTAAGTTTTTAGCATCTTCTGTAACCATTTGCAAGCGTTGAACATCGCTAGTTCCACCATCTGGGTATAGACAACAGACTTTAATATTGTCTCTATTTTTAAATGTCTCTAATGTTGCTGGTCCAGTATCTCCACTTGTTGCAGCCATAATAAGATAGTTTTCATCTCTTTTTTTAGCCAAACTAGAGAGTATTACACCAAAAGGTTGAAGAGCCATATCTTTAAATGCTCTTGTTGGTCCATGGTAAAGCTCGCTTATATAAAGGTCATCTTTTACTTTAACTACTGGTACAGGGTTATTGGCATCATCAAACTCATCGTATCTACTTAATGCTTCATCAATTAAGTCATCATCTATATCGATTTCAAATGCTTTTAATACATCTTTTGCTAACTCTTTATATGAAGAGTTAATATGACTGTTTATAAACTCTTCGCCTAAATTGGGCAAAGACTCAGGTACATACAAACCACCAAAACTAGCTAGTGGGCTAAGAATTGCTTGTGAAAACTCTACTTTTTCTGGCTTTATGCCATCATTACCACGTGTCTCTATAAATTTCATTTTCTATCCTGCTAAAAATTTGCTTGGAATTATATCCAAATTTGAAAAACTTAGAGCTTATAGCTCCTCTAATGCCATTAAGTTAAGGATTTTATATCCATTTCTTAGCTTTAAGTTCAAAGCCAAAAGCAATGAAATATTGGCTATCGCCGTCATTCTGAACGTATGTGAAGAATCTAACTTAAAAAGCCGAGATAAACTCTTAGCTTTACAGCCGTTTAAACTGGATTCTTCGCATCTGCTCAGAATGACAGCGATAGCAAGCTTAAAGGTGCCCTAAAGTTTATTGCATTCTATAGAATCAAAACTCTTAACTTAATGGCATTGAAGATGCCCTTATAGCTCTATACAAGTACCAATACCACTGCTTGTTAATATCTCTAAAAGTAGAGAGTGTTCTAGTCTGCCATCTATAATATGAGCTTTCTTAACTCCACCACGTAGAGACTCTATACAAGCATCTACTTTTGGAACCATTCCTCCTACTATTGTACCATCGCTCTTTAACTCTTCGGTTTTTGCAATAGTTAAAGTTTTTATTAACTCTTTACTCTTATTTAAAACACCTGGAGTGTCTGTTAAAAATAGAACCTTTCTAGCCTCTAGTGCTACTGCTATACGGCTTGCTGCTAAGTCTGCATTTATATTAAAGCCAGGGTGTCCTAAGCTTACGCCACTTGCTATTGGTGCAATTACTGGTATAAATCCATCATCTATTATATTATGTACTACCTCAGCATTAACCTCTTCTATAACTCCTGTGTAGCCAAATTTTTCAACATCTTTTGGAACTGCTTTAATAAAATCGGCATCTTTACCTGAGATTCCAATAGCCTTTGCACCTTGAGAATTTAGAAGAGATACAATATCTTTATTAACCTCTCCACTTAAAACCATCTCAGCTATTCTCATAACCTCTTTAGTAGTAACCCTTTGCCCATCTATAAATTTAGTATCTATATTTAAGTTATTAAGCATATTGGTAATGCTTTTGCCACCACCATGCACAACTACAGGCTTCATTCCAACAGTATGAAGCAGTGCTATATCTTCTGCAAATTTTGCCTTAAGCTCTTCGCTAGTTTGTGCAGAGCCTCCATATTTAATTACTATAATGTCATCTCTAAACTTCTTAATGTAAGGTAGGGCATCAAGCAAAGTTGTTACTATTTCTATCTTATCTTTCAACTTACTTCCTCGTTAATATATTTTTCTATCTCTTTTAAAGCTTTTGAATTTATATCTAATTTTAACTTTATTATTGAAGTTGGCAACTTAAATTGCTCTAATTTTACAAAATCTTTTTGAGTTACCAAGATAGTTTGGGCATTATACTTCTTAATTTGTGCTAAAATTTTATCTTTTTCAAAATATGCATGGTCTTTTATGTAATACTTTCCAACAACTCCAGTTGGTAAAAATCTATCTAACCTTTTTGGATTTGCAATAGAAGTTACTAAAAGCATTGAGCTACTTAAATTTTCATAACTTACCTCTCGAGTAAAATCTATCCCCTCTTTTAGCACCATATCTGCCCTACTCTTTGCAAAAGCAAACTCTCTAAAAGGTCCTGCTGGCAAGAGATATTTGTTTGCTAAACTCTTTGGCTCTAAAAGTATATCGAACTTTTTAATATCAACTTTACTAAAAGCATCATCAAGAATAATCAAGCTTGCTCCCTTATTTTTAGCCAACTCTATCGCCTCTCTTCTATCTTCACTAACTATTACACTGCAACTGCTACACTCTTTGGCAACAAGCATAGCTTCATCGCCACTAGCTTCTACTCTACATACTATTTTGCCATCTAATTTAACTTTTACCAAACCGCTACTTTTTCTACCAAAACCACGAGATATATAATATATATTTTTATATCCCCTACTCTCTAAATAGCCAATTAGAGCAATAGCAAATGGCGTTTTACCACTGCCACCAACTGTTAAGTTCCCTATGCTTATAATCTTTACTCCATAATTTTTAGGAGTTTTAAAAAGCTTTAAAAGCCAAGATACTACACCATATAGCAAAGATATAGGCAAAAGTATAACAATAACAATATAGTCAAACCCCTTAGGGGCAAAAAATAGTCTCTCGAAGTATCTTATCATATATGTTTACTTGCTACCTTTTTTACAGCTTCTACTACTAAAAGAGCATCTTTTTTACTCATCTTCCCATTACAAGGCAGAGACATCACTTTTTGATAAGCACTTAAAGCATTTGGAAAACTAAAAATCTTTAAACCATACTTTTGCTTATAGTATTTCGTAAAGTTTAAAGGAATATAGTGCAAGCCAACCTCTATACCCAACGCTTTTAACTCTCTTGCAAAAGCATCTCTATTTTTATCTACCTCTATTACAAAGTAACTGTATGGATGCTCATCACTCTTTATAGGTAATTTAATATGTTTAACACCATCCAACTCTTTAAAGTAAATATTTGCAACCTCTCTCTTTTTAGCTATTAATTCATCTCTTAAATCTACAAGTCTGTTTAGTAAATATGCATTTAAAGCATCTAAACGATAATCACAACCTATATCTTCTATATCATAGAGATAACTTACATCACTATTTGTACTCTTTAAGCCATGCTCTCTTAAAAGCGATGCTCTATCATAAAATTTATCACTTTTAAATGTTAAAATAGCACCTTTTATTGTATTATCCAACTTATAATTTAACGAAAACAGACCAATATCTCCACTAACATCTATACTTGCATCTATATTAGGTCTATCTGTAAAATCTTCTATAACAAGTAGATTATTCTCTTTTGCAATCTCTATAATTTCGCTCATATCTTGCTTTAAACCTGCAAAGTGTGTAACTACTATAGCTCTTAACTTCTTACTTTTGTTTTTTGCAACTACATCTCTTAAAGAGTCTATACTCATATGGTAAGTCTCTGGCTCTATATCGGTAAAGAGTGGCTCACTATCAAAATGTCTTATAGCTTCTGGAATATCTACATAAGAATTAACTGCACATATAACTTTATCACCTCTTTTTAAATCTATTGCACACATACTAAGATGAATTGCCGAAGATGTATTATTAACCGCCAAAGTATGATTACATATATTACTGCTACAATTTGTTAATTCTAAAAATCTACTCTCTAAATTCTCAACAGCACTCTCTATTTTGCTAAAAAAATTATCTCTATTTATTTCGCTTAAATTAGATAGAAAAGTTGGTTTGTAAAATGGAACTACATAATTCATAAAATTTTCCTAATATTATTATTCTAAAACTTACTATACTATAAATAGTATAACATAACATTAATACCCAAAAATAATCTATAGTAACCTTAAGCATATCGATATTTTACTATTTATATTAGTATTTTTACAAAAGTATATTTTCCTTATTGCACTTTTTATTTTCTTCTTTCAACTTAGCTTTGCCTAGGAGTTCAAGTCTATTTTTTTTAAACAAACCTATCTTCAAGCGTAACTAAAAGACCAGAAAGAATAACTAAAAATATAGATACTATATTAATCAAAGTTATTTTCTCTCCAAATATAAGAGCTATCCAAATTACAGAGAGAACAGGAGATATATATACTAAAGGGGCTATCTTAGAGGCATCTGCTTTTGATAGTGCATAAATCCATAATATATAAGATAAGCCATTTACAAAAACTCCATTTATAAATATTACTACAGAGGACTCTAAATCAGGAATCTCAAAACTACTCCAAAATATCAGAGTTATCAACGAAAATATAGTTGCCCAAAAAAAGTATAAAAATATATTAAAATTTATATCACCATTTTGTAATTTAGAGAATATAGAGAATAGAGCAAATGAGATTGCTCCTATAAAGACAATCAACAATACAGATATATTAGAAAAATCTATAGAGAAAATATCACCCTTTGTAAATACAATTAAGGCAGCTAAAAATCCAAATATAACAGATACGATTTTATATCTATTTAACTTCTCTTTTAAAAAGATAAGTGCAAACAGAGGAAGCAAAGCAGGCCATAGATACTGAACAACTAACACTTCGGTAGAATTTCCTTTAGAGTATCCATAATAGAGGCACAAATAGTAAAAGAAGCAGCCTAAAAAGCCTAATAGTGCACTCTGTATTATATATTTTATAGTTACAGTTTTAATTTTATTTAAAAAGTTTTTAACCGTTAAAGCTACTGCAATAGTAGATAAAACATTTGTCCAAAATAGAAATTGCAAACTATCAATATGAATTTGCCCAATTTTAGAGACTAATGGAATAAAACTCCAAGCTAACACGCAAGAGAGAGCTAAAAAAGTTGCAGAGTTTTTAAAGCTCATACTCTAACTACACTCTTTAGCACCAAGAGCTATTAATTCAGAGCAGCTAAAACCTGCCTTTTTTCTACCCTCTATATCGAAATTATTGGCATCTCTGTGCAATCTGTACTTATTTATAATCTCTAAATATCTATCTTGATAATCACTATTTTCAATATCACAAAGATATTTAAACCAAATATCACCTTTTCTTACATGGTCTATCTCTTCATCATATATAATATCTAATGCTTCTAAAAGCTCCGCAACTATTGGATTATTTTTAAAATTTTGCAACTTTGCTGTTATTTTTGGATTAACATCTAAGCCACTTGCTTCGAAATATCTAGGAATTACTGCCATTCTCTCTATTATGCTATGATTAGTTTTATACGATACTTCAAATAACCCCTTATGCACAGGTAAATCTCCATACTCAGCACCCAATTTATTTAAAATTTCTAGTAACATTCTAAAGTGTCTTATCTCATCTTGTGCTACTATTAGCCAATCTAGTTTATAATCAGTTGGCATATTTGGAAACCTATAAACAGCATCTATTGCTAAATCTATAGCACTAAATTCAATATGAGTTATCGAGTGTACAAGTGCAATAAGCCCATCTTTAGAGTTAAAATCTTTTCGTTTAGGTAAATCTTTGGGTTTTACAATTTTGCAAATTTCTGAGTAAGAGGGGTTCACTTGAACTTTTGGCTCAAAATTGCATTCTTGCTCTTGTGCTCTTAAACAATCTGTAATTGCCCTATTTACTATAAGCTCTTTTGTGTTAATATCTGCACTAAATAGTGCTATTTCTAATTCGCTATAAAAGTCCATAAGGAGTATTATATCTTATGCAAATAAAAGTTAAGCCAATGGGACAGTACCAAACAAACTGTTATATATTAAGTGTAGATAATAAAGATTATATTATAGACCCAGGAGTAGATGCAACTGCTTGGGTTATGAAAAATTGCAAAAACCCTGTAGCAATACTAAACACACACGGACACTTCGACCATGTCTGGAGCAACAAAGAGTTAAGCGAAAAGTTAAATATACCAATCTACTGCCCAATAGATGATGCCTTTATGCTAGAGAAAGACCCATTTAATTATGGTACACCAAAATCTAAAGCCACAACTTTAGTTAAGCATAATCAAAAAATTAAAATAGATGGTGTAGAGTTTACATTTTGGCACTTCCCTGGGCACACACCAGGATGTAGTACAATAGAGTACAAAGATGTATGGTTTAGTGGCGACTTTCTATTCGATGGCTCTATTGGTAGATGGGATTTTCCATACTCTAGTGCAAAAGATATGATAAAAAGCCTACAAAATGTTAAAAAGTTTAAACAAAATAAGCAAATACTACCAGGACACGGAGGAGCTACAACTTTAAAAAAAGAGTTAAGACATATAGATTATTGGATAAATGTGGTAGCAAACTCATAAAATACTCTATTTTACTAAAAAATATTAACTTTTTATATATTTTTTAGTATCAAATTAAAGAAATTATGTTATACTTGGGTTAAAATCCATAAAAAGGGTTCATCATGAAACTCAAAAACATAATCCTATCAATGGCTACAATTACAACTTTGGCTACTGCAGCAGACCATAATTTGTATCCTAACTCATATTATCTATTTATAAATTACGATAATAATTCAAATGAATCAGCCTTAGGAAACACATCATCTTTTGATATACGATATAATCAAAACGATATTCAATTTTCTAACTTCTCAATAGACACACTACAATATGCAATGGAGTATACACCATCTGCAAAATATGTAGATTCAGGCAAAACTACTACCATTTTCAAAGGTGGTATGAATGTTTTATGGTATCTCGATAATCCAAGTCCATTTAGTTTATATCTATTAGGTGGTGCAGGGTTAAAATATGTTAATTACCAAGAAGACCCTCAAACCATCATAGATATCTATACAAATGTGGCAGCAGGTCTTGAATATAATATAAGAAACGATATAGCTATAGTGGCAGAAAAAAAGTTTACATATGAAGGTGCAGAAAAAAAGACATACACTACAAGTTTAGGTTTTAGATATAGCTTTTAGCATACAATAGGAGTATCAAACACTTGTACTCCTATCAATCACAACAACTAAATCCTATATCCTAATTTACTCCATCTCTTTTTCTCTATTTTGAAGATACCTTACCACTCCTTCAACAATCCCTTTTGCCTGTAAATCTTGGTATTTTGGATTAAAAAGTCGTGCTCTCTCTTTTGGATTAGATAGATAACCTGTTTCAATAAGAATTGCAGGCATCTCTGCACCTACAAGTACATAAAATGGTGCTCCTCTTACTCCACCATCTTTGACACCTTTAAAATGTGCTCTTAAGTTAGCTAACATATGCTCTTGTACGTCTATAGCTAATCTATTTGATAGTGCTATTTTTGGTCCTGTAAATACTGCATTCAAGAGTACTTTTTTAGTTGCACTATCTTTACCTTTTAAAATCTCTCTATTCTCTTTTGCCGCAATTCTTTTTGCTCTAGCATTTCTTGTAGTTTGCAAAAAATAAGTCTCTATTCCTCTTGCAATATTAACTCTTTTTTTATTAGAAATAGAATTAGCATGAATAGATATAAACAGGTCTGCTTTATTTCTATTAGCCTTTCTAATTCTACCACCAAGAGAGATAAATCTATCATTACTTCGTGTCATTTCAACTTTAAAACCTAAATTTCTTAAACGACGAACAACTTTTTTTGCAATTCTTAAAACTAATGTTTTCTCTTTATACCCATGCCAATATGTACCAGAATCTTTTCCACCATGACCTGCATCTACCATTATTTTATATTGATGCTTTAAGTTAGTACTATAAACTGTATCAATAACTTTTGCAGCATTTCCTACTGGCTCTTTAGAGACATATGAAAAAAGTTTTTTTGCTGAAGTTATCTTTTTTACATTTTTATGCTTAGTACTTTTTTTATAGTTAGATATTAATTTGGAATTTGGTAATTCAATATAAAATATAGGTTTAGCTTTTTGATAATATCTAATAGCATAAGGCTTTTTGCTATCTATAACTAAACGTGCCAAGTCTCTTCTATTTTGAGCTATTCTAACAGATTTAATATCACCATTGAATTTTAAATACTTTTTTAATCTATTGCTAAGTTTAACATTCTTAAAATCAAATACATATCTAGTTAGCTCTTTGCCTTTTATAGCTGAAGCCTTTATTTGATTTTTTTTTAAAGATTTACTAAATTCTAATTGTAATTTAGAATCAGAAACTGTTACATTTTTAAGCATAGTAGAAGCCTCTACTGTGCTTATGAGAAATAAAAAGAATATTATACTAAAAAAAAATCTACTCGCCATTTATTAATTTATCCATTAACTCTTTAACTGTAATTATCTCGTTTAATCTATAACCATTTGCTCCTGTAAAAAATAGTCCAGTATCTAACTTGCCATCATATGCATCACTTAAACTATCTGCAATACAATAACCTACAACTTTAGCCTCTTCGCCTCTATGACACGGTGCTACACAGTTAGATATACACTTGATTTTAGGAGCTTTTTTCTCTTCGATAAGTTTGTGTAAATTTGTTTTAACACCACGAGCAGGATACCCAACAGGTGATTTAAAGAGTTTAATATCTTCTTCTTTAGAATCAATTATAACTTTTTTAAACTCATCACTTGCATCACACTCAACAGTACCTATAAATCTAGTACCTAACTGTACACCCTTAGCACCTAAAGCAAACATTTTTTCTATATCGCTCTTATCCCAAATACCACCAGCAGCAATTACGGGAATATCACCCCAATTTTTTGCCTCTTCTATAACTGGTGGTAAAATCTCTTCTAACTGATTCTCTGGTGCAAAGCACTCATCATATTTAAAACCTTGGTGCCCACCACTTAATGGACCCTCTACAATTACAGCATCTGGTAATTTGTTATGAGTCTTTTTCCATCTTCTACATAAAATTCTTAAAGCTTTAGCTGTAGAAACTATTGGTACAAGTGCTACATCAGGATAATCCTTCGCAGCTTCTGGCATAGTAAGTGGCAGTCCTGCACCTGTTATAATAATATCTGCTCCAGCTTCACAAGCATCTGCAACTACTCTGTCATACTCATTAATTGCATATAAAACATTACACGCTAAGGGTTTGTCTCCACAAATTTTTCTAGCATTTTCAAAAATTTTATTTAAACCCTCTTTTGAGTAAAAATTTTCAGCTTCATATGGTCTCCCATTTCCTAATACTCTCTTAGAAAAAGCTCTATTTTCATATATGCCTGTTCCGACGGAACTAACTACTCCTAAACCACCCTCTTTGCTAACGGTTCCAGCTAATTTATCCCAAGATATACCTACACCCATACCACCTTGTATTATCGGCTTTTCAATAGTATGTTTTCCAATTTTTAACGGCTTAAACTCCATATTATCCCACCTTTACTTTAGCAAATTTTCTCTTTCCTACTTGTAGAACATACTCTCCAGCTTCTAATTTTAACTGCTCATCTTCTACTTTTTTCTGGTCTATTTTAACAGCACCTTGCTTAATATCTCGTCTAGCCTGAGAAGTAGAAGGCTCTAAATTACACTCTTGTAGAGCTTTACAAATCCAGATACCGCTTTCTAAACTAAACTCTGGTATATCATCTGGAATCTCTTTTTTCTTAAATTGTAACTCAAATGCCTCTTGTGCTTTAAGTGCATCTTCTTTAGGGCTAAACTTTTCTGTAATCTCTAATGCCAAAGCCTCTTTAACTTTTTTAGGATGCAACGTTCCATTTTCGACACCTTGCTTTAACTCTTCAATCTCTTGGCTACTCTTTTGGCTTAAAAGTTCATAATATCTCCACATAAGCTCATCACTAATAGAGAGTAGTTTAGCATATATATCTTTTGGCTCTTCATCTATACCAATATAGTTATTTTTAGACTTACTCATCTTTTCAACGCCATCTAAGCCCTCTAATAGAGGCAACATTAAAATAGATTGTTGTTTGCCTACCCCATAATCTTTTTGTAAATCACGCCCCACAAATAGGTTAAATCTCTGGTCTGTTCCACCTAACTCAATATCGCTTTTAAGCACTACACTATCGTAACCTTGCAATAGTGGGTATAAAAACTCCATTACACTAATACTTACACCCTCTTTATATCGTTTACTAAAATCATCTCTTTCTAACATTCTAGCCACATTATAATGAGATGACAATTCGACCATACCACTAGCACCTAATTTATCTGTCCAGCTAGCATTATAGTATACAGTAGTTTTTTCTGGGTCTAATATTTTAAATGCCTGCTCTTGGTAAGTTGCTGCATTTCTTTCTATCTCTTCTCTTGAAATCATCGGTCTTGTTTTATCTCTACCACTTGGGTCTCCAACAGAAGCAGTAAAATCACCAATAACTAACTGTATATGACCACCATACTTTTGAAATGTCGCTAATCTGTTTAATACTACAGAGTGCCCTAAGTGAATATCTGCAGAGGTCGGATCCATTCCAAATTTAACAGTGAACTCTTCACCACTCTCATAATATTTTTTTATTAACTCTTCTATTCTATCTAAACCTATAATATTATCTTTTTCTATACCTCTTGTTATATCTTCTAATGCTTTCTGTACACTCATACTATCTCCTATATTTAACTTTTATATGCATCTTTTAGCGATACAAAATCTATTAATTTAAACTTTTTAGCAATTATATCTTTTATGACATTGCTACTATCTGAAGTAGATTCTACATCTAATTTACAATACTCTGCTGTATCACCACTTTTAATACCAAGCTCTATATTTGTAATATTTAAATCTAATTTATTTAACTCTCTAACTAACTCCAATAAAGAGCCTTTTTTATTTTGTAGAGCAATTATCATTCTATATTTAGAACTCTTTTTACTTCTCCACTCTACATAAAGCATCTTAGAGTCAGAATTAATTAAATCGTAAGCTTTTGAGCATAATTTATGGTGTACTACAGCTCTACCTCTTGTATAAAAAGCAACCACTTCATCCCCAAGTTTAGGGTGACAGCAGTAATCAAACTCTACACTCTCGATGCTTTTGTTTGTAAAAAGTTTAAAATAGTCTATCTCTTTTATATGTGGCTTTTTGTAACCTTTTTTCATAAGTTCCCAAAATCTAACCTCTTTAAGCTTTTTATATGAAGCAATCTTAACTATCTTCTCTTTTAATCTATCTAAATTGTTTGTAATTCTATAAACATTGCTATCTAAATCTAACTCTTTTAAAACTCTTTTTATATCTTCATCAGTTGTATTAAATATTGTAGATAATATCTTATATGCTACCTTGGTATTAACCTCTTTAATTCTTTGATTACATATATTTTTAATACCCTCTTTTGCCTTAGATGTCTTAACTGTACTAACCCAAGAACAGTGCAATCTAGGCTTATCTTGTGTTACAATTTTTACAATATCACCATTTTTTAATATTCTAAGTAGAGATGTATGCTCTTTATTTACCAGTGCAGAGGTTGCTAAATCACCAACTTCCGAGTGAACGGCATAAGCATAATCTAATACAACTGAACCTTTAGGTAGAGTATAACTGTCACCTAAAGGAGAAAATACTACGATATCTTCACTATAAAGGTCAGCTTTTGTTGCTTCCATAAATTTATCTATAGATTCACTCTCGTATGTTAAGTTACTAATCCAATCTAAATTTATGTTATCTGCCCCAGCTTTATACTTCCAGTGTGCTGCTACCCCATACTCAGCTAACTTATGCATATCTTGGGTTCTAATTTGTGCCTCTACAATATCATCATCAAAAAATAGTGTAGAGTGGAGTGTTTGGTAACCATTATCCTTTGGCAAGGCTATATAGTCTTTAAACCTAGATACAATAGGTGTATAGTTTAAGTGTAAAACGCCTAAAGCTTTATAGCATAAAATTGGCTCTTTAACTATAATTCTTATAGCCAAAAGGTCAAGTACCTCTTCTATACTGATGCCTTTTCTATGTATCTTTAGGTAGATAGAGTATCTATGTTTAACCCTTCCTACAATCTCTACATCATCTCTATGAAAGCCATTTTGATTAAGTATATTTTTTGCTTTTTCAATAAAATGATTAAGTCTTAAATTAAGATTTTGCTTGTGCGATGTTAAGTAGTCATCAATCTTTTTATAATCTTCAGGGTAGATATATTTAAAACTCAAATCTTCAAGATAATTTTTAATTTTAGATATACCCAACTTATGAGCTATAGGAGCATAAACAACAAGTGTCTCTTCTGAAATTCGTTTCTGTTTATCTGGAGTTAGAGCATCAAGTGTTAGCATATTGTGCAATCTATCACACAACTTAACAACCAAAACTCTTAAATCTTGAATAGAAGCTATTAAAATTTTTCTAAAAGAGAGTGCAGATTTTATCAGTTTTTCACTAGAGCCAGATTTTACTAATTCATCTTCTCTAATCTCTACAATTTTAGTTAATCCATCAACTAAATGCTCTACATCTTTTCCAAATAGAGCCTCTATATCTGAATTCTCATACTTTGTATCTTCTACAACATCATGCAAGAGTGCAGCAATAATCATTGTCTTATCATTAGATATAGAAGCAACAATGGTAGCCACAAGTATAGGGTGGATAATATATGGCTCTCCACTTTTTCTATATTGACCCTCATGGGCTAAAATTGCAAAATCAATAGCCCTTTCTACATCTTCATCAATATCAGCATTTAATTCTAAGAGTTTTACCGCATCGGGTACAGTCTTTACCTTACGGATTAAATTAATAAAATCATTCAATTATTAACTCTCTACAGTAATTTCTATTTTGCCTTCTGCAATTTCTATTAATGCAATATCTGCGGCTTTATGGTCATTTAAATTCATATCAACTAATGGTTTCGCACCGTTTGTTATCTCTTTTGCTCTTTTCCCTACTGCTTTTGCCATTAAGTATCTATCAAAATTATATTTCTCTAATGCTATAGCTGCTATTTGCTCTAATCTCATCTGTTTCTCCTTATTTAACTA
This sequence comes from Campylobacteraceae bacterium, assembly GCA_027024155.1. Taxonomy (GTDB): domain Bacteria; phylum Campylobacterota; class Campylobacteria; order Campylobacterales; family Sulfurovaceae; genus JAADEQ01. The sequence goes on from JALVTE010000109.1 coordinate 44,591, forward strand.
AACTTATTTAACTATTGAACATAAAGATAAATCGCCATTAATTATAGATAGCAAATTACCTTTTTCAAACATATTACATACAATAATTGGCAAGCTATTCTCTTTTGCCAATGCTATTGCTGTATCATCCATTACTTTAATGTGGTCGCTAAGTGCTCTATCATAAGATAGTTCATTAAGTTTAACTGCATCATCAAACTTTGCAGGGTCTTTATCGTAAACACCATCTACTTTAGTAGCTTTAATTAAAAAGTCTGCATCTATCTCACTAGCTCTTAGTGTTGCAGCTGTATCTGTTGTAAAATATGGATTACCAGTTCCACCAGCAAATACTACTACTCTACCCTTCTCTAAATGTCGTCTTGCACGTCTTACAATAAAACTCTCGCCTATTTCATGCATATCAATAGCAGATTGTAGTCTTGCTTCTAAGCCAATACTCTCTAGTGCTTCTTGAATTGCTACACCATTAATTACAGTTGCAAGCATTCCCATATAATCACCACTTGTACGCTTAATAATACCATCTTGTGCTGCTGTTACACCACGAATAATATTTCCACCACCAACAACAATAGCTACATCAATATTATTATCAACTAAACTTTTAATTTCGTGAGCTATGAATTTTAAGATAGAAGTATCAATACCATAACCCTCTTTACCTGCCAATGCTTCACCAGAGAACTTAACCAAAACTCTTTTTGCCATAACTACCTTTCAATAACTATATTATCGAAATTATATCCAAAGAGTTTTTGATTGAGCTAAATTTTTATAGATTTATTAACCTTGTTGGGTTTATAAATTTGCCATTCTTTGTTGCTTCAAAAATAAGCTTTCTTTTAACTTTGCCAATAACAGCACCTTTCTTAACCTTTGCTCCCACTTTTAAAAATGGAGAAAACTTATTTAAATCCGCATATATTGTGTGCATACCATTACTATGTTTTATAACAACAAGTTTTCCTAGCATACTATTTTCTCCAATATAAGAGACCTCTCCATTCATAACATTATAGACCCTTCTATCACTACTTTGAGATACTAATGTTACAGAATCACTATGAGACTTTATCTTGTATATTGGGTCTATAAATGTTCCAAAGTTTTTTATGACTTTAGCACTCTTTAAAGGAGCAATAGTTTTAGCACCTCTGTACCTATAAATATTATCTAAACTATATGATGTACCATACTGCTTTACTCCATCTACAACTGCCACTTTGCTACTATGTCTTAAATGTTTTAAAGCTCTTATTCTCTTTTTTAACTCTCTTTCTCTTCTCTTAGCCTCTTTAGCAGTCTCTTCTTGTATTAAATTAAGCTTAGTTAGCGTTAATCTAATTACAGTTTGTCTTCTAAATATCTCTCTTAATTTTTTAGAGTATAACTTCTCTTCAAGAGCAAGTTTTTTTAACAATTTACTCTTTTGCGCTTTCTCTTTTTCGTAGAGTTTTTTTTGTGCATTAACATCTTTTATGCTTTTTGCAATATCATCTCTTCTTTTTAATAAGTTTTTTCTAAGTGAATTTTTTTGCTCTATATTTCTTGATAGTTTAAGCAACTCTTGTTGATTATAGTTTTTATATCTTTCCAATACCTCTTTTAAAACAACACTCTTTTCATCTTTTTGTGCAGTTTTATTTTGTGCGACAACACCACCTAATTGCATAGATACTTTTTGAGCAAACTCTTTAGTCTTTTTTTCAATATCTTTATCTAAAGCTTTTACTATATTATCTATGCCCCTAATTTCTGCCATAGCATCTTGATACTTTTTATTAGCATTTCCTAAAATACCATTTAACTCATATATCTTTTTATCATATTTTTCTATCTCATCTTTTAACTGTTTAATCTTATTAGCTATAGCTTGCAGTTGTTTATGCGTAACACTCTTCTCTTTTTGTGTACTAGCCAAAGAGTGCTTAGACTCTTTTATTTTACTAAAGAGTTCACTAGGGTTAGTTTTAGCATTAAGAGCAATAAAAGCAAAAATAGTTAAAAATGCTATTTTTCTCATCCCTCTGGAACCTCTCTAGTATTCATAGCTACAATAAATACAGATATTGCAACAATTACAATAGCTATTACAAATAGTATCACAAAATCAGAAATATTAAAAAGTAAATCTTGGTTATTTTTAACAAAATCTATATCAGAGTTTTGAGACCATTTACTTTTAATAAATAGGAAAATTACAATATTTAAGATTGTAGCAATAATAGCGTCTATAATTGCCACTTTGAACAAAATACCACTTCTTAGCATCATTGGTGCACCAAATATTTCCATAATTTTCATTCTATCTTTATGTGCTAGTTGCCACACTTGCATCTGCTTAATTACAAGCATAATACTTACAATAAATAGCATAACTATAAAGATATTTAAAAGCATCTTTACAAGCCTAAATATTGTATGTTTAGAGTGATAATTCTCTCCAAAAATCTCTACATTTAATATGCCATTCACATTTTTTAACTCAGCTCTAATCTTTTTTAAACCATCCAAAGACATATAACTTGTTAAGTGTACTCTATAAAAATATGGCAAATCTTTCATAATAGCAGCAAGTGCAGCATCTTGCATACCAGATGTAACCTCTTTTGCAATATCCTCTCTATTCATAGCTTCAACACTATCTATATTATCATCTATACTTCTTAAATATGGAGTTGTTAAATTTTTTTGACTCACTACTAAAATTGCATACTCATTCTTTAATTTATTTTCATACGAGGAAGTAATTCTGTTAAAAACAAGTATAAACTCTATACCAATTAGCATTGCCATAAGTGGCAGTATAAACATTAAATGGTCTTTAATGGACTTCATGAACACCTCCATTCTCTATAATAAAGTGACGATAAGGAATATTAAATATCGTAGGTATTTTATGAGTAACAACTACAACAGTAGCATTTAACTGGTCACAAGCATTCTCTAACAAATCCCAAACAACACCAGAAGAGAATTCATCAAGGTTACCTGTAGGCTCATCAGCCAATATTAAAAATGGATTTTTAGAGAGAGCTCTTGCAACACCAACTCTCTGTTGCTCCCCACCACTAAGTTCTAATGGATACTTAGTAGCTTGGTCACTCAATTTTACATGCGATAATAACTTCTCTGCTTGAACTTTTTGTACATCTAAACTATACCCCGTAATTATAAGAGGTAGTACAACATTTTTCTCTACTGTCCATTCATTTATTAGCTTATAGTCTTGAAATACAATACCAATATTACGACGAAGTTGCAAAAGTTGTTTCTTTTTAATTTTACTCATATCAAAACCGCCAACATTAAGCATACCTTCTCGTGGTTTTATCTGCCCATATAGCGACTTTAGAAGTGTAGATTTACCACTACCACTAGGTCCAGTAATAAATACAAATTCACCCTGCTCTATAGTAAAGGTTACATCATTAATAATAATATTTTTACCTTTATCATATGCTAATGTTAAATTAGTTGCCGAGATTATACTAGCCATTTAATACCTCTTTTATAAGTTTGTGAGCTTTATAATTTACCAAACTCTTTACTGGATTTAATGGAAGATAATATCCACCATTATCAACTACAATCATCTTCTTCTCTGGTATATTAAAACTACCAAAAGAGCACTCTACCACAAAACCTTTTCCATCTACTCTGTCGTATTTTTTACCAAAGTGTACAAAATAGTTATCTTTTATCATACTCTCTCTTGGAATTTCAACATTACAATTTAAATCACCAAAACTAAAGTCTATATTTAATTCTCTTTCTTCAGACTCTTCAAGCGACTCTAAAGTAACTGTATATATATCTTTATTCATCTTTTTCCATCTATCTTCATACTTGCTTGTTACTGCAATATCTATATTCTTCTCTACACTAAATTTACTGCTCTTTGGCGAACTAAAAACCTCTAAAGAGTACTCGTAATAGTTTTGAGAATCAGTTCTAAGCTCTAGTGATGCACCTTTTTTCAATGCTCTTATAGATTCATTTACAAAAAAGTTACTAATAACTCTTCTGTGTGGTTTCTTATCCCAAGGTACAGGAAAATGAACAAATATTTTATCTAAAATATTTGAAGGTAGCATTTCAAGTAACAATCTGGCATCATAATTTACTACCCAAATATTTTCTATATTTTGTAAAGTTATCTGTTTTAACAGTTGGTTTATCGAAGCAGAATGAATTTCAATTCCAATAAATAGTGTATCTTTCTCTTCATTAGCTCTATATAGCAAATGTCTAGCACTCCCAAAACCAACTTCTAATTTTATTTTTTTAAAATTAGTTTTAAAGTTATAAAAATCTTCTATAGTCTTAAAGTACTCGTGTGCAATCTTTGGTTTATGTGGTTTCTCTGCTGTATTAGCATGCAAAACTTCTAAATTCAACTCTTTAGCAAAAGAGTTCAAAACCTCTTTTAAAAACGCTGTATCTGAACCTTTTGTAATTTTATTTGGCTTTACTAAATACTCTCGCTCTTTTTTAACAATATCTAAAAAAATTTTTTTACTATTCCTATTTACAAGAACAATATCTTTACTACTATGCACTGCTCTAAACTCTATTAAAGAGCTATTATTCTTATCAATACATTCTGAATTAAATGGTTCTACTTTTAAATGTGGCACTTATCTTACCTCCACGCTTAATACATTACTTGCTTTAGATAGAAATTCATTAGCATCTCTTGCAAAAACTCTATAAAAATATTTATTCCCACGCTCTGGAGTAAAATCAATATACTCAGGATACAATCTACCCTTTACAGTAGCTAGATAAAACCATCTTTTATCACTTTTTTTTCGTCTCTGAATTATGTACTCAGTTACAGTAGGTTCAGAGCTAGGAACCCACAAAAGCTTTACTACCCCAACATCTACAAGTTTTGCTTCTACTAGCTTAACTGATTTATATGGTGGCATTGTTTTTATTGGAACTATATCTCCATACATTGATTCACTTAAACCAACAGCAGTTGTAAATGTATAAAAATATTTAGTATTTGGTTTAATTTTTTTATCAACATAATGTGTTGCAAACCTATTAGTTATAGCATCTATTTTCACATAAACTTGTTTAATACCTTTTTTAGCCTCTGCTCTATAAACATTTATACTATTAATATTCTTATATCTGGCAAGACTTTTCCATTCAAAACCAACACTGTTTCTATCAATAACAGTTTTTACACCTACAACCTTTGGTAAAGAGTAATCGGTAAAAAAAGCATTTGCACTTGTTACAATAAAACTACTAAGTAGTAAAATTTTTAAAACTGTTTTTAACTTCATCTTTCGTAAGATTATCATACTCTCTATCCTTATTAAAATTCTTTTTAAAATACTCTTGCATATCACTAAATAGTGGTGCCTTAACCTCTACAAGTTTACCACTTATAGGATGAATAAAATATAACAAATAAGCATGCAAAAACATTCTATGCTCAAGCTTATGATCATTTGCCCCATATAACCTATCACCAAGTATATACCTATTTAGTGTAGTTAAATGTACTCTAATCTGATGAGTTCTACCACTAAATAGTTTAGCAACTATCAACTCACTATTATTTGAACTCTGCACAACTTTAGTAAAAGCTGTTTTAGCCTCTTTACCACCCTCTACTATTGCCATTTTTAACCTATTTTTAGGGTTTCTAGCAATAGGTTTATTAACTATTAAATTATCTTTTAATGGATAGTTAATAACCGCTAGGTAGTACCGCCCCATACTTCTATCTTGCAACTGCTTACTTAAAGCTTCGTGTGCAAAATTGCTTTTAGCTATTAAAATTGCTCCGCTTGTATCTTTATCAAGCCTATGCACTATTCCATTACGCTCTTCGCCACTAATTGTAGAGAGCCTAATGTTTTGCTTTCTTAACCAATCCACAAGCGTTGGCTCTTTAACAGAGGGTGCAGGGTGCACAACCAAGCCAGATGGCTTATTGATAACTAAAATATCATCATCTTCATAAAGCCTCTCGATTTCAATATCTATATCGCTATAATCTTGAACTTTGGCTTCTATAAATTTATACTCTATCTCATCTTCGCTTGAGACTTTAAAAGATCTCTTTAAAACTATTTTACCATTAACCTTAACTAATCCATCTTTTATTAACTTCTCAATTTGGTTTCGACTCTTTTGTAATTTAAAAGAGAGCACCTTATCCAATCTACCAGCATTGCTAGCTAAAAACTTACCACTCTCCACAAAAAAACTCCACCAATTTAATAACAGACTTACAAAAAGAAGTCTAATAAGAGAATAACATAAATTTAATTAAGTGTATATTAAAAAATATAATTATAGTATAAATATTGTTTTGAGAAATTTTGAAGATATAGCAATTATTACTCTACAGATAACACAAAAAAGCAATTTATTAGAATAAAAACAGTATATTGAAGGTATAAAATCTAATTAAAAGGATCTATTATATCTATTGTATATATCTATTGTAGTTGTAGTTAAAAAAGGAAACAAAATAGCAATCGCTTCAGATACACTAACTAGCAAAGGTCAAACAGATTTTTCGCATAAATATAAAATAAATAGTAAAAAATTTTTAGAATACGATGGTAGCTACATCGGCTCAGTAGGTAGAGCAATGTCTAAAATAATGATAAAACATGCTTTAGAAAATCAAGAACATACAATTAATTTTAACGGCTTTGATAATGTATACAGCTCTATGTAAAGGATAATAACAAAACATTTTTATCCAGTTAATACCCCTAAGCAACACTCTACTGAAGTAATAGAGTGGATTAAAGAGAATATATAGTAGAATTCCATAAAAAGAGTAAAAGGTAAATAACATATGTTTAAAAGCAAAGATTTTAATATTTTATTAGGTATTAGTATAGCAATATTAGCTATTTTAGCATTAGGTATATACACAAGTCCTACATATACACAAAAACAGGCTATTTTTAACTCAACCATATTTTTTATATCTGTTGTATTTATATCATCTATCACATTAATAGTTTTATGGCACGGTTTTAAAGAGTTTAGTGTAATGCTAGCTATTATTTTAGCTATGATAATTTCTCTACTTGGTATCAAAGCTGGGCTAATTGCTGTACTTATGACTTATTTAGTTTGGGGTTTTGCATTTTCTATTGAACTACTGCTAGCACATAATGGAGTAGAGAGTGCAATAACTTGGTTTAAAAAACACTACAATGTAAAAAGTTTTAAAGTAGAATTTAAAATATTCTACCCTATGATTTTATTAATGCATCTATTTTTAGAGATAATCCCTGGAATCATATATCAAGAAGCTATACTAGATTTTAAACCAAAAGAGTTATATCAAGCAATGCTTGGTGAATTGGGAAAGAAATAAGCACCTCACTCTTCGAGGATTTAGAACAAAAATTACACTACAACGCAAATTTTACAAACTCTACACTCTCTCCGTTAAAAACTCCAACTTTTCCACTGCAAGCTAAAGATGGTAGAGAGACATAGTTATCGATAATAACACCTTGGTGGTAGTGCCCCTCTATTACAATATCAGCTTTGTAATTTTTAGCTATACTTTTAGCTAAATTGTTAAAGTTTTTAATTTTTTTACATATCTTTTTATTACTCATATTAGCTAGTTTATTTTTAGCTATAAACTCTGGCAAGAGTTTTAAAATTATTGGGTTTCTTATTAGTTTTGTATAGATTTTGTAGCTAAGCTTCATCTCGTATCTATCGCCATGAGAGAGTGCTACTCTTTTATTATCATATTTAAAAACTGCAGGTTGTTGCTCTATTGTAAATATTTTAACATTTTTAAATAGTGGTTTTAAGTTGAAATCGTGGTTGCCCTCTATGTAGATAACTTCTATATTTTTTGCAAGCTTATCTATTAGCTCTATTTCTGTTTTGAATAGTTTTTTTAAGTAACTAGAGCCACCAACTAAAAGGTCGAATATATCGCCCATTAGTATTAATTGAGGGCAATGCACATTGCCACTATCCAATGCTTTTAGAATATCTATTAAGCTCTTATTGTGGTTTGGATAGTGGGCATCGGCTATAAGTATTGCACCCTTTTTAAGGAACATAGGCAATTTGTGGTGCTCCTAAGCCCTCTTCTAAGCCCATTGCAATATTTGCAGCAACTAATGCTTGTGAACTAGCTCCTCTTAGCAAATTGTCTATTGCCGAGCTTATAAATAGTGCGTTTCCATTTTTTGCTGCGAAAACATCACAAAAGTGTGTGCCTGCTGTGCTTTTTATATCTACTGGTTTCTCTCTAACTCTTATAAAAGGCTCATTTTCGTAAGCTTTTTTAAGTACATCTAATGGCTCTATATCATCTTTTAATACTGCATATACACTTACTAATTCACCTCTAGTTGCTGGTATTAAGTGTGGTACAAAGTTTACTTCGAAATCTCTGCCATGTACCTTTTTTATCTTCTCTTTTATCTCTGGTGCGTGGCGGTGTTTTAGTGGATTATATGCAAAGATATTTTCATTAATTGTTACAAATGCGTTATTCTCTGTTAGTTTTTTGCCAGCCCCACTAACACCACTTTTTGCATCTACAAATATTGGTGTACCCTCTTGCAAGTATGGAATAAATGGTAAAAGCCCAAGCAGAGTTGCAGTTGGGTAGCACCCCGGCCCTGCTACTACTTTTGCATTTTTAATATCTTCTCTAAAGTACTCTATAAGCCCATATGCTGAGTTTTCTAAATTCTCTTTGTCAGTATGTTTACAGTACGCCTCTTCATAAGTTGCTAACTCTAAACGATAATCTGCAGAAAGGTCTATTACTTTAACACCTTTAGCTATTAACTCTTTTGCAACTTCCATAGAGTGCTTGTGTGGCAGGGCTAAAAATGCCAACTTACAACTGCTAGCAATTTTATCTATATCTACAATCTCTACATCTAACTCTAACACACCTTTTAGTGCGGGGTGCAAGGCATTTAGTGTTGTATCGCCTTTGCTAGTTGCAAGGTAGTTAACTTCAAAAACTGGATGATTAATTATTAGTTTTACAAGCTCTAAACCTGTATATCCGCTTGCTCCAATTATTGCTACATTAATTTTGTTCATCAGTCACACTCGATTGGCTCGTACTTAACCTCTTCGATGTCGAAGCTCTTTTTCCCACTTGGTAGAGTAATCTCTACTTCATCGCCCTCTTCTTTGCCTAGTAGAACTCTAGCCATTGGTGATTGTATAGATATAAGCCCTTTTGCCGGGTTAGACTCTTGCACACCGACAATAGTATATTTTACCTCTTCGTCGCTATCTTGGTCGATTAAAACAACTGTAGAGCCAAAGCTAACTCGCTCATGTGCCAAAGTAGATGGGTCAATTACCTGTGCACGACCTACAATATCTGTAAGCTCAGTAATTCTAGCCTCCATAAGCCCCTGACGCTCTTTTGCTGCATGGTACTCGGCATTCTCTTTTAAATCGCCTAACTCTCTTGCTTCATCAATAATTTTTGCAATTTTAGCACGCTCTTCGCTTCTTAACTGCTCTAACTCAATAGATAACTTTCTAAAACTACTCTCTAACATAGGAACTTTCTGCACAAGCTATCCTTTTTAATTTTTGTAGTATTATATCAAAAAAAATTGAGGTTATATGAAGAAATGGAAAAAACAGTACTTATAACTAACGATGATGGCTTCGACTCACCAGGTTTACTAGCACTAAAAGAGGCAATAGAGCCACTGGCAAATCTTATTGTAGTTGCCCCAACTCTGCAAAAGTCGGCTTGTGGACACTCGCTAACACTTACCAGACCTTTACATTTTATAGAAATTGATAAAAACTTTTATAAGCTAGATGACGGTACACCAAGCGATTGTGTATTTCTTTCTTTAACCAAACTATTTAAAGATAAAAAGCCAGATTTGGTAGTAAGTGGCATAAACATAGGTCCAAACTTAGGCGAAGATATAACTTACTCTGGCACAGCAGCGGCGGCTATGGAAGCAGTACTTCAAGGCATACCAGCTATTGCATTTTCACAAGTTTGTAAAGGCGATTGTGGCAAACTGAATTTTGAGTTAGCAAAAGAGATAGCCACCAAACTGGTAAAAAAAACACTGCAAGAGGGCTCAGCAGTTGACGATAGAAAATTTTTAAATGTAAATATTCCACCACTTGCCCCAAGAGATTACAAAGGTAGCAAAGTAACACACGCCGGACGCAGAGCTTACGGTTTTGATGCTCAAGTACATCATAATCCAAGAGGGTTGGAGTACTACTGGATAGGCTTACCAAAAATCGACTGGACACCAACCATAAACCCAAAACACGACTACAGCGATATAGAGGCGATAGAAGATGATTTTGTATCCATAACACCAATACATTTAGATATGACACACTACGAAAGTATTAAAAAAGTAGAAGAGTGGCTATGAGATACAGTAGATGCCGCACCCTCTTTGGAGATGAAGATTTCGCAAAACTACAAAAAGCAAAAGTGCTAATTTTAGGCGTTGGTGGTGTAGGAAGCTACGCACTAGATTGCCTATATAAAAGCGGAGTAACAAATATAACCATACTAGACTACGACACTTATGACGAAAGCAACCTAAACCGACAAATAGGAGCCGAGGGAAACATTGGCAAAAGCAAAGTAGCCACCCTTGCCAAACTATACCCAAAAATAACCCCAATAGAGCAAAAGATGGATTTAGCATGGCTAGAGAGCTTTGACTTTGAGCCATACGACATAATAATAGACGCCGCCGATACAACAAAAGTAAAAGTAGAGTTAGCTAAAAAACAGTACAAAAAACTGATAATGTCGCTAGGTAGTGCCAAACGAGCCGACTTTAGCAAAATAGAGATAAGCACAATATTCAAAACCCACGGTGACGCACTAGCTAGAAAAATCCGAAATGAGTTAAAAAAAGCCAAATTTAACAAAAACTTTACAGTAGTATTCAGCCCCGAAGAGGCAAAATGCAAAGAGAAAGGCTCTTTTGTTGCAATAACAGGAGCCTTTGGTTTGGCTATTTGCTCTGAGGTGGTCAAGAAGATACTGAAATAGCAAAATCAATAGTGATAGCGACAAGATATAATAACTATACTCTTATCTTCAACTGCATAAACTAACCTATGCTCTGCATCTATACGCCTAGAGTAAAATCCTGAGAGATTCTCTTTTAAAGCCTCTGGCTTACCTATACCCTCAAAAGGCTCTCTTAGTGTTGCTTCTATTAATCTGTTTATACGCTTTAGAGTTTTTTTATCCTGACCTTGCCAATAGAGATAACTCTTCCAAGCTTCTGGTGTCCAAGATAGAATTCGTTTACTCATCTATTAACTCGTGTTGCTCTATTTTAGAGGCATTATACTCAGCAATAGATTTTTCCAAATGTCTAACATTTTTAGGAGACTTTAAAAGATGTAAGGTCTCTTGCATAGCATTAAAATACTCTAACGACATCACTACAGCATCTTCAGCATCACGCCTGCTTATAATAGTATAATCAGCATCCTCTACAACACTATCTATCACAGATTTAAAGTTATTTCTAGCTTCCGAAAAATTTACTACTCTCATGCTATGCTCCTTATTTGTACAATAAATTGTACAATTATAGCATAATTTTAGTAGAGTTTAATTGAAATTACTTATTTTATTATCTTCTTATAGAGATATATAAAAAATGGTTCAGGTTGTGCAAAACATATTCCAGTATATTTATATTTTTTATCAAAATTTACGATAAGATATTTATGTTTATCTACATTAAATATATTCATCTCCCCATTTTTATCTATGCTGTATTCTACTTTTGTTTCTTTTAATACTTTTTCCACTTTATCTCTATCCATGCCACTGTGTAATTTTTTTTCTAATTTTACCTGTAGTTGATTTTTTTCTTTAGTGCAATTAATTACCTCTATTAGTGATATATATGCAATTACTAAAAACAAAAGAGCTGAAAAAAGTATTTTTGTTATCATAACAGATACTCTTCAGCATCAATAGCTTTTATACCCCTATCTATAGCCTCTTTTGCCATAATGCCAGTAGCTTCTGTAGATATTAGCTCTTTATCTTTGTTGTATAGTTTAGCACTCTTTACACCACAGCTTGGACTTCTGTCTTTGCCTATGAAGAGGTCTATATCTTTGTTATTCTCAAAAAATGCTTTTGCGTACTCTTTTATTGGTGGGGTTAAGTCGGCACCTGTTAAGTTTGATATTGCTTTTATCTCTGTAGAGTCTATTAAATCCATAGTTGGACGGGGTGTGCCGTAGCAAAAATCCTCAGGGCAGAAAGCTATTAGCTCGTATCCTTCTAATTTACCTAAAAGTTTTGGGTCGTGGTTTTCGCATCCATCATATCGGCATTTATTACCTAGCAGGCAGGCTGAGATTGCTACTTTCATTAGCGTTCCTTTTTATATATTTATATACGCGTAGGGTCAATTTATCGACCATAAAATAGGGATTTAATCTGAATTATTGGTCGGTAAACCGACCCTACACTTTTACAATAAGATGTAGGTGCGACCGTGTCGCACATTAAAACATAAGGATGTCAGTAATTTTTTCATGTGTGCCATGGTCATACCTACAATATATAAGGCTTTAAAGGTGCAGTGAGGGCACTGCACACTACGGAATTTGGGTTAAAGTATTTTATAACAATTTAAATATCGGATCAACAAATACAAAGCTCTAGGCTCTGTTCACTAAGCTCTAAGCTCTTTTAATCAAAAGCTTAAAAGATAACCACCGACTTTATCTCGGTAAACTCTTCTAGTGCAAATTTTGGACCCTCTTTGCCTATGCCTGACTGTTTTGAGCCTCCGTATGGTTGTATATCGAAGCGAACTGTTGGTATATCGTTTACTACTACTCCACCAGCTTGAGCATCATCTATAAAGGCTTTTGTTAGTTTTAGTGAGTTAGTGAATATACTGTATTGTAAGCCGTATGGAGAGTTGTTTATCTTCTCTATTGCTTCATCATATCCGCTAACTTTGACAAGGCTTACTATTGGAGCAAATACCTCTTGGCATACTATTTTCATATCGTCTGTTACTTCTGTCATAATTGTTGGTGGGAATATACCATCTATCTCTTTACCACCTGCTAGGGCTACTGCACCCTCATCTATTGCACTAGCTACCCAACTTTTAGCTCTTAACACGGCATCATCGTTTATTAGTGGTCCCATGAAGGTATCTTCTTCGTATGGTGAGCCAACTTTAAACTGCTTTGTCTCCTCTGCCATAAGTTCTGCAAATTTGTCGTAAATATCTTCGTGTACATAGATTCTCTGTAGTGAAATACAGACTTGTCCGCTATTGTAGAATGAGCCAAATGCACATTTTTTGGCTGCATCTTCTAAGTTGGCATCTTTATCTATATATGTTGCAGCGTTGCCACCTAGTTCTAGGGCTACTTTTTTAATGCCTGCATTTTGCATGATAATTCTACCAACTTGTGCAGAGCCTGTAAAGCTAATAACTCTAGGTATTGGGTTGCTAACTAGTTCGCCACCAACTTCGGCATCGCCATACACTAAGCTTAGGGCATCTTTTATTGCATATTCGCTTTCGATAAACAGTTTTGCTAATGCGTAAGAGCAAGCTGGAGCTTCTGGTGTTGGTTTTAGTACCACTGCATTTCCAGCCCCAAGTGCTGGTGCAATTTTGTGTGCTACTAAATTTAGTGGAAAGTTAAATGGTGTAATACAGCTAGCAACTCCTATAGGTACACGCTTATAGTAAGCTAAAGCTTCTCTGCCACTTGGTGTAGCATCTGTCGCTATTGTTTCACCATGTAAGTTTATGAGCTCCTTTGCTGTTATCTCTATTGTTTCGGCACATCTAATAGCTTCTACCTTTGCAAAAGCGTATGGTTTTGCTACCTCATCTACAATTAGTTTTGCAAAATCATCTACACGCTCTCTTAACTTTTTAGCTACATCTTCTAGCCAAGCAATTCGCTGACTAAGTGGAGCTTTTGCAGTAATTTTAGAAGCTTTATTTGCAATCTCTAATGCTCTCTTCGCATCTTCTACACTGCATAATGGATAAGTACTAACAACTTCTTTACTGTAGGGATTTTTAATCTCTACTATATTGTCATTAGTCGCTTCTTCGCTTCCAAAAAATATTTTAGCTTCGTTTACTTTTACATCTTTACTATCGAAAATTCCAAACATTATTTACCTTTACTAGAACAGCTACCGCTATCACAATGGCTTTTCTTGAGTATGAATTTGTATACAAAATCTTTTATAATTAGAATTATACACCAAATCCAAAGAATATCCATAATAATATTATCTTTGTAATCTAAAACATAATAAAGAACTGGTACTCCCAATGCAATAATCCATTTAACATAGTAAAAAAATAGTATTCCTGCTCCATAAAGGTCTTTAAGAACAGTTAAAATTGCTTTCATTTACAGAGCACCAAGTGCCTGTTTTACATTATCTTCTGCCATCGAGATGTTCCACTCTGGGTCCCATACAACTTCTACTTCTACATTGTTTACACCATCTATTCTTTTTGGTGCATCTTCTACCCACTGGGTAATCATTTGATGCAGAGGGCATGCTCTTGTAGATAGTGTCATTGTAATTTTTACATTACAATCGTCATCTATAGCTACATTATAAATTAACCCCATCTCTACTAAGTTAAAGCCAACTTCTGGGTCAATAATTGTTCTTAACTCATCATATACTTGTTTTTCTGTTACATTACACATTGTTAATCCTCAACTTTAAAATTTAAAATATAAAAAACTGTTTGCACCATAAAGATAGCACCGATTGCTAATAATACAACACCACCTTTAAAAATATCATCGCTTCCTATCAATAACCCAACGGCACCAATAGTTAAGCCGCTCATACTTAGCCAAAACGAGTACTCTATCTCTCTATCTGGTAACATTTCGTGTAGCATTGGTACTTTTTTCTTGCCTACTAATTCACTAAATCTCTCGAACCAAACTAAAAATGGGATAATCTTTAACAAATGCCCATTTATAACAAATGTAATAAAGCCCATAACTATTAGCCATACTGCAACTTTTAATCCATTCTCAAAATCGAAAAAGAGCCATAAAATTCCAAAAAAGAGTGATAAGCCTAATGAAATAAATGCTACATAGATATGCTTATACCAAATATCTAGCAGTTTTCTCGCTCTTATTTTATATAGTGTTACAACTTGTTTAAGATAAAATATAATACCTACGCCAATACCTAAAAGTGATATATCTGCAATATATGTTAGTTTAAAAAGAGTGGCTATAGAGAATACAATTATAGAGCCTACAACTATTTTAAATGCTCTCTCTACATCACTGTCATCATAACCGTGTGCTAAACCAAACATTGGCAAAAGTATCATACTTAAACCAATTACTGTAATAGTTACATAGCCAAAAAGCACTAAAACAATATGTATTGGTAAAAATCTGCCTAAATCTACATTTACGCCTGCACCAATAGCCAAAGCCATAAAGAAGCCAATAACTATTGCAATAGTCAAGAATATATTACCAGCCTTAACACACTTTACAGTTAGCGTATTCGATTCTGCTTTTTTAAGCGTCATAAGTGTTTCAAACAGAAATACCGACATTGCAACAAGTACCAATAAACCACCATAAGGCAGTACTGCCGGTGCAAACCAAAAACCAACAACCATCAAAATAGAACCAATAGCAAGTGCAGGAAAAATTATATAGTATAAATCAACACTAAAGTGCCCTACTTCTAAAACTACAGGTACTAATTGAGCCATTGCACCAAAAATAACTATCATCACAAAACCTAATAAAAATAGGTGTGCCCAGCCTACAATATTTAAATCGTTTAAATTAGAGTTAGAATTTAAAAAAAGTAGTGCAAATGTAGATATAAGATAGATAATAGAGCCAAATTTAAAGAATGGCTCTATCATTTTTAATGGTGGTGCAAAATCTTTCGATATGCTAAACATAATTAATTAACCTTCGCAAGCTGCATCATCAAGTTTTGCTTTTTCGCTTGCACCCTCTTTATAAGTAAACTCTAAAGCAACTTTATCGTCATCAAGTTTCTTTTCAGTTATGTTGTAGTTCTCTTCTATTTTAGCAAGTAAACCCATTGGTTTTTTATGGTTTATCATTACAAGCTTTTTGTTTGGTCCATCGATTAACTTCAAACCTGCCATTGCATTTACCATTGGCTCTGGTGGTCCGCATCTGCTTGTATCAAATTCATAAACCTCTACGCCATTATCGTCGTATTTGTAAAAATCAACTGTTGCTCCTGCAACTTCTATTTTTTCTTTCATTTAATTCTCCTTATATTTGTCTAGCTTATACATAAATAAACTAATACTTATTTTAATACGGAGTAATTATATCCTATTTAAAATAAAAAAAGTTGATTTAAATCATTTTTTACTGATTTTAGGAATTTTAACAATAATTTTGTCATCTTTTAACTCATAGTCTGCTTTTGCTCCATCTGCATCTTTAGGTAGTGTAAAACTCTGTACATATGAACTTCTTGAAATACTTTTTACATTTCCATATTGCCCATTTGTTTTAGAGACCTCTTTAGACTGCTCTACAGAAATTGTCAAAATTCCATTTTTTGCTTTTACATCTACTTTGGTATTTTTACCTTTACCTATTTTTAGAGCAACTTCGTAATGGTCTTTTTTATCTACAATACCACTACTCATCATTCCACCACCACTAAAAATTACTGGCATATTAGAGTTATTTAAACTATTTTGTTCAAACACTTTAAACATACTATCCATCTGCTTTTGCATCTGATCCATTTGTTGCATTTGCATTTGGAAAACTTTATCCATTTGCTCAAATGGGTCATTCATAACTTTTGCACTGTTATTTGCACCAAATAGTGCCATTGAAGTAACTAAGGGTAATAAAATCTTTTTCATATTTAGCTCCTTATATAATCTTTTTATAATGATATGCTATTATACAAGTGTTAAAAAAATATTAATGCAACTTATGTAGCATTGCAGAGTGACTACATAAAAAAATGATAATATTTCAAAAATAAAAAGGAGAGTTAAAATGAAAAAACTTATGTTAATTGTCGCACTATCGTACTCACTATTTGCAGAGTTAAAAGATGTAAATGCTGATACTTTAATTCAGATGCAAAAGCAGGGAATTCCAGTTATAGACATTAGAACACCTGGGGAGTGGAAAGATAGAGGTATTATTAAAGGTGCTCACAAAATTATGTTCTTTACACCACAGGGTGGGGCAGATGTACCTAACTTTATGTTTGAACTTGGTCATTTAGTTAAAGATAAAGAGCAACCATTTATTATATACTGTGCACACGCAAACAGAACAAAACAGCTAGGAAAATGGCTAAGTGATAAATTAGGATTTAAAAAAGTTTATGAATTAAAAGGCGGTATAGAGTACGGATGGATAAATACTAAACATAAAACTGTTAAATAAGTTAATGCTCGTAAATCCCTAAAAAAATGGGATTTACAAGAACTATCATCTTAAAACTTCAAACTTAAAACTTTAAACTTGCAACTTCAAACTTTCTACTTCTCTAACACTTACCAGATAAAATATAATCAGTCGCAGTAATTACATATGGGTTATTTTTATTATTCTTATTATAAACAATATATAAAGTTCTATCCATTGCAATACCATGAATTCTTGATTGGAATAGTTTTTTATCATTAACCTCTTGTGCTATTGCATATTTAGAGATTATAGATACTATTGGTTTTTCTAAGTTTTGTTTACTTCTACTAATAGTGTTAAGTACAGCAGTTGAGCTATTTACTTCAGATACAATATTAAAATCTTTACAAGATACATTTAGATTTTCAAACTTCTCTTGAACTATTTTTCTAGTATGGCTACCTACTTCACGGCATACCCAGTCGAAATTGTATAAATCTTCTGTATTTACAACTCTAGGAAGAGGAGTATTACTTACAAGTACCAATTCATCATCTAGCCATTTTCTATAAACTAAATCTTCATCATAAATAGGTGCTTCTATAAGTCCTAAATCTATTGAACGCTCTTTTAATTTTTCAACTATAACTCTACTAATTTCTATAGTTAATTTTACATCATTTCCAATAGATTTTTTTATCTCCTGTAAACACTCTCCAGGTAATATATAGTTACCTATTGTAAAAGATGCTCCAAGATTAAAGGTAATATCTTTATCGATAATTTTTAGTATTTTATTCTCTGCCTGTACAACAGCCGCCTCTAATTCTACTGCAATTTTATACAACTCTTCACCGGTAGATGTAAGTTTAATGCCAGTCTTTTTTCTCTCTATTAATTTAGTCTCTAAGTAATTTTCTAAATACTTAATTTGTTGAGTTACAGCTGGTTGAGATACCCCCAGTTTATTAGAAGCTTTAGAAAAACCTCTCTCTCTAACAACAATTAAAAAAGTCTCTAGCTTCGAAAAATCTTTTAGCAAAATATGCCCCCTCCTAAAAAATAAATACAAAAAGTAATTCTTATTTATAATTACTACTTATTGAATTTAAATAATATTCTAACATAACATTTTGTAATCGCTTCTTATTTGATTACTTAAATATATAAATAATTAATTTTTATAGTAAAATATAGTTATTAGGTGATACCAAACTTAACACTTTATTTCAATTAGCTAATATAAACAATAAACTTATACTAAGGCACATAACTTATCTTAACTTCAGTTAATACTATTTTAACGATAGAAAATGTATAATAATAATAAAAAAGAGAGCAAATGCTAGATGAGCTAAACGAATCGCAACGAGAAGCGGCAACACATATTGATGGACCACTACTAATATTAGCAGGTGCTGGTAGTGGAAAAACAAAAACACTTACAACTCGTTTAGCGTATTTAATAGGCGAAGTTGGTATAGACCCACTAAACACCCTAACACTTACATTTACAAATAAAGCAGCTAGTGAAATGAGAAACCGTGCTACAAGACTTATTGGTGATAGTGCTAGTTCTATGCCCCTACTTTGTACTTTCCATAAATTTGGACTTCTGTTTTTAAAATTTAATATCTCAAGACTTGGCAGAAAAAACACTTTTAATATTATAGACAGCGACGACCAAAAAAGAATGGTAAAAGCGATATGCAAAGATTTAAAAATAGAGTTGCAAACATCATTTTTAACAAGCGAAATATCTAAGTATAAAAATATTTTACTAGACCCACAAGAAGCACTAGAGAAAGCAGAATTAGCCGATTATAAAAAAGCAGCAAAAGTATATATAGAGTACCAAAAAAGATTACTAGAGAATAATTTAGTTGATTTCGACGATTTATTGGCATTAACATACAAAATACTCTTAGAACACGATGATTTAAGAGAAGAGACAAACAACCGATACCAATATATTATGGTAGATGAGTATCAAGATACAAATGAACTGCAATACCAACTACTAAAACTTTTAGCAGGAGAGAGAAGAAACCTTTGCGTAGTGGGCGATGACGACCAGAGTATTTATGGTTGGCGTGGTGCAAATATTCGGAATATACTAGAGTTTCATAAGCATTTCAAAGGCTCTAAGGTTGTTAAATTAGAAGTAAATTACCGCTCTACTCAACAAATTTTAGATGTTGCAAACAAACTTATAGAACACAATCGTAAAAGACTTGGTAAAAAACTAATAAGCCATATGGGAGAAGGCGAAAAGGTAAAACTACTACACTCAATGGATGAAGTTTACGAAGCAAGAACTATTGCTAGTGAAATACAAGATTTATTAAGCCGTGGTGTAAATCCTAGCGAAATTGCAGTTCTTTATAGAATAAATGCACTCTCTCGTTCTCTCGAAGAGGGCTTTAGTAAAGCTGGACTTGCATACAAACTTATTGGTGGAATTCGCTTTTATGAGCGTGCCGAGATAAAAGATATTATAAGCTACCTTAGAATTATTAGCAATAGCGATGATGATTTCTCGCTTTTAAGAGTTATAAATAAACCAAAACGAGGAATTGGAGCTTCTAGTTTAGGCAAAATAAGAGATTTTGCCGAAAAGAAAAACTTACCAATTTTTACAGCACTCAGTACTGCAACAAACGAAGAGTTAGTTTCTATACTTAGTAAAAAAGCAATTAAAAATATAGAAGAGTTTATAGAAACTATAAAGCTTCTCCAAGCCGAAAAAGATAACTTAGGCACACTTATAAATCTATTTGATGAGCATATAGGTTTAAGAGAGTATTACTCTGCAATGGTAGATGGCTTCGATAGAGTCTTAAACATAGACGAATTTTATGGCTACTTTAGAGATGCAATATTTAAAGATGAAGAACTTACATTAGAGAAATTTTTAGCAGATATAACTCTACAAAGCGACCAAGACCAAGTAGAAGAAGATGCCATAAATATTATGAGTGTACACGCTTCTAAAGGTTTAGAATTTGAATATCTATATGTAATTGGTTTAGAAGAGGAGTTTTTCCCAATAGTTAGTGAAACAACAGATATTGAAGAAGAACGCCGTTTAGCATATGTAGCATTTACAAGAGCTAAAAAGAGCTTAACACTATGCTACATAGATAGCCGTTTTTACAAAGGACAAAGAAAGCATGTAAAAAAGAGTAGATTCTTAGGCGAAGCAGGGCTTATTAAAAATACAAGTCTTAAAGTTACTAAATCTGCCGATTATAAAAAAGGAGATTTAGTAAAACATAAAATCTTTGGTATAGGAAGAGTACAAGAGGTAACAAAAAGTGGCAAAGAGTATAAATTAAAAATAAATTTTGGTGGAAACCACAAAGAGATATTAAGCTCATTTGTAGAACCGATATAGTTAGTGTATTAGTTATTGGTATATTAGTATATTGGTTATTTAAATGCTCCAAATAACCAATAACTAATAACCAATAACTAATAACTAATATACCAATAACTAATATACCAAAAACGGAGTTTTTTTTGAACAGACTATTTGTAGTAAATAAACCTATATTTGTATCATCTAATAACTATATGTATAGAATAAAGCGTAAATATGGTACTAAAAAGGTTGGCTTTTCTGGTACGCTTGACCCATTTGCAACGGGGTGTTTAATTGTGGCTACTGGAGTATATACAAAGCTGTTTCAGTTTTTAGATAAAACACCTAAAAGTTACCGTGCGACAATGTGGCTGGGGGCTAGTTCGGATAGTTTAGATATAGAGAATGTTACAAGCATAAATGATTGCCCTACCCTAAATTTAGACAATATTGAAAAAACCCTAAACTCATTAATTGGTTCACTAAGCTACCTGCCACCAAAATATAGTGCAAAAAAGATAGCTGGCAAAAAGGCTTACGACTTAGCACGAGAGGGCAAAGATGTTAAGCTAAAAGAGATTACATCACAAATTTACAGCATAAAATTAATAAACTACAACCACCCATTTATAACTTTCGAAATCGAAGTTAGCGAAGGCTCTTACATTCGCTCTATTGCACAAGAGATAGCAAATCGTTTAAATGTAACAGCTACACTGAGTGCCCTGCACCGCATAAACGAAGGCAAGTTTAGATACGAAAATGAAAAAGCACTAAACCCTTTTAAGTATCTTAAAATACCGACAAATAGATTTTTAGCTGACGAAGAGATACTAGAACTTGGCAAAAAAATAGACGCAAGCTATTTTGAAAAGCAAGAGAGTGGCACATACCTAATAGAGACAAAAAACTTTTACTCTATAATAGACATAAACGATACAGAAGTAAAATATAGATTAAACAGAATACCTAAGCCCAATTTAGAGGATTAAAATGAAAGCAAAATCGTATGCAAAAGTAAATATTTTTTTAAAAATAACAGGTACAAAAGAGTATAACGGCTCAACATACCACACCCTAAACTCTCGTTTTATGTTAGTAAAAAACCTATACGATACAATAGAGTTTATACCACAAAAGTGCGACAGCTTTACAATAGAGGGGTTAGACATCCCAAAAGAGCAAAACATAATTTACAAAGCCTACAAAGCTCTTAACGCCCACACAGGCGATTTGGATATTATAGAGTTTTTCTACAATCACAAAGTAGTAGTTAAAAAAAATATCCCCTTTGGTGCTGGCTTAGGTGGCGGTAGCTCTAACGCTGCAACTTTTATGAATATGGTTAAGAAAGCTTGTAATTTGCAAGTTAGTACCGAAACATTAGCCAATATCGGTGCAACAATAGGTGCAGATGTGCCATTTTTTATATACGGTTACAATAGTGCAAATGTAAGTGGCTTTGGCGAAGTTATCGAAGAGTTCGAAGAGGAGCCACTAAATTTAGAGATTTTCACCCCAGATATACACTGCGATACTTCCTTAGTCTATAAAGCCTTTAAAGAAAATTACTTAAAAGACGCAAAACCAAACACAGGAGCTAGCTATATGCTAAATAGCTCATTAGATATATTAAAAAGTACCACAGATGCAACAAAACTAAACGATTTATACAAAGCAGCCCTACTAATATACCCAGAGTTAAAAGAGTATGAAAAAGAGGGCTACTACTTTAGCGGAAGCGGAAGCTCGTTTTTTAAAATAGCTAAATAATATGTTTTAATTTTGATTTGATATAAAAACTTATAATATCTAAGAAGTAATGATTAGGGTTACTTTATCAACCATAAATAAGATAGACAGTTAAGAGCTACAATATTTACTCAGTGAATCGAACTTTAATTTATGACTATTAGAAGTGTCCTTCAATGGTATTAAGTTAAGGATTATATCCATTTCTCAGCTTTTAGATTATAGTATTTTATGTAGTTAAAACTCTTAACTTAATGGCACTGGAGAAACCCTTAAGGGCACCTCTAAAAATAGGTGATACCCACAACATCTCTAGCTTTTCTCTAGGCTAGGCACATCTTTGAAGTACTAGCTGGGCTAATTCGAAAAGATGTAACGACGCATAGAGGAAAGCTAGAGATGCCATTCGGGTGGGCAATGCAAACGCAATCTTGCACAAGATATTTAAGTCATCTTAGCTTCGGCTAGGATTCATAAATCTCTTGCACAATCTTACATTTGCATTGACCATTGTGGGTATTACCTATTATTAGAGGTGCCCTTAAGAATTAAAAAATTTTTTTATAATTTCCCTGCTCTCTTTGACATCTGTAACTCTATTTACAATATCTCTAAAACTAGTAGCATTTTTATAGCCGTATTTAGAGTATGTGTGTAAGTGTTTTCTAAATAGTATTACGCCGTAATCTCCATAGAAGTTTATCATCTGTTCGAAGTGCTCTAACACTACTTGAGATATCAGCTCTTTAGAGGTATGGTCTAAATTATCTTTTATCTCTTTAAAAATCCAAGGTTTCCCTACTGCTCCTCTGCCTATCATAATGCCGTCACATTTTGTGTGCTTCAACACCCAATTTGCTTTATCAGACGAGTCTATATCGCCATTTGCAATTACGGGTATATTTACAGCTTGTTTTATCTCAGCTATTGCGTCGTAATCTACAGGGGCTTTAAATTTGCCTTGTCTGGTTCTGCCGTGTACTGCTATAAAGTCAGCTCCATTGTCTTCGCAAACTTTTGCTATTTCTAAGTGGTTTTTCTCGGCAAAACCTAAGCGTATTTTTACAGATGTATAATCTTTAGTAGAGTATTTTTTAATAGTCTCTATAGCTTTACCCATCTTCTTTAAATCGGTTAGCAGGGCACTTCCTTGCAGGTTATTTACTACTTTTGGAACAGGGCATCCGCAGTTTAAATCTATAATATCTACACCATCTTGTTCATTTATAATATCTACTGCTCTTTTAATTATCTCTGGGTCACTACCAGCAATTTGTATGGAGTATGGCTCTTCTAATGGGGATTTTTCTAGCATTTTTAGTGTTTTTTGGCTACCATAAGCTAAAGCGTTAGAGCTTATCATTTCGCTCACAGTTACATCTACACCAAATTTTTTAACAACACTTCTAAAAGGTAGGTCAGTTAAGCCCGCTAAAGGGGCTAAAAAGTATAGCGGTTTAGAAAAATCTAGCTTCATTTACAAATATTGTCTATTGTAATTACATCGCCAGTTTTGTAGTTAAATTTACTCTTTTTAAGAGAATATAGTGCTCTAAATGCTTTATACTCATCTTCACTGTGCTCTTCTAAAATATCTTTTACTTTATCTAACATTTCATACTTAAATAGTAAATATAAATAACTAGGTGTTGCTTTTTCATCATCTTTTGCAAACTCTTTAAATAGTGCTAAATTTTCATCTGGCTCAAATTTACTTAATGTAACTGTTGCTAATTTATAATAATCTTTACACTCTAAATTATACTCAGAAATAAAGCTTTTTAACATATCTTTACTAAAGCCAATATCTTCACCATTTTTTACTCTATCTAAAAGTTTAAAGAATCTCTCTTTACCAATCTCTTTAGCATACTTTTTAATTGTAAAGAAGTCTTGATTTTCAACTAATTTATCTAATGCTTTTTCTACAAGTTCTGGTGTATACTTATCTTTAAAATCTAAGACTTTAAGTGCAAATGATGGGTCTGCATTTAAGTGATTATTATCATTTTTTATGATAATTGGATTATTTTTACTCAAATGCTTAGCAAATTTTTGATTTTTCAAATCAACATATTCACCAGAATCTATTTTTATAATAATCTTAGCAACCTCTTTAAGTCGAATTGGTATCTTAGCACCCTCAATATTTAAAGGTTCAATATAAGACTCTGCAAGTAAAGATGCTGCTTCGCTTAACTCTTTATTAGAAAAATGAACATTATTTGGCTCTTTTATTAAAGACCAATAAATTGCATCTTCTAACTTTTTAACATCACTCTTCCACTTTCTAAAAGCAAAAAAGTTTTTTGTACTATAAAACGACATATGAAATATTGAAGCAATAGCCAGCAGAGCAACAGGTATAGTAGTCCAAACTGCAACTGGTAATTTTGGCATATTAATACCAAATACTTCAAACGAATAAGTAGCTGGATTTATCATATAAACTCCAACTGCAACAGCAATAATAAATAGTAGCGAGAATACTATATATAGACCTATTCTCATAATCTCCCCTTTAATTGTTATTTTCGGCCATCTCTTTCTCGTTAATTTCACGGCAAGAGATACAGAACTTGGCAAATGGCTTTACTTTCAACCTATCAATGCCAATAGGCTCTTCGCACATTTCGCAAATACCATAGTTCCCTTTTGATATTTTATCTAAAGCTAGCTCAATTTCCTTTAATTCTTGTATCTGTTTACCAATTAAAGTGTCTTCTATAGACGAATCGTTAATTAAAACTGCATAATCACCTTCATCTGTAGGGCTTTGGTTCCTCATCAACTCTATTTCGTTTCTAGATTTTCCTATATTCTCTTTTATACGCTCTGCTTTAGCAATTAATTCTGCTTTTAAAACATTTATATCTTTTTCATTATACATTAATTTTTCCTTTTATTTATGATATGGATGGTTATTAATAATTGTTAATCCACGGTAAATTTGCTCCATTAGTAACACTTTTACCAATTTATGGGATAACGTAATTCTACCAAAAGAAACTGATAAATTACATTTTTTTTTAAAATTGTCATTAAATCCATACGCTCCACCTATAAAAAATGTAATATTTGCATTTTTTTGGAGTATTTTTGCAAATTCATAACTATCTACTTCTTTAGCACTTGGGTCTAACACAACTGTAAAACCACTCATATATGGCTCAAATGCTTTAGAGTATGATTCTTGAGCTAACTGCACAGAAGCATCTTGTGCTTTTGCTATAGAATTGCTAAATATATCTACAACTTCTACTTGTGCAAAAGGTTTAGCTATCTTTTTATAGTGCTCAAGCAATGGAGTATATAACTCTTTTTTGCCCTTTTTATCTATGGTGCAAACTTTAACTCGCATTCTCTAACTCCGCATAAAAATTATCTACTATCTCATTTTTTACAATTACTCTACTTAAATAACTTGCAAAATCACTTCTTGAATACTCTATTTTTAAAAGTTTTGGCTCTACTGCCCTAGAAATTGCAACATAGAGCTGACTAGGAGCGAAAAGATTATCTAAATTGCAAACCAAAGACTCTAAACTCATCCCCTGTGATTTATGTATTGTAATAGCGTAAGCAAGCTTTATAGGATATTGCGAAATAGTTGCTACAACTTCTGGCTCTAGTGTTTCACTATTTAACTCTGTCATCTCAAAATCGTGCTGAGCAATAGTTATATCTCGCCCATTGCTTCTAACTACTATATCCTCTTCATCCATAGATACTACAACACCTCTTTGCCCATTTACATACTTACCCCACTGATTAACTGTAAATATTACAGGTGCACCAACTTTAATATGCAAACAATCTAATACTGGCAAAGATTTAGACCAACTCTCTAGCCTCTTTTCATTTACATTTTTATGATTAACTACATTCCAAAAATAGAGAGCCTCTTGTCCATCTAACTTAAATAGTTTCTCTCTATTCA
Source organism: Campylobacteraceae bacterium (assembly GCA_027024155.1). GTDB lineage: Bacteria > Campylobacterota > Campylobacteria > Campylobacterales > Sulfurovaceae > JAADEQ01. The sequence continues at coordinate 71,092 of JALVTE010000109.1, forward strand.
TACTATCTGCTTGAATATTCTTTCCAAAAAGATATGTAGGTTCTATCTCTTTTGGCAAAGTGTTATCTATGAGCTTTGTTAAATAACTCTTCACCTCCAAAGAGCAGTCACCTTTTCTAATTTTTGCTAAAATATCTATAAACTCATAATCAGATGTTCTTTTTACCTCTTTTAAAATAACAGGCTCAAAATCAAACCTAAGCCAAGCAGAAGACTCAAAAGCATAAATCTCCTCTTTAAAAAGCTTATCGTTGCTACTGCTATTTTTAGTTACAGGTGGCAGTTGATAAAAATCTCCAACAACCATAAGCTTACCACTGTAATTTAGAGAGTTTAATCTATAATAAATCATATCCATAAGTCTAGCCGAAACCATACTAATTTCATCTATTATAATTAAATCTGTATGTTTAAGTATCTTTTTTAACTCTGAAATTCTGCTTCGACTCTTTTTATCAGAAGCTTTAAGCTCCTCTAACGACTTTGCCAAACCAAAAATAAAAAAGCTATGTAGTGTATATCCGCCAATATTTACTGCACTAATTCCTGTGCTTCCAAGGGGTATAACATTCTTATTTTTGGCTTGCATATCAGCAATTACTCTACTAGTTAGATAACTTTTTCCAACACCAGCACCACCACTTAAAAAGACATTTTTGCTATTTAATATATTTAGTAATTTTTCAGAATTCATTTGTAGTTTTTGTAGGTAAGAAGTTTAGCAGTGCAAAGCACTACTAATATATTCAAGAAAAGGCTTAAGCCATTTGCTTAGCAACTTCTGCTGCAAAGTCCTCTTCTACTTTTTCAACGCCTTCACCAAGCTCGAATCTTACATATTCACTTAGTTTAGCATCTTTGTTAGCTTGCTTAAGAGCATCTGCTACAGAGATTTTGTCATCCATAACAAATTTTTGATTCTCTAAAGTATTATCTTGTAGGAATCTCTTAATTTTACCTGGAAGAATTTTCTCTAAAATAGCTTCTGGTTTACCCTCTTTAAGTAATTGCTCTCTTGCAATCTCTTTCTCTTTTTCTATAATTTCAGCTGGAACTGCCGCTTCATTAATATAGTTAGGGTTCATTGCAGCTGCGTGCATTGCAATGTTTTTAAGAGCATCTTCTACACCCTCTGTATCACTTGCAACGATAACACCAACTTTACCATTAGCGTGAACATAAGTTCCAAGAGAACCATCAGTTACTACTTTGGCGTATCTTCTAACAACTAAGTTTTCACCAATAGTAGCAATTTGAAGTGCTAAATAATCAGCAAATGGCTGACCATTAATTTCACTTGCATTAACCTCTTCTACTGTGTCAAAGTCATTAGCTGCTAAATGCTCTAATACTTCATTAACAAAAGATTGGAACTTTTCGTTTTTAGCAACAAAGTCAGTTTGAGAGTTAATCTCTACCATAAACGCTTTATTACCATCAACTTTAATAGCAACTGCACCCTCTGCAGCTACTTTATCAGCTTTTTTAGCCGCAGCACCAAGACCTTTTTTTCTTAACCACTCTTGTGCTTTCTCCATATCACCATCAGTTGCTGCTAATGCTTGTTTACAATCCATCATACCAGCATCTGTCATCTCTCTAAGTTTTTTAATATCTTTTGGTCCAAAATTTGCCATTAATTTCTCCTTACTTAGCTGCTGCTAGCTCTTTTGCATGAGCTACAGACTCTTTAAAGTCACCTTTAAAGCTATACTTCTCTTCCATAGTAGCTATTTGCTCTTCGCTCATTCCAGCTACATCTTCAAATGTAAATATACCTTCACTGTTTAATTTAGCTTGATATGCTTTACCAATACCTTTGATTTTAGTTAAATCGTCACCTTTTCTATCTTCAGTTGCTTTTTCTTCAACTTTAGCCTCTTCTTTAGCTTCTTTAGCAGTTCTATCTACTTTTTGGGCTACCTCTTCTTTAACTTCTGCAATCTCTTCTTTAGATACATTTGCAGCTTCTGCAGCAGCTTCAGAAATACCTTCTGCTTCGCCCTCTGTCTCTTCACCATTAGCTTCTGCAGCCAAAGCTTTACCTTCGATAATAGCATCAGCCATCTCTCTACAGAATAGGTTAATTGATCTAATAGCATCATCGTTACCTGGAATTGGGTAATCAATTACATCTGGGTCACAGTTTGTATCTAATGGAGCAATGATTTTCATTCCCATTCTTCTAGCTTCTTTAATTGCAATGTGCTCTTTAACAGCATCTACAACAAATAACATATCTGGAGTCTTCTTTAAGTCTCTATAACCCTCAAGATACTTTAATAGTTTTTCTTTTTTTCTTCTTAACATTAAAGCTTCTTTTTTAGTAAGAAGGTTAATTTGACCATTCTCTTCCATCTGCTCAATAATTTCAAGCTTTCTGATAGATTTTTTAATTGTTGGGTAGTTAGTTAGCATACCACCTAACCATCTTGTAGCAATAAATGGCATACCACATCTTTGTGCATGCTCTTTAATAGCATTTCTAGCTTGCTTTTTAGTACCAACAAATAGTACAGTTTTACCTTCAGCAGCTGCATCTCTTACAACATTGTAAGTATATTTAAAGTATCTAAGTGTCTTTTGTAAGTCAATAATATAGATATTTTTTCTCTCACCAAATATGAATTTCTTCATTTTTGGATTCCATCTTCTTGTTTGGTGTCCGAAGTGTACACCACACTCTAGTAAGTCTTTCATTGTAACCATAGGTTAGCTCCTTGCTTAAATTGTTTTTTGATTTTAGGTTTAAACCTCTGCAGCCCTTAACACTTAAAAGTGCAACCTTATCAAGGATTAACTGCATGTGTCTTTTCTGCTATCAGAATACAGACCGCGCGTATTATACCCAAACAATTATAAAAGTTTTTTTGATTTAAAGTAGTTTTTTGTGGTTTTTAAATATTTTTGTAATTTATATACATAATAGAGCTGAAAATAAGAAAATTTATAATTTTATATACTTAGCAACTCAAGTTAAGGAATTTATTTCCATAAATTGTAATAAATTTAAAGCTTATAATCGCCGTCATCGTATAATACAAAACCCCAAAGAAATAAAAAGTTTGACAATGTAAAAAACATGTTAAACTAAGGGGTGCTAAAGTAGAAAGAGGAAGATAAAAGAGGTCGCTGTCATTGGTTAAT
>JALVTE010000110.1 GCA_027024155.1 Campylobacteraceae bacterium
CTAGCACTTAAATTATATTTATTAAGTTTATTTGGGTCTAAAAAGATTCTAATCTCTCGTGCTCTATAACCTAAAATATCAACAGCACCAACACCTTTGATTCGCTGAATTTTTGGCTTTAATTTCTCTTTGGCAAGTTGCATCAGAGCTTGTGTATTGCCATTTTTTGTTGCTACAAAAAGGTCTATAACTTCACCACCAATTCCTAGCTTTCTAACGATTGGTTTCTCTACATTTTCAGGCAGACTTAGCGAACCTAACTTATCACGAACATCATTTGTTGCTTCGTCTAAATTTTTATTTAATTCAAACTGCACAATAACACTACTAAAGTTATCATAACTTGTAGAGACTAACTTTTTAATGCCATCTATTCCACTTACTGCCTCTTCTATTTTATCGGTTAGTTTACTCTCTACAGTTGTAGCATCTGCTCCGTGGTAAATTGTCTGAATCGAAACAACTGGAAAATCTACATTAGGAAAGAGGTTTACAGGCATACTTTTATACGACATCAACCCAAAAACTATAAATACCATAACCCCCATTAGTGTTGTAATAGGGCGTTTAATTGCAAAGTTATACATTAGTTATCTCCAAGCTCTATAGTACCATCACCAAAGAGTCCGCTAACTAAATTGCCAGCCTCTACTTCGGCTTTTGCTGTATGATTTTTACTATCAACAGATGGATATATTTTTACAATTTTACCACTATGTACTTTGTTGCTCCCATCTAATTTATACTTAAATATATCACCAATTTTTACACGATTTAAATACTTTTCATCAAAAGATAAAAGTAGTTTTTTTTGATTGCTCTCTATTTTAAATAACATTCTTGGTGCCATAGCACTTACCACATCGCCAACTTCTACAGCTTTTGCTGTAATAATTCCACCAAATGGGGCTTTAAGTATACTTTTATTGTAATTAGCTAAAGCTAGCGCCAAACTAGCTTTAGCATTTTTATACTCAAAATCAAACTTATCAAAAATAGCTCTATTTTGTACATCTTGTGCCTTTAGAGCTCTGTTGTAACTCTTTTTTGCAAACTCTAAAGCTGCTCTTGCCTTTGCAACATAAGCTTTTAAATCACTATTTTCCAAAATTGCTAAAACTTGATTTTTAGATACTCTGCTCCCTATATCTACCTTAACATCTGCCACCATTCCATTGGTACTAAATGCTAAAGATGCCTCTTTTTTTGGTACTACATTAAATGTTGCATAAACCCCTTGTGCATAAGCTGCCACTGTTAAAATTGCTATTAAAACTATCTTTTTCATTATAAATCCTTTGGATTAGCTTAGAGCTAATAATGTTTGATTTTTATTAAAAATTAAAAACACCGCACCAATAACCAATAACCAATTACTAATCACCAATTACTAATTCCCAACTACAAACTTCCTAATATCATACCCTGCATTATAATAATAGAGTGCATATGCTATCTCTAGTTCATATCTAGCTTTTGCTAAATTTGCTTTGGCACTTACCATTTGGCTGAGTGCATCAAGGTAGCTTACATAATCGGCTAAACCACTTTCGTACTGCTTTTTAACGGTTGTAAAGAGTTTCTGCTCAGCTCTATATTGCGCCTTCATTGCACTAATATGCTCTTTTGCAACAGTTAATTTTTGCTTGCTTAATCGGTATTGCACCCTCTGCTCTTGTAGTTTTTGTTTAATTTCAAACCCAAGCGACATCGCTTGTAATTTTATAGTTTGTGCCTTCTCTTTTGTTGCTCCACCATCATAAAGTCTAATGCCTGCTGTTAAATTTATTTTAGCTTGATGGTCCTGCCCTTCTGGGTGCATTCTGTCACTTCTACCATAAGCATACAAATTGTAAGTAGCATCTAAATTTATATGCGGATTTGTAGCACTCTTAACCATTTTAGCACCACTTAATATGGCACTTTTTTGCATTCTAAGAGCTCTTATTAAATCATTGGCCCTAAAACTTACTTTTCTTTTAATAAAATGTGAATTGCCAACTTTTTTAATTCGGTAATTTGCTTTTAGACTCATTAACTTTAATAAACTTTTTCTCTGAAAACGCAAAGAGTTAATATTATCTTTTACAAGTGCAAGAGCGGCTTTTAAACTATATAAGTTATCATCAGTTGCAAAGCCACTATTAACCAATACTTTTGTTTTTTTAAGCTGTGCATTTAGGGTATATTGCTTCTGCTTAAGTGCATCTATTAGGGCATCTAAACTCTTAATATTGTAGTAATCTTGCACAATTTGCAAATATAAACTCTTGCTAAAAAAACTCTTGTTAAACTTTGCCGAAGCTAATTCGAAACGCTTTTGCCCCTTTTTGGCTTGTTTTAATCCACCATCATAAATTGCATATTTTAGCTTTACACTAGCACCATAAATAGTCCCAGGTTGCAAAAAAGAACGTGGATGAGAATCGCTAATAAAAGCTGCTAAATCAACAGTAGGCATCGCCTCTTTGCCTACACTTCTAAGCTCACTTCTCTTTGCCTCTATCTGTAACTCTTTTGCCTTTACTAAATTTGCCTCTTGGGTATGGTTTAAAAGACTCTTTAGCCCACCTGCATTTAGTAAAAATGGCACTAATATTAATAGTTTTTTCATTATTTTTCACTCCCATCTTTATAGCTAAACTCTATAAAGCTATTTATCTCTTCTTCTACTTTATCGCTATTACCTGTACTCACACAAGTAATGTATATCCCTTTTACCGAACTAATAAGAATTTTAGATAGTTGTTTCGAGATAGCTTGCATCTCTAAACTTGCATCATCTTCTAAAAGAATCTGCTCTAGCCAACCACTATAAAGATTAAAACAATCCATCTGAAACTTTTGCATCTCTTTACTCGGTGTCACCAAAGAGATAGCTGCAAATTCATTATATAATTTTCTTAAATCTTTATATTTATAGTCATAAAAAAAGCTAGCAAACAATTTTAACTTCTCTAACTTATTATCTGTCTCGCTAAGTTTTATCTCCATTAATGCGTTATATTCACCCATTAAATTACGAGCCAATTCAAAAATTAAATCCTCTTTATTCTCAAAATATTCATAAAAACTACCCTTTCCAATACCTGCATGTTTAGTAATTTTACTAATAGTTAAAGAGCGAATATCTTCATTTACAATAAGCTCTTTGCACGCTAATGCAATGGTCTGTCTCTTCTTAGCTTTATCTACAACTATCGCCATTTTTATCCTTTTAACTCTATGACTGACCGTCGGTCAATTAAAATTATAGCGTACTATTTTTAACATTTACTAAGTATTTAACTTTTCAAGCTATAATTTAATTAAAAAAAATAAGGAAAAGTATGAAAAAAATCTTATTAGCTATTTTGCTAGCTTCATTTGCAAATGCGAAAAGTAAGGTAAATATACAGCCTCCTCATATTTCTCAAGCTAAAATTCAAGAGTATATGCGAAAGATAAATGCTTTAAGAAGTGTAAGTCAAGATTGTGGGCAATTTGGTATTAAAAAGGCTACACATCCACTTAAATGGAACTATAACTTGTATAAAGCTGCATATGAGCATAGTAGAGATATGGCAATGAATACAATGTTAGAGCACTATGGCTCCAATACTAAATATGACTTAACAGGCAAAATTTATGGCAGTAGCGACCAATTTTTAAGAGCTAGAGCAAATGGATACTGGAACAACAATTATGTAGGCGAAAATATTTTATATGGAAACTACCACTTTAGCACAAATGAAGTTATGGAATCATTTATACAACACGATGAGCACTGCCCAAATATGATGAATCCTCGCTTTCAAGATGTTGGCGTAGCATACTACTATAATCCAAAAACAGGTAACGAATTTTGGACAGTTATATTGGGTGTTCATCATGTTAAAAGATATAAATATTAAAATAGAATTCAAATAATAGAAGCAGGGACTTTAGTCCCCAAAGCTATTCTATTTAATCAATGATACTCTCCTCTAAATCTTCAAAATAATCAAGTAGTGCATCTTTATTTACTTCGTTTTTTCCATCATTATAGATATTATCTTCTAATTTTTTAAGCTCGTTTGATACCACTTTACTATCTTTTGCAAATGGTAGTAAAACTTTATGTAAATCTTTGTCGCTTTTAGCTTTTTGTATCTTTTTTACAATAGGCAACTCTTTTTTCTCTTTAGGCTTTCTGCTTTTTATTAGCCACATTACTAAAAGCCCTGCTATAAATGATATTAATAAATATACATATAGCAACCACCCTATTTTGGTACTATTATTTGCATTATTGTTACTATGTGAACTATTGTTCATATCACTACTATTAGGTGCTGTAACTATTTTTGGTGCAGTTTGTTGCACATTAGTAACCTTTGCTCCGCCAATTACTGTAATATTAATAGGTTGCGTCTTTTTAACTACCTCTTTTTTGCTGTTTTTATCAAAATATCTAAGCTCCAAAGCTGGAATTGTAAAGTTGCTATC
>JALVTE010000111.1 GCA_027024155.1 Campylobacteraceae bacterium
TATTATTGTTAAGAGTCCAGTTGTAGATGATTATACACAAGATTTAGGAATTTATTGTGACTGTGATGACTACAAAGTTAATCCACAAAACCACAAGGAGTTAAAAGCTTCTGCTCTAAACATATTTACTTTACTTACTATGTTTAGTTCATTATTCCTACTTGCTAGACGAGAAGATTAAGCCTCTCGTTGGCTTGTTTTATAAGCTTAACCTGCCGATATACATAAATTTCGTTTAGATAGTAATTTTATAAATAACTAACATTAAATAATCAACTCTATAATAGGGACTATAATAAATCCAGAAGGATTTATTATTTTATCTAATTGACACAGAATTATTTACACTCCCATTTAGAGTTCAAGCTTCCATAATTCTAAGGTTCCGTTTAAATCAGAAACTCCCGTATAGATATTCGCATCTTCTACTCCACCCGTTAATATATATTTACCATCAGATGTAATTGATATATCTTGAATTAAATCACTAAACATATAATCGATAGTAGTAATTGGTACAGAAGTAGTTTGTATCTCTTTACCATTTTTTAAATTCCACAACTCTAAAATACCATGGTCGCTATCTTCAACACCACCAGAGAGCACATATTTACCATTAGGAGTAATTGCTATTGAAGATATATAAACAGAGGCATTATAAAAAGTATGAAGCAGCTTACCACTATTTATATCCATTTTCATTAACACACCTCCAACTCCAATAAGCACATATTTACCATTAGGCGTAATTGCTATTGAATATACTGATTCTCTATTTTTGCAAAGTGTTTTAATTAATTTACCACTTTTAATATCCCAAACTTTTAAAGTTTTATCAGAACTTCCAGAAAGTACAAATCTATCATTAGGAGTTATATCTACTGCGTTTACTCTATCACTATGCCCTTTAAAAGTATGAATTACTCTACCTGTTTTTATATCCCATAGTTTCAAAGTATTATCGCTACTTCCTGAAAGTATATATTTATTATCAGAAGTGACTTTTACAGAATTAACAGCATTTTTATGCCCCTTAAAAGTATGAAGTAATTTAGCTGATTTTATACTCCAAAGTTTCACGGTATTATCAGAACTTCCAGATAATAAATACTTAGAGTCAGAAGTAACAGATATAGAATTTACACTATCCTTATGCCCTTTAAAAAGATGAATTAATTTTCCATTGTTAATATTCCACAATTTAATAATACCATCACTATTTCCAGAAAGTGCTTGTCTACTATTAGGTATTGTAGCAACAGTAAGTATAGGCTCTACGTGTCCAAAGTTTATTTTTGTACGATTAAATTGCTTTATAACATCTTCAGCATTTAAAAAAGCAAATATAATCGACAAGATAAGTAAAACTCTCACTATAAATATCTCCTATTTATTAACCTGAATTATACATTAGAGATTAAACTAAAAACTATTATATCATATATAATCGTAACTAAAAAAACTTTAACACATATTTTTATAATCTTAGTTTAAGTAGCAATAGAGAATGAAGATCTAATTTAATTCTCTATTTTAGAAGATATATCTATATATTGTTTTAAAGATTATACTTTTCAGAAAATAAAATATTGATTTCATATATCAATATACGTAAGAGTAATAAATAATAATTTATAAAAATATTTGTAGTTTTAGGCTTATAAAGCCTAAAATACTATTTATATCTAAAAGTAATTCTACCCTTATCAAGTGAGTAAGGTGTAAGTTCTACTTTTACTTTGTCGCCTGGTAAAATTTTGATGTAGTGCATTCTCATTTTTCCTGCGATGTGGCATAATACATTATGCCCATTTTCTAACTCTACTCTAAAAGTTGCATTTGGTAATGCTTCTACAACTTTGCCGTCTATCTCTATAACATCATCTTTTGCCATATCTTCGCTCCTTTTACGGATTTGTTAAAATTACTGCTTTGTTATCAACAACAGCTATTTGATGCTCGTAGTGTGACCCATTTAAGCCATCGCTACTTACAACGCTCCACTTATCTTCTAAAATAACTGGGTCTCCCTCTTTTTGGCATACCATAGGTTCCAAACAAAAAACCATTCCATTTTTGATTTTAGGACCTTGATTTACTTTGCCCTCTAAATAGTTAGGAATATTAGGCTCATCGTGTGGTTTTTTGCCAATACCGTGTCCACAAAAGTCTCTAAGTGGTACATAACCTGCCCCAATAATTGACTCTTGTAAAATATAAGTAAGCTCTTTAAAACGCATACCAGATTTAATAGACTCTATTGCAGTATAAAGTGCATCTTTTGAACAAGCTATAAGCTTTTCGTTCTCTTCACTTATATTGCCAACAGGCATTGTAATTGCAGCGTCGCCATAATAGCCATCTACAATAGTACCAATATCTAAACCTAATATATCGCCATCTTGAACTTTATAATCAGTAGGAATACCGTGAATAATAACTTCGTTTACCGAAGTACATACACTTGCAGGGAAACCGTATAAACCTTTAAAAGAGGGTTTTGCACCGGCTTTGAGTATAAACTCTTCGCCTAAAGCATCTATCTCTTTTAAAGTCATACCAGCTTTAACAGTGCCTCTTAAATACTCTAGTGTCTGACCAACTATTGCGCCAGCACGTCTTAGAGTATCTATTTCAGCCTTTTTTCTTAAAGGTATGGCCATCTTATAGACCTGTACTGCCAAGTGTTTGATAGTTACCCATTGTTCTTTGAGCCTCTATCTTTCTCATTGTATCAAGAGCAACTTGTACAACAATCAATACCGCAGTTCCACCAAAGTAGAATGATGCCCCTAAACCACTTATAAGTGCAAATGGCACTGTAGAGATAATGGCTAAATACAAGGCACCCCAAACTGTTAGTTTACTTGCAACATCATTTAAAAACTCTTTAGTATGCTCTCCTGGTCTGACTCCAGGTATAAAGCCACCTTGTCTTTTTAAGTTGTCTGCTATATCTTTTGCATTAAATTGAATTGATGCATAAAAGAATGCAAAGAAAATTACCAGAATAAACATTAATATATTATATAGCAATCCACCTGGTGTTAAATTATCACTTATTGCTTTTGCAATAGGACTATCTACTGTTTTAATAAATGTTAAAGGAAACATCAAAATTGCACTTGCAAAAATTGGAGGAATAACTCCTGATATATTTAATCTAACTGGAATATAGTTCATAATTCTTTTGTTTTGATTCTGCATAAGTGTCTTTCTTGAATAACTAATTGGTATTCTTCTTTCACCTAATTCAATATAAATAATTGTTAAAATTGTAACAAACATTATAATTGCTATGCCAATTACTACTGCAAAATCCATACTTCCAGCATTTACTTGTGATATTGTATTACCTATCGCTCTAGGAATACCTGAAACAATACCACCAAAGATAATTAATGAAATACCGTTACCAATACCTCTTTGTGTAATTTGTTCACCAAACCACATTAAAAGCATAGTACCTGTTAGCATTGAGAATACTGCTATAACTATAAATGAAGTCATATCAATTAGTACTGCACCATGTCCATTACCCATATGTTGTAAACCAACTGCTACACCAATAGCTTGTATAACTGTAATAAATATAGTAAAGTATCTGATTATCTGCATATATTTTTGCATACCATCACGCTCTTTTTTCATTTGTCCAAGAGTTGGGAATGTGGCTGCTAAAAGTTCCATTACGATTGAAGCTGTGATATAAGGCATAATACCTAAAGAGATTATACTAAGACGGCGAAGTGCATTACCACTAAACATGTTAGCCATTCCTAATGCATTATTAGAGTTTTGATCAAAAAATTGTTTAATCATATCTAGGTCTACCCCAGGAACTGGGATATACGCTAATACTCTATACGCAAAAAGAAAACCAAGTGTTATTAAAATCTTTTGAGTAAGAGTGTTGTTATTCATAACTACTTCCTACTAGTTGTAACAGCGTCGTCCTTAATTTTAGCAGCTAAATCTTTCGCACTGCTTCCAATAAGTTTAACTCTTGTTACATTTTTACCTAGCTTGTGAACACTTTTAATACTCTCTAGTGTAATTTCATCTAGTTCTGCAACTGCCTTAATCTTCTCTACATTAATAACATATGGTTTAACCACACGAGATGTAAATCCAACCTTTGGAAGTCTCTTTGCTAGTGGCATTTGTCCACCCTCAAAGTTTCTCTTTCTTGAGTAACCTGAACGAGACTTTTGCCCCTTTTGACCACGTCCTGCAGTCTTTCCTGTACCTGAACCTTGACCACGACCTACTCTCTTTTTAGGATGAGTAGAGCCAGGTGCTGGTTGAAGATTGTGTAAACCCATTACTGCTCCTTAACCTTTAATTCTTGTTAACGCTTCGATTGTACAACGAACTAAGTTATTAGGGTTGTTAGAACCAATCGATTTTGCAATTATATCTTTAATACCTGCAAGTTCGA
>JALVTE010000112.1 GCA_027024155.1 Campylobacteraceae bacterium
TTTTTGATATCTTATTAAAAAGCCATTCTATTTTATTCAAATATTGAGAGTTTGTTGCACTATATTCTAATTTACTATTCAAAACAAAAAGTCTAGCCTTTAGTAAAGCAAACAAAGCCTTCCCAACAGTACTCTTTCCAGTATCATTCTCTCCAGCTACAACTGTTAAACCATCTATTTTAACATTAGCCTCTTTTATCATTCCTATGTTTTTTAGCTGAAGTTCCATGATTGTCCTTAACTTTTGCTTTTTAGCCCTAAGGCTCTGTCTATCTTTTTTTGATCAAACCCACATATCCACTGTGTACCTATTAGTACAACTGGTACGCCTCGGCAGCCGTTGCTTATGCAGTCTCTTGCAGCTCTTTTATCTTTGCTTACATCTATTGTCTTAAACTTAATGCCTTGCTTTTTAAAGTAGTTTTTAGTCCGTGTACACCAAATGCAAGATGGTGATGTAAAAAGAACTACATTTTTTTGTCGTTTTTTTTGTGTTTCAGCCATCTTTTGCTCCTTTTAAAGAATTACTTCGATTTCGCTAGAGTCTAGTTCTACTTTTTTAGATTTACTTATTCTATCTTCTTGTAGCTTAGCTTGTAGCTCTGCATCATCAAGTGCCATTATCTGAATTGCTAAGTATGCAGCATTTACAGCACCCGCTTTTCCGATTGCTACTGTTCCAACTGGCATACCTGATGGCATCATTACAGTACTTAAAAGTGCATCTTCGCCACCTAGTGGACCGCTTTGCATTGGTACGCCTAGCACTGGCTTTGTAGTTGCTGCTGCTAATGCACCTGCTAAATGTGCTGCCATTCCTGCTGCTGCTATAAATACCTGTGCACCCTTTTTCTCTGCCTCTATAATATAGTCGTGTGTTCTCTCTGGGCTTCTGTGAGCTGATGATATTATTAACTCATATGGCACACCAAACTTTTTAAGTGTCTGGGCACACTCTTTCATTACTTCATAATCGCTTTTGCTTCCCATTACTATTGATACAAATTTCATACTTCTCCTTTTAATCGCAACTTGGTTCTAAACTCATAGGTGTAGATTCACTCTTAAGACCTTTTTTCTCTAGTGCCTCTGCTATTTCTCGACGCAGTATTGTATAACTTGGTAACTCTGTTGGCAGGGCAATATCTTTTGTGTATCCGCTATGTACACAATCTAATTCTTTACCCTCGCTGGTAGTTAGCTTTTTAAACTCTAGCCACCATCTGTTATCTTCCATATATACTCTGCCTATTTCATTCTCTACAGCTTCTAGTTTTGCTCCAATAGGTAAGACAATTTCTACTCTATCGCCAATGCAAGTTTTATCTTTACACTTCCAACTTTTGCCATCTTCTGCAACCAAACCTGCAACTTGGTGTGTTCCGTACTGTATAGAAAACTCATGCGACTGTGTATCGTTTTTCTCGAATGGTCGGCTAATTAAGTAGGCATCGGTAAAGCCTCGGTTTTGTGTAGTGTTTAACTCTGCTTGGTATCTGCTTGGTTCAAAATTGCCTGCATAGTAGTCATCTATTGCGTGGCGGTAAGCTTTTGTAACTACACCTGCATAGTATGGCGATTTTGTTCTTCCTTCAATTTTAAGAGAATCTATAACGCCACTACTTAAAATCTCATCTATATGCGAAGCCATATTCATATCTTTGGCATTCATAATGTATGTGCCTACTCCCTCTTCTTCGTCTAGTCTAAAGGTTGTTCCACTCTCAGGGTTGTGTGCATAAATTTCGTATGGAAAACGGCAATCGTTTGCACAGCTTCCTCTGTTTGGTACACGCCCAGTTTGAAGTGCTGAAACCAAACATCTGCCAGAATAAGCAAAGCACATAGAGCCGTGTACAAATACCTCTAACTCTAAATCTGGCAAGTGTGCTTTAATCGCTTCGCAATCTTTTAAGCTTATCTCTCTTGCCACAATAATACGCTTTACCCCTAAATCGTAATAGACTTCGGCATCCATTGCATTCATAACATTTGCCTGCGTAGATAGGTGTATTGGAATATCTGGTGCAATTTTTGCAGCAATTTTTACAACCCCAGGGCTAGAGACTATTAAAGCATCAGGCTTAAGTTCAGCAATTTTTGCAATATGGTTTTCGTAAAGCTTCATTTGTGAATTAAATGGAAAAGAGTTTACAGTTGCATACACCTTTTTACCAAGACTGTGGGCATACTCTATCCCTTGTGCGTAAGACTCCATATCGAACTCTTTGCCAGAGCGAATACGAAGAGAAAATGTACTTGTACTACCATAAACAGCATCTGCACCATAATTAAGTGCTATCTTTAATTTCTCTAAATTGCCAGCAGGTGCTAATAGCTCTACTTTTTGAGATTCCATATCTATCCATCTAATTTTTTGGTAATTTTACTATAATTGCAATAAAGCAAAGCTAAAAGCCCAAAGCATTAAGCGTTAAGCCTTTTGCTTTGGGCTAAATCCAAAGGATTTTCCATGAGAATAGATTTACACAACCACACAGCACTTTGTAACCATGCAACGGGTACGCCAAGAGAGTATGTTTTAGAGGCTATTAAGCAAGGTATAGATATATATGGCTTTAGTGACCATGCACCTATGGATTTTGATGAGAAATATCGTATGAGTTTTGAGCAAATGGCTAGTTACGAAGCTGAAATTTTAAGCTTAAAAGATGAATTTAAAGATCAGATAGATATACGCTTAGGTTACGAAGTAGATTACTTAGAGGGTCATATGGATAGTCGGGTTTTAAATGCCAATGTAGATTATTTAATAGGTTCGGTGCACTTTTTAGATAAGTGGGGTTTTGATAATCCAGAATTTATAGGTGAGTATAAAAATAGAGATATAGATACAATTTGGCAAGAGTATTTCGATGCAATAGAGGCGATGGCGAAGAGTGGACACTTTAATATAGTAGGGCATATAGATTTAATAAAAGTATTTAATTTTAAGCCAAAAAAAGATATTCGACTTATTGCAAAAAATGCTATAAAAGCTATCAAAAATGCACAAATGGCAGTAGAGATAAATGTTGCAGGGCTTAGAAAACCGGTAAAAGAGGCATACCCAAGTTTGGAAATACTGCAAATGTGTTACGAAAATTCCATAGATATAACATTTGGCTCAGATGCTCATAAAGTAGAGGATATAGGTTTTTCTTACTCCCAAGCAGTGGAGTTATCAAAGAGTGTTGGCTATACTCAATGTGTGTCATTTATAAGCAAAGAGAAGAAATTGCATAAATTTTAAGCAACTTTTCAATAAGCTAAAAGGCATTTTGAGGGTATAATATAGTGTTTAATTTTTCAGAGGAGTAACAATGGGTAAATTTGTTAATAGCGTAGATGAGTTTTTTAAATTCTGCGAAGAGAATGAAGTTGAGTTTGTAGATTTTAGATTTACAGATATTAAAGGTGCTTGGCACCATATTACATATAGAATGAGTGCGGTATGTCCAGATAGTTTTGAAAATGGTCTTCCATTTGATGGTTCATCAATCGAAAACTGGCAGCCAATTAACGAATCGGATATGCTACTTAAGCCTGACGCTGGTTCTACTTTCTTAGATCCATTTACAGCTGATTCTACTGCTGTAGTAATTTGTGATGTTTACGATATTTATAAAGGTGAACTATACGCTAAATGTCCAAGATCTATTGCTAAAAAAGCATTAAAAGCACTAGAAGAGAAAGGTGTGGCAGATGCTGCTTACTTTGGACCAGAAAATGAATTCTTTATTTTCGACAATGTAATTATTAAAGATAAAGATAATGAGCAGTACTTCAGAGTTGATACAGACGAAGGTCACTGGGCTGATGATGCTGAGTATGAAGATGCTGGCAACATGGGTCACAGACCAAGAATTAAGGGTGGTTACTTCCCGGTAATGCCAACTGATAGTGCTGTAGATTTAAGAGCAGAGATGATGCAAATCTTAGAAGAAGTTGGTTTAGAAGTTGTTTTAGGACACCACGAAGTTGCACAGGGTCAGCACGAAATTGGTATCGTATTTAGCGATATTATCACTGCAGCAGACAATGTTCAAAAATATAAGTATGTTGTAAAAATGGTGGCTCACTTAAATGGTAAAACTGCTACATTTATGCCAAAGCCAATTTATAATGATAATGGTAACGGTATGCACGTACACCAATCACTTTGGAAAGATGGCAAAAACTTATTCTACGCAGAGGGTGAGTATGCAAACCTAAGTAAAACTGCATTAGATTACTTAAGTGGTATCTTTGCACACAAAGAGGCTGTTGCTGCGTTTACTAACCCATCAACTAACTCTTTCAAAAGATTACTTCCAGGTTTCGAAGCTCCAAGAATTTTGACTTACTCTAGCCAAAA
>JALVTE010000113.1:0-2901 GCA_027024155.1 Campylobacteraceae bacterium
CTCTATCTCCACCCCACTCTCTAGCATATATAAAATATACCCTTCACACTCTTTGCATTCAATACTTTTTAAAGCTTCTACATAATTAGTAACTTGTTCTGTATGTTTTTTGGCGAAGTTTTTCGAGCTTTTGTAGTCGAATATTCTGTTTATGCTCTCGCCTTTGGCTAACAGGTCTAGTTGGTAGAATTTTTCTTTATAGACTATTGGTTGCTCTTTTAGTAGTTTAGTACCCTTTATTAATGCGTAAAACTCGGAATTAGTTAGTAGATTTTTGGCTCTTTTTTCTATGCTTTTTATCTGCCATGTCTCTAGCTTAGATCCGTAGCGGTTAGTTACGGTTTGTATGGCTACATTTATACTTGCTGGGTTTTTAAAATCTAACATCTCTAAGCAGTAGTGTAGGGCTTCTCCAAAGTTTAGGGCATTGTAGTCCATTAGCTCGCTCTCTTCGGTCTCTACACTCTCTACCTCTTGGCGTCCGTAACTGCTGATATTTGTAGATAGCGGGGCTAGCTCTGCTTTTGGCTCTTTGTGCTCTGGCTCTATTGTGCCGTATGTTGCCTCTTCTAACTCTAATACTTTAAACTCTGAAGATTTATCTTTTTGCACTACTATCATACTAAGTTCTGCTCGTGTTAGGGCTACATAAAGCAAGTTTAATTTATCTTTCTCTTGTAACTCTTTCTCTTTTTGCAAAGCGGTCGCATATTGCGGTATAAAGTTCTCTTTTTTAGAGTGTTTGTAAAATACTTTATCTATTTTGATTGGCGTTGTGTTTTTAAATAGTAGCATATCTCTACTCGGCGGTCTGCCACCAAAGCGGTCGGCTACTATTACATGCTTGAACTCTAAGCCTTTAGAGCCGTGGATTGTCATAATTTGCAATCCTCCTTTTGACTCTTTGGCTAGCTCTATATTAGATGTGCTAAACTCATCTAAAAAGCTCTCGATTGTGCTAAAGCCTTTTGCGAAATCTAGCAGTTTTAAGATATTTAAATCGCCACCAAAGTAGTTGTGCTCTTTTACTATTCGCTCTAAGGCATCAAATGGGCTCATATAGTTTTTAAACCAACTAAACTCCACACTCTCTAAGCCTAGCTTTTGTTTAAATGGCTCTATATAAATCTCTTCTCCACTAAGCAAATGCTCCAAAACCCCAACAAGTGCAGCAATTTTTTGGTTAAACCTAAGCGAGCTAGAGGTTTTAAGTTGCGACTCTATATCAAAGCTTTTTAAATACTCTTGCATTGCAATTCCATCTTTGTTTGCAAATAGTAAAATTGCAATATCTTCTAATACTACGCCACTATTTAGCAAAAATTTTACCTTATCTTTAACCATCTCTTTTGGCTCTTCGCTCTTAACAACCTGCACAAAACCAGCTGTTTCACTTTTTGCTTTTTGCTCTACAAAATTTGGAATTTTACCCAAGAACCAGCCGTTAGTTTTCTCTACAATTAGCCTTGCACTTCTATAGTTGGTATCGAGTGTTGCCACCTCTATACCATACTCGTTTGCAATATATTCAAACAACTCCTCTACCCCACCACGGAAGCGATATAATGACTGCTTAACATCTCCAACATAGAAGAATGTTCTAAAGTCACTCTGTCCTACTCCTGCAAAAATTTCATCTATCAGTGGCTTTAAAATTAGGTATTGCAGTGCCGATGTATCTTGAAACTCATCTAGCAGTATATGTTTAAATTTTGTATCTAGTTTAAAGTATAAAAACTCTTTAGTAATTTCGCTACTAAGCAGGCGGTGGGTAAAGTATAAAATATCGTTAAAGTTTAGCTCGCTCTTTGCTCTTATTTGCTCGATTCTTACATTTTTGTATCTATCAAATATCTTAAACAGATAATGCAATATCGTACCTTCTAACTCTTTATGGTAACTTGCAATTTTATCTTTTAACTCTAAAAAGAGGCTATCTATTTGTGGCTCTTTTTCGATATATTTTTTATAAAAACGATGCTCGCTTAAACTCTCTTTATCAAAAAAACCCTTCTTTATAAACTCTTTTAACTCGCTATCTTCAAAGTTTTTAATAGCACTTGCACTTGCCCCTACATTTTGCACCAACTCTAAAAGTTGAACTCTTAAAGCCTCTATCTCTTTTGCTATTGGCTCTAGGTTATATACCCTATACTCTGCTTCTGGAAGCAATGCATCTATTTGATACAAACTATTTAAAAGCTCTACTACATCTTCGCTTTTTCGTTTGTTTAAGTTTATAGACAGCTTTACTAAACTATGCATTTCGCCATACCGCTCTAAGTCTATTAAAAACTCTTCGTTCAGTGCCTTTTGTCCTCTATCTTTTACACTAAAGTCTGGCTCTAGCCCAATATGCAAAGCACACGAACGAAGGATAGAGCTAAAGAAGCTATCTAACGTTACAATATGGTTTTGGCTCTTTAAAAATCGGCTCAGTATTTTTGGCTGATTTTTTAGAATAAACTCTCTATCTAACCCATACTCACTAACTAAGCTATCTACAAAACCTTGCTCTTTGTCTAAATTTTTAAGAAGCTTTAGAACTCTTTGCTTCATCTCGTTTGCTGCTTTTTTTGTAAAGGTAGCAGCTAATATTTCGCTAGGGTTTTGCTCTAAAAAAAGCAGTGCAATATAACGCAAAGCTAGTGCGTATGTTTTACCACTACCTGCCGATGCTGAGTAGGCAAAAAACTGTTTATTTGTCATCATTAAGCAATTTCCGCTAATAAATCTATAATATCTGTTGGCAATAGATAGTAGTTAGGTTTATCAAACTTTTGCGAAGCAAGGGCTAGGGCTAGCGAGCCATTTATTGCTGCATCTTTTGCCGTGTAGCCTTGTGCTAATAGCGAAACTATAAGCCCACTTAGCACATCGCCACTTCCACCTTTGGCTAAA
>JALVTE010000113.1:2911-4224 GCA_027024155.1 Campylobacteraceae bacterium
TAAAACAGAGCTTCCTAAAGAGTTTACATACAGCTCTCCATTTTTTGCGATAATTGTGTTTGCCCCTTTTAGCAAAAGTGTAACATTTGGGAATTTGGCACTAAACTCTCGTGCCAATTTAAAGCGATTCTCTTGCACCTGTTTA
The DNA here is from genome assembly GCA_027024155.1 of Campylobacteraceae bacterium. Classification (GTDB taxonomy): domain Bacteria; phylum Campylobacterota; class Campylobacteria; order Campylobacterales; family Sulfurovaceae; genus JAADEQ01. The sequence goes on from JALVTE010000113.1 coordinate 3,057, forward strand.
ATAGTTATATCTATATTTTTAAGCAGTTTCAAAACCGATACAAACTCTTTAGGGTGTGGAGTAATTACAACTTCGCGATTTTGTTTAATTATATTTAAAAGCTCTTTTTTATAGAGAGCATCGGCATCTAAAACTATTGGGGTATTGCTGTTAATTACCTCTTTATCTAAAAGCTCCTTTTCAAAAAAGTTACCCAAGCCCATACCTATGGCAATAGCTGTAACATTTTTGGGTGTTGTAGTTGAGCTCATTAAAAATGGTGGGCAAGTTACTTTTTCGTGCACAACTAAGGTTGTAAGCCCTGCTCCAAATCTTGCTGCTGTTGTTGCACTAATAATTGCCGCACCCTCTTTTTGTCCGCAAAAAATAGAAGCGTGCCCAAAACTTCCTTTGTGGCAATTTTTACTCTCTCTAATTGGTGCTTTAAAATCGCTAACTTCAAGTAGATATATATCGCTTGCATCTTCGTAAAGCTCTCTAGCAACTCCCAAATTTGCAACAGCTACATCTCCTACAAAATCTTTTGCCAAATCGTTATACAGAGCCTCTTTTAGTGCACCCATTGTTATAGTTGTATCGGCTTTAAAAGCAATTGGGCTTGGGTTTCCACGCTCATCTATTCCACTTGGAATATCGCAAGCGATTTTGTACGCTTCTAAACTATTCATACTCTCTATTATTGCCACTGTTTGGCTGTTTAACTCTCGGTTTAGTCCTGCTCCAAATAGGGCATCTACCAAAACATCGCAACTACTAATCTCTTCTATTAACTCAACTCCAACCAAGCTAGCCCTATCTAGCTGAATCTTTGCCATACTACTCTTTACACCAAATGGGATATACAACTTAATTCGATAATCCGGATGCAAAAGCCTAGCAAGCGTTATACCATCTGCCCCATTATTACCTGCACCACAGACAATTAAAATAGTGCTACCAAGATTAAATTTATCTCTTATAAAACTCTCGATAGAGCTTGCAGCATGCTCCATTAATATATCTTCGTTTAATCCATATTTTTCGTAGCATTTTCTATCCATTGCATAGCAACTCTTAAAAAGTTTTTGCATTTTTTGCCCCATTTGGTAAAAGTTTCTATTATTTTAATATAAATCTTGTATAATTGCAACCGATTTCTCCATATTGTTTTAAAAAGCAATAAAATTGA
>JALVTE010000114.1 GCA_027024155.1 Campylobacteraceae bacterium
GGGTTAAACCCACTATTTGTGCCTAGCTTGTATTTTAAAGTAGATACTCTTCCTAAGTTAGGAAGTGGAAAAGCTGACTTTAAAGGTGCCAAAAAGATGGCACTAGAGTTAGCACAAGCTTAGGAGTGCAACATGGAGATAATTGTATTTATTCTTTTAATAATGGTAATTGCCATCTATATGAAATTGGACTCTCTTGAGAAGAAGATAGAGATACTTTACGATGAAGTGTTGTATCAGAGTAAACAAAAATATAAAGAGCCAGTCTCTTTAGACGATAAGCCCATTGTAGCTGAAAGTAATGTAGAGCAAGAAGAGATAGATTTTAAAGATTCGCAAAAGAGTCGGCAAGAGTATTTTCCTGAAATAGCAGATAATAAAACTACAAAAATAGAGCCAATAGAAAATGACTTTGTAGTGGATAATGAAGGAGCAATAGAGAAGTTTAAAAAAGAGTATCCGCTAGGTGTAGATACCTTGAGTATAGCTAAAGATGAGGCTATAGATGATGAGCTCAGTAGTGTAAATCAAGAGGTAGAACCAGAAGCTACTAACAGCTTCTTAGCAAACCTATTTAGTATGGATAATATCTTAGTAAAGCTTGGTGCGGTCGTACTCTTTTTTGGCTTGGCATTTTTGGCAAAATATGCAATAGAACATTCGTTCATAAGTGTAGAGTTAAGAATGGTAGGGCTAATTGCAACAGGCTTAGGGCTGGGCTTTGTAGGCTACAAGGTGCGAGATAAAAACAGAGTCTATGCTATGATAATGCAGGGCTTGGGTATTGCTATAATTTACTTAACAATATTTAGTGCAAGCAAGTTTTATGGGCTTTTATCGATGCAGAGTGCTTTTGCTTTAATGCTTTTAGTTGTTGTGGTAGGTTCGCTCTTGGCTCTTAAGCAAAACTCGCTAGAGCTTGCACTATTCTCTGTTGTTGGTGGCTTTTTGGTACCAATTTTAACAAGCGATGGAAGTAATAGACATATTTTACTATTTGGCTACTATGCAGTGCTAAATATTGGTGTACTCTTTATGGCGTATAGAAAGTCGTGGCGAGTGCTAAATTTGGCGGGCTTTGTATTTACATTTGGTATTGCGACTGCGTGGGGAGTGTTGCGTTATAGAGCTGAGCTATTTAGCACAACAGAGCCATTTTTAATATTCTATTTTGCAATCTATTTAGCTATATCGATACTGTTTATAAAAAATGCGAAAGCCAATCCAAATAGGTATATAGATACAACTTTAACATTTGGTTTGCCAATAGTTACATTTTTACTGCAACTTAGATTGGTAGAGCATATAGAGTATGGCGATGCAATAAGTGCGGTAGTTTTAGGCACAATTTACTTAGTGCTTTATTGGCTATTTAGAAGAGAGAATAGACTTTTGGGTGCTTCGTATTTAGCTATTGGTATAATCTTTTATACAGTAGCAGTTCCATACTACTTTGGCAAGCAGACAACAGGGATGATGTGGGCACTAGAGGGTGCTTTGGTTATCTGGATTTCGGCAAAGCAAGAGCAGTTTTACACTCGCCTTATTGGAGAGTTTGTACTAATTGTTGCAACGGCTATCTATATCTTTAATACACCTTTACACTTTATGAGTGCAATAGACTTTTTTGGATATTTAGTTGTTGGAGCATCGTTAATATTTAGTGGATATATTTTAAGTAGAGTAAAACGAGAAGATGCTATTGTGCAATACCCAATGCTTGGTATAGGGCTGTTTGTACTGTTAGTCTCCATATACTCTTATTTGGAGCAAAATTTAAGTAGTTATGTAAATAGTTCGCTACTTAGTGCACTGATTGTAGGGTTTTTAGCATTTGCATTTAGTAAATACAAAGAGTGGAGAGCACTAAGTATAAGTTTAGCAATATTTGCCCCACTTGGAGTTTTAAATATTATATTTTTAGTAGCTAGCAATGGTATAAATTTAAATCCAATGTATGGATTTAATGCTCTGATTTGGATAGCATATTTTGTACTGATTTATGCAATACTATTAAGAGAGAGGGAGTGGCAATTTGTTACTCTTGAACACGTTATGAATTTGGGTTTATTGTTGGCAGTAGTAACGTTATCTCTACATTCATTAGCATACAAGAGTGGCTTTAGCGAAGCATTAGTCTTAGCTATCTGGATTTTGCCAACAGTTGCAATGGTTGCACTTCTCGGGGTTGATAGACTCTATGGCGACAGATTCATAAAGTATAAAAACTTATACCAAAATGAGATTAGAGGAGTTCTATTAATCATCGCACTAATATGGAACTTCTTAGCCAATGCAGTAGCGATTAAGAGTAGCTGGTACTTACCACTATTTAACACTTTAGAGCTAACACAATTAGCTGTTTTAGTGCTAGCAGGGTTATATGTTTATAGAAGCAATTTAAGCTTTAAGCCATTGGCAATAAGAGTTTTGGCAGTTTTAAGCTTAATATTTATAACAGTAGTTTATGCAAGAGCTGTTAGTGTATATAAAGGTATTGACTACAGCTTTATAGCACTATTTAACGACTTAACATTCCAAGCTGGCTTATCGATTCTATGGGCAAGCTTTGGACTTGGATTTATGCTACTATCAAAAAAATACGCCAACCGAGAGTTTTGGGTTGTGGGCTTTGGCTTGCTAGTAATTACAGTAGCAAAACTATTTTTAGTAGAGCTAAGCAACTCTGCCACAGTAGAGAGAATAGTATCATTCATAGCAGTAGGAGCTTTGATGCTTCTAATTGGCTATATTGTGCCAATACCGCCGAGCAGAGAAGATGTTGGAGCTGATGAAGAGTAACTAGCTTTATTGAGTTGTGGTATAATACAGTAAAGAAGATAAAAGGGAGAGTTTATATGCAGATACAGATAGATATAAATGAGAAAAATGCAGAGTTCTTTTTACAATACTTAAACTCTCTTAAAGATGGGATAATTGAAAAGATAGTGATTAAAGATGATGATACTCAAAGTTTTATGGTAAGTAGTAAAGATGAGGTATTAAAACGCTTAGAGAGTGCTCAAAAGAGGGCAGACTACAAAGAGCACGATACCTTTTGGAAAGAGATGGGTGTAAATTAGTAAGATGAAGATTATTTACGAAAAGCAGTTTCGCACTGCTTTGAAAGATATATCTACACATATAGCAAGAGATAAACTGTCTGCATCTCAATCATTTAAAAAAGAACTCAAAAAAAGATTTGAATTAATTGCTCAAAACCCTAAAATGTGCCGTGCCTCAGAATATTATGAAAATGATAATTATAGAGATTTAATTTTTATGGGATATACAGCTATTTATAAAGGGTCTGGTAAACTTTAGAGTAAAAAATCCCTAAAATCAAAGAGGATTTTTTCGTAGTTGTTTTAATAGTATATCATAGATATTATTAAACCTATTATTCCACCTAAACTCACTCTCTTTTAAGTGTAGGTAAAAAGTATCATCACTTAAACCATTAAACTTTGCTAATCTTCTTTTTGTAAAACTCCAAAAAGATTCAATACCATTTACATGAGATTTACCTCTAACAAATTCATCTTCAGAATGAAAGACTCTATAATGGTCATAACCATTAAGAACTAATCCATCATAAGCTTTCCAGCCATCGGTATGGATTGTACTGCCTTCTAATATTTTACCCTCTATAATAGGCATTAGTTCAGCTTTAGTACAGTTTTTAACTATTTGAACATAAACATATTCATCTCTTTTTAGTAATCCAAATACTGGAGTCTTACCTGCTGCACCTCTACCTCTTTTTCCTCTAACTCTTTTGGCACCAAAGTAAGATTCATCTAATTCAAACTCACCTTTACTTGTTTCATTCTCAAGTAAGTTATTAAAAATATAGACTCTTAATTTATGAAAAATCTTTTTACAACTTACATGAGATATATTTGTAATTACAGAAGTTTCATATGCATTTAAATCAAGTGAAAAACACTTAATTAACTGTCTAAATTTAGTCTCAGAAATGTGTGAACGGTTATAATACTTATTAAATGCCCTTTTAGCCATACTTTAAGATACCTTATTTGGTCTTAAAGTTTACCAGACCCTAAACTATTTGGCAACCAAAACTACCAAAATAATAGAAAAGCTGGATATAAATCGCCATCTACTTATACAAGAAGCAAAAACAGTTTTAATAAACCTAGAAAGAGTATGAGCTCTTCTAAAAAGGGT
>JALVTE010000115.1 GCA_027024155.1 Campylobacteraceae bacterium
TCTTTCTTGTAAAGCTTTTCATCCCTATTTTATATTTTTCTATTATTGTTTTTGAATTGATTTTTTTTCTTAGTTTTACCAACTTTCTTAATGTCTTTTTTTATCATTTTTTACTACTCTTTATTAAACTTTTAATATTGATATTTTATCGTTTTTTTGCTTATTTCATTGGCATTGCGGTTTACCGACCATAGAATAGGCATTATTTTTTAAATTGTTGGTCGGTAAACTGACCCTACGAGAAAAAAAGAAGAATCAAATCCCATAATGCAATAAATAATTGTTACCGACTAATGCTTTTTTGCACATATCAATAAGCATATCTAATTTTTTCAAAAGCTTATCTTTATCAAAAACTAGCACTTCATATCCACCCGAATCTGCATCATTGGATTGATTAAAATTATAAAGTCCTCTTAAAATTATTCTACTCGGCGCATATTCAAATAAATCTCTATAAACTCGTATAATATTTTTAAATTTAATTAAAGACTCTCCATAAATTTGTGTAACACCACAAAGACACAACCCCATACAAAACTCTTGTTTTGATGGATTATAACTCTTAACCCATTTTAGACTATCATAGATATATAATATAAAATCATCCTCCAAAGAGACCGTTTCACCTCTATCCTTAATAGGGATATAGTAATTTTCATTATTCAATAATCTATTCACAATAAAAAACTCATGATATAATCCCGCCATATAGACCGCTCCTAATATTTATTACAAACCCTCGTCCCAAAGCTCCAGCTTTGGGATGCATACTAGAGTTACATTCACCATAATTTCTCAATCTCTAGTAAACCATCAATTCCATTATAATCTCTAGCACTAGAATATCTCCAATGTTCAGCCCTATCGACATACCCTCTTTTAATAGGGTTTTGGTGGATATAATTTATCTTTTCTATCATCATCTTTTCGCTCTGAATTAATTTAGGGTGAAACCCCTCTTCCCATATTTGATATTCGGTATGTTTTTTATGAGCTTTTTTATAAAATGCAAATTGCTCTAGTAGTGTTTTTACATTTTTCTCTTTTAATAGTTTCAATAACTCATAAGCAGTATATGATTTAAACTTTTGCATAGTTTTACCAATATCATTGCTACTTGCAATTAAGTGTAGATGATTTTCTAGTATAACATAAGCATATATTTTCATATTATCTTGCTTTTGTAGATATTTTAAACTATCAATAACTATTTGTACACTATCTTTGTTTGTAAATATAGGAAGCCAATGTAATATTGTGCAGGTTAGAAAGTGCGGATGTGTTGGTTCGTATATTTTATATCTGCTAATACCCATAGAGTTAGTTTATCATTTTTTTGGTTATATGTGCTTGATTTTGGATGTTTGTATTAGCGTATGCATCCCAAAGCTGGAGCTTTGGGACGAGGGAAAATTGTGCAGGTTAGAAAGTGCGGATGTGTAGGTTCGTATATTTTATATCTGCTTATACCCATAAAGTTAGTTTATCATTTTTTTGGTTATATGTGCTTTATTTTGGGTGCTTGGATTAGCATATGCATCCCAAAGCTGGAGCTTTGGGACGAGGGGAAGGTTTTTTCACAGTCTCGCAACTGCGTAACGAGGGGAAAAAGGAGAATATACTCTCATTTTAAGGGACTATTAATGAGTATTTTTATATAATTCTTTTGGTTAAATTATAAGAATACAAGGAACAAATATAATGAAATTATTAAAACTTATTATCACAATATCATTACTATCATCTAGTATAACATACGCAAGTTGTGAAAGTGGACATTGGCTAAAATCTAAAACATTTGATGGCTCCATTGTAATACTTGAAGATGGTTCAGTATGGGAAATTAGCTTACTTGATAAATTAGATACAACACTTTGGATACCTATGGATGATATTATTGTTTGCAATAGAAAACTGATTAACACAGATGATAATACTGCAGTGGGAGCAAAACGTATTAAATAAGACTCCATATTCTCCCTAAAGTTACAATAGATAATAGAGATCTTATACTAGAAGCCAGATGCTTCACACGTCTCGAATCTTCGGAGACTGTGAAAAGGTACCAATTCATTATTTTGTGTAGTTTTCTATTTCTTTTTTATGGAATGTTAATACCCATACCTCAAATAACTATTCATTTGTTGCAATTGAAAATTTGTATTTGACCAATTCATGTTAGTATTCATGTTTTGAATTGAACGATTTATACTATCCCATCTTTTTTGCTTGTTTGCTTCTTCAGCAGCTTCAGCTTGTATTTTTTGATACTTCATCTTTTCTAACTCTAATGCAAATCTTACATCCTTTTCATATCCTTTAGTATTAGGTCTTTGTGCTGTCAAATTAATTCCATTAGGGAATTTATTAAGAGGTATACTAGTCGGATATCTTTTAGTAGCTCTACTTATCCATTTGACACTACAATTAACAGGTATCGAACTTAAATCTTTTAGTTTTTCTCTGTCTATATAAATTGTTATAGGTGTATATCCCATATTCTTACCACCACATATTAGTAATGCCCCTTGTGGTGTTGAATCAAATCTTATTGGATATTTACTTGTACATCCTGACAAAATTATTATGCTTAAAGTTCCAGCTACTATTGTCTTAAATCTTTTAGTCATTTTTAGAATCCTTTATTTAGTCCTACCATAAACTCTTTTCCATTTTATGAAAGTATAAACTATTTATGAGAGATGTAGTATATCAAAAATAACCTGATATTATCGAATTAAAGAGAAGTAATCGTACGACAAATCCCATTTTCACTTACTCCAAAGTTGCACTTTTGGAGCACCAACAACCCTCTAACTCTTCCTAAAATGCACAACTTTAAACCTATCCCCCATAATAGTAGGAGCAATCAAAGTCTTAACCTTATCAGCTTGTGCTAAATATTGTGCTTGGGTTGCCATTTTGTGGTATTGCTCTAAGATATCTATAATTCCAAACTCTACTAAGGCTCTAGCTTGGGTTTGGTATTTTACTAAGTTGCAGCCAGCACTCTCAAAAGCTTCTATTACATGGGCGAAGTTTACATCGTAAGTTATGTCAGCTGTTTTAAATTGCTCTTTTAACTCTAGCTCTTCATCGAATATTGGGTAGGTTTTATGCTTGTTGTAAACTCTTATAGAGAAGTCGTTTCTTACATACTTTTCGCCGTAATCGAAACTTATAAATTCGAAGTTTTTGGCACTAGTAGCTACCTCTTTTGCAAACTCTTCGTAGCCTACGGCTATTTCGCCAGTTCGCAAGCTGTGTTTTTTGGCGAACTCTAGCTCTTGTAAGTTGGCATCTTGCCACTTAATTTTGTGCTCGTTTACAACTGCTATTTTGCCATCTTTATAGAGCTCGCATGGGAAGGCATCGAAAATTTCGTTACTTACGAAAAATGCATTATCTAAATTTAAATCGGCTAAGCTTTTGTAGTACTCTATCTTAACAGCGTCGCCAAAGTTCTCTTTAAAGTAAGCTTTTTGTGCTTCTATTACCTTATCTTGCCTTTCGATTATGCAAAATTGCATACTATTTAGCAGGCTCTCATCTTGCGAGTAAAGCCAGCGTATCATATCGCCTAGTAGGTAGCCTTGGTGGGCACCAATCTCTACTAATGCTGTGCTCTTTGGTAGTTTGCCACTGCTAATTTGCCCATAAAGATAGTTAGCAATCGATGCACCAAAAAAGGCACTTGTGCTTACGGCTGTATAAAAATCGCCCTCTTTTCCTATGGCTTTAAAGCTTTTGTAGTAGCCATCTTCTCCATATAGCCACTCTTGCATATATTCACTGAAACGCAATTTTGTTACCTCATCTTTGCATAAAGTTTTAATAGTTCTAACTGTTTTTGTACGCTAAAAATTTGGGCATCTAGCCTCTTCATTTTCAGAGAGTTTTTTAGTATTTTAACATCGTTTATACTCTTTTGCCCTGCTTTGTATAAGTTTCTTGTCGATTTTAAAAGGCGTTTGTATGTTCTGGCTTCTCTATTAGCTAAAGCAATTCTGCGGTTGATTATTGCTATCTTTTTATTGATAGTTTTATAATCTTGCTCGCTATCTTTGCGAGTTGTTTTTGCTTTTACCTTTGCTATCATACTCTTTAGCTTTGCTGTCTCTAAATCGTTGCCAACATTTACCGAAAGTGGCATAGATACTGTTAGCG
>JALVTE010000116.1 GCA_027024155.1 Campylobacteraceae bacterium
TATTAACCAATGACAGCGACCTCTTTTATCTTCCTCTTTCTACTTTAGCACCCCTTAGTTTAACATGTTTTTTACATTGTCAAACTTTTTATTTCTTTGGGGTTTTGTATTATACGATGACAGCGATTGTAAGCTTTAAATTTACTACAATTTATGGAAGTAGATTCCTTAACTTAATGGCAATCGAGGTGTCTTTAAGTTTAAATTTTGCTTTAACTCTTCTCCAACGCTTCACCTAAAGCAAAGTATCCTGCACCTACTCTTGCTAATGGGTCTATTTTGATTTTTCCATTATTATAGAGTTTATCATCGATATATATAGATTTTACCTCTACAATTACAGGTATTGTTTTTGAGCCATCTAGCTCTACCTCTTTTAAATAGTCAGCAAATATTACAACATTGGCACTTTTTGGTACGGCTGGGTAGTCATTTAAAATCTCTTTTGTTTCAATATCAAATTTATCAAACTCACTTTCGTTAAACTCTAATGGCATAGCACTTATCTCTACATCTTTAACATCACTTGGCGAAGCAATTACTATTGAACACTTTTTACTCTCTCTTAAATTCTTTAAGGTATCTTTTACTGAACCATCCTCTTTATGTCCAATAGAGATAATTAGTGTAGCAGGCGAAGATGAAAGTGGAGTAAAGTAGCTAAAAGGAGCAATATTTAAAATATTTTCTTTAGATAGTGTACTAATCCACGCAATAGGGCGAGGTACTACAATATTTGAAAGTAGTTTATAAATATCGTTACTCTCTAAGTTTTCTGTATTTTCAAGCATATTTAACCTTTTTAATCTGAGTTTTTTTGTATGATATTCATCTAAACTCAGGTTTTAGTGAAATTTTGTTATTATATTAGCATTAATTTCTAATAAAAGTTAGGTTTAATAATAGTTTTAAAAAAATTATGTTAATATTCGCCACCAAAAGGGCGTTATAAGTTCCCTAAATTAAAATATCCCAAGGATTAAAAGAGATGACAGTAATTAGATTAACAAGAATGGGTAGAAAAAAGAAGCCATTTTATAGAATCGTTGTAACAGATAGCAGAAAAAGAAGAGATGGTGGTTGGATTGAATCAATAGGTTACCATAACCCAGTATCTGCAAATAAAGAGACAAAAATTGACGAAGAGAGACTTAACTATTGGATTAGCGTTGGTGCACAAATGAGCCCAAGAGTTAAGAAAATTACAGGTAAGTAGTAGCATATGGTTCAAGATTTCATCATAGAGTATGTTAAACTTATTGCAAAGCATCCAGAGGCTATTAGCATAGAGTCTAATGTTATCGATGAAAACTTGACAGAGCTTATGCTTTATGTAAGCCCTGAAGATATAGGCAAAGTTATCGGTAAAGATGGTAGAATGATAAGTTCTATCAAAACTATTATTTCTGGTTGTAAGCCAAAGGGCGGACCTAGTTATAAAGTTAGCGTAAAACCTACAGAGAATGAGTAATTCTAAAAAAAGCTTTTTAGTCGCACAGTTTGGTCGGACTGTTGGACTAAGAGGCGAACTTAAACTAAATCTACATACAGACTTTCCCAAACAATTTGTAAAAGGTCGTGTACTATCTACAGATAGAGGCGATTTAGAGATAGAAGCTTATAACCCAAAACGAGGGCTAATAAAAATTGTTGGAATTGATAATCCAGAAGATGCAAAACGAATTGTAAACACTAAAATATACTCTAGCGAAGATGAGACAAGAGAGTACTGCAAGTTAGATAAAGGGCAGTATTTCTGGTTCGATTTAATAAAAGCTACAGTAGTTGAAAATGGTGAGAGTTTAGGTATTGTAAACGATATTCAGCGTTTGCCACAAGGCGACTACTTGCTAGTAGATACCGATGCTAAATTGGTAGAAGCAGGCTTTGCTAAAAGCTTTTTAATTCCTTACATTCCACAATTTATAAAAGATGTTAATACAGAGAAAAAAGAGATAGAGACAATTAACTCTAAAGATATTTTAGAGGCTAGTTAATGCGTTTTAACTTCGTTACACTCTTTCCTAATATTATAGAGGGCTACTTTAGCGACTCTATTTTAAAAAGAGCAGTCGATAGAAACTTAATAGATTTAAAATTTTATAACCCAAGAGACTACTCTAAAAATAGACACTTAAAAGTAGATGATGCTCGCATAAGTGGTGGGGCAGGAATGGTTATGATAATCCAGCCACTAAGCGATACTATTAAAGATATTAAACAAAAAGATGAAAATAGCAAAATTATCTTCTTAACGCCAGTTGCAAAACCTTTTAAACAGGTAGATGCAAAAAGATTAGCAAAAGAGAATAGTGTAACTTTTGTATGTGGTAGGTACGAAGGTTTTGATGAGAGACTTATCGAAACATATGCTGACGAAGTATTTAGTATAGGCGATTATATTCTAACAGGTGGTGAATTAGGGGCTATGGTTATGTGCGATGCAATTAGCCGAAATATCGAAGGAGTGCTAGGAAATAGCGACTCTTTAATAGAAGAGAGCTTTGAAAATTCGCTTTTGGAAGCACCAACCTTTACAAAACCCAATTTTTATGAAGAAAAGAGTGTGATTTCAGAGTTGTTAAAGGGTAATCACAGTAAAATTGCGACCATTAAACTAAAGTTATCTTTATTTAAAACAAAGTACTTTAGACCAGACATTTATAGCAAGGTAAAGGCAGAGCATGAGAAATAAGTATATCGAGAACTTTGAGAAAGCACAGTTAGAGAACAAAGAGATTCCTCAATTTAGAGCAGGTGACACAGTAAGAGTTGCTGTTAGAATTAAAGAGGGTAACAAAGAGAGAGTTCAAAATTACGAAGGTATTTGTATAGCTATTCGTGGTGAAGGTACAGGTAAAACATTTATTGTTAGAAAAATTGGTGCTAACAATGTTGGTGTAGAGAGAATTTTCCCACTATACTCTGATAGTATCGAAGGTATCGAAGTTCTTAGAAGAGGTAGAGTAAGAAGAGCTAAACTATTCTATCTTAGAGAGCTTAGAGGTAAAGCAGCAAGAATTAAAGAGCTTCGTAGAAAGTAATCTTTTGGGCTTTTGCCCATAATCTTATGGAAATATTAAAAAATCTTTTAAAAAAACTTCTTTTTATAATAGAAATCACACTAATACTTATATATGTTACTTTTGAAGAATTTGTATGGGAGCGTTTTGCTAAGCCTATATTCAGGTATATTAAGTATCTTAAACCCTTTGAAAAATTAGAACAATTACTCAGTAAAACTAACAAATATGTTGTACTTGCAGTATTTGCATTTTCTCTTATAATTGGAGAGGGTCTAGGTGTACTTACTCCTATTATTGCACTAAAAGGTTACCCAATACTTGCAATAGTGGTATATGCATTTAAGTTACTAATAGCTGCATTTGCATTTTGGGTGTTTAATACACAAAAAAAGCTTTTGCTATCTTTTAAATTTGTAGCTTTCCTTTACGAAAAGTTAATGCTTTTAATAGATTGGATTAAAAATACCTATGTTTACAACTATACAAAAGAGTTAATTCATAGAGTAAAAATTTATATTAAAGTAAATTATAGAAATATCAAAAACTATATACTAAATAGATTTTGGCGTTAAATATGCAAAAAAAAGAGCTTTTAAAAAAGTACTTTGGGCATAGTGAATTTAGAGAACTTCAAGAAGATGTTGTAGACTCTATTATCTCAAAGCAAGATGTTCTTATGATATTACCAACAGGTGGTGGTAAATCGCTATGTTATCAACTACCTACTATGCTTATGGGTGGGGTTACTGTTGTAGTATCTCCGCTTCTGGCTTTAATGCACGACCAAGTAGTAGCACTTATAGCCAATGGTATTAGTGCAGCAATGCTAAGCTCTATGCAAAACCTAGAAGAGATTAGAGAAATTGAGAACCAACTCTACAACAAAGAGATAAAACTTCTATATGTTGCACCAGAGAGACTACAAAATGAATACTTTTTGCAACTACTACACAACTTGGATATAAACTTTTTTGTAATAGACGAAGCACACTGTGTAAGTGAGTGGGGGCATGAGTTTAGAGAGGATTACCGTAAACTCTCACTGCTAAAACAGAACTTTCCAAATACGCCAATAGCAGCATTTACAGCAACAGCAACAAAAGCTGTAGAGAGTGATATAGCCAAGGCTTTAATGCTAAGTAACCCAAAAATTGTAAGAGGAAAACTGTTCCGAAAGAATCTGACAATACGAGTACAAAACCGCTTAAAAGATGGCAAAGCACAACTGTTAGAGTTTATAAAAAGCTTTAATGGCGAGAGTGGAATTGTATATACACTCTCTCGAAAATCTACAGAGAGTATAGCTGCGTATCTACAAAGTAAAGGGATAGAGGCAAAGCCTTACCATGCTGGGCTTAGTAGCGAAGTCAAGAATAAAACTTACGCAGATTTTATAGCCGATAAATTAGAAGTTGTAGTTGCAACAATCGCCTTTGGTATGGGAATAGATAAAAGCAATATTCGCTTTGTAGCCCACCAAAGTATGCCAAAAACTATAGAGAATTTTTACCAAGAGATAGGTCGTGCAGGGCGTGATGGTTTAGAGTCGCAAACTCTGCTACTATTTGGTGCAAGCGATATAGTGCAACAAAAGTCGTTTTTAGAAGATTTACCAGAGACCCCATATAAGCAACACGCATTCGAGAAGCTAAATGCAATGGTAAAATTTGCAAGTTCTCAAGTATGCCGACACAAGTATATTGCCAACTATTTCGACGATGATATAGAAGCCTGTGGCGACAAATGCGACAACTGCCTAGAGCCAGATAGAAACAGTATAGATATTACAACAAATGCCCAAAAGCTACTATCTGCCATCTATAGAACGGGGCAGAGCTTTGGCTTGCATTATGTTATTGATGTGCTAAGAGGAAGCAAAGAGCAAAGAGTCTTACAAAACCGACACGACAACTTAAGCGTATATGGCATAGGAGCCGACTTAAGCAAATCTGGGTGGCTAAGCATAGGCGATAGACTATTAGAACTAGATGCAGTAGCTATAGGCGAGTTTAGAGTATATACCCTTACAAATTATGGAATCGAAATTCTAAAAGGCAAACATAAAATAGATATAAACGAAGATAGACTCTCTATTAAAAAACAGAAAGCAAAAGCGAAAGCAAAAATTGATACTAGCGATTACAATGTAGATATTTTCGAAAAACTTCGAGAGTTACGCTTAGAAATTTCCCAAAAAGATGGCATACCACCATATATTGTATTCTCCGATAAAACCCTAAAAGAGCTAAGCATTAAACAGCCAACTACTAAAGAGGAGATGTTAGAAATTCATGGCATTGGAGAGGTTAAATTTGAGCGATATGGCGAACAGTTTTTAGAACTGTTAGCAGAACTATAACTATTGTATCTAGCAGAAAGTTTATATTTTTTATTAGATATATTTTTCGAAAGGTTTAACAAATTTTTCAATCATATCTTCAGCTCTTTTGCTTGCTTGTGCAGTAAAATGTTTTAAATATTCTTTTGACCACTCTTCTTTAGTTTTATTAAAGGTTTCTTCTAAATTAGATATATGAAATTGTATTTGCATAGCAGCAGCCCAATTTATGTAAAGTTCTGAAGGATTTATTTTAAAAAGAGAGATATAGTGAACATCTTTACAGACTAAAAAATCATCTTCTAGTATCCAATCTATCTCTATATAAGTAATATTGAATTTTTCAAACTCTTTATTATCTATCATCTTTGCACACACTTGCGCTAATTTATATGCAGAGATAATATTTGGTGCTTGTGCATTTTTGCTTATATTTCTAGTTTTTATATCTATTATTTCAAAAAAATCACCCTCTACTACTAATATATCGGCAGTATCGTTTTGCTTCTCTTCAAATAGATTATCTAAACTCCATTTGTTAGTTAGATCTTTACCTCGGCTTAATAAAAACATTACTGTAGGTGAGTTAAACAACCTATTTCTCTCTTCAAAACCTGTTGCATTAAGATTATTTGAAAACAAGAAATTTAAATATTCATACTGTCTAAAAGTTTTATATGGAAACCATTTTTTTAGAATACTATAAACATGTTTATCAAAAGGTTCACCTGCTGCATGACCTGACAATGTTCCTGATATTGGTTTAGGGACTTTTTGTCCAATTAATTCTTTGGCTAATCTATCATAAATTGTTTTGTCCACGTTTACCCTTTAAATAATTTATCAACTTCTAAATTTAATTTCTCTAAATTGGAGTAATCTTTTATTGTTTTTTTAGTTAATTCTACAATTTTATTATGTATTGACACCTCTTTTTTACTGTTCCAGTCTATAGCTCTAAATGGTATACTAGAGATTGGTTTTTCTGAAAACTCTATAATATTTCCTTTTCTTACACCATTATGCACAAGCCAGTCAAAGACTCTTTTATTATTAAGTAAAGCAAGTATATAGTAAATATCTTCTTTAATATGTTCTTTTTTGAAAAGTGCAGTTACATCTTGTGTTGGATATAAGCCTTCATCAACTAATGCAAATCTAAAATAGTCTTTATTTGATATTCTCTCTTTGGATGGAACAAAAATTCTTTTTTCATTTTTAGAGAATAGATTAAAATTTCTTAAAAATACCCACTCCCAATATGGTATATCTCTATTATATTTATATCTTTTATCAAGCTTTTCTTTAAAAATTTGAAAATGATTATAGAAATTAGGAAAATTATTTTTTAATTTATCTTCATTTTCTATATTATTTAAGTATATATAATGTGTAATGTTCTCATAAACATACGGTTTTAAATTTTTTGCTTTTATAACTTTTAATATATGTCTTTTTTCATCATCATTTAAATGTTCGATAGTATCTATTTGAAAAGCTTTATCTAATCCACTAACCATACCATTTCCAATATCGCATACATCACCGATAGTGTGAAACTTATTTTCATCTAAATCGAATAGAGATATTTTTGTTTGATTTTTAACTAGACAATGTTTCTCAAATTTTTTTAACTTTTCTTTTGTTTTATCAGAAGTTAATAGCCATTTTTTATCTATTTCAAACTGTTCAATTTCTAAATATATAGTATCTTTTTGCTCAATTTTATGCTTAATATTTTCTATAGTTTCAGTTGTTAAGTTACGATTTGCATAATATTTGGTTAATTTTATTTTTGGAATTTTCTCTTTTTTTGATTTTATATATTTAAAAATAATAGTAGATACAGTTGCTTTTTCGAAAATTGGTGTTTCATTAAAATGAATAATCTCTTCAAAATAACCATTTTTGACCATATAATTACGAAGATTTAAAGAATGTTTTGTGTTAAGCCAATATTCGGGTGTAATAAATATTAATTCCCCACCATCTTTGAGTAATTCAATAGATTTTAAAATAAAAATATATGAGTAATCGCATAAACTATTAAAATATTTATTCCATAAAATATTATCTTTAAGTTCATTTTTTAACTCTTTTTCTAAATTTTTCCATCTAATATAAGGTGGATTCCCTATTATTAAATCAAATTTAGTATCAATATTAGCAGTTACAAAACTTTTATTTATAATATTGTCTATTTTAGAAAAGAGCGTTTTATCTATTTCGTAACCAATAATATTTTTAAAACCTCTATTCTTAAGATTTTCTATAAAAACACCTTGACCACATGATGGTTCTAAAATATAAGCATCTTTATCAATTTTTGATAGAGAAATCATAAAATCAACAATTAATTTAGGTGTAAAATATTGACCATATTTATTTTTTACTGCTATAGGTTTTGTCAAACTATATTCTCTCTTTTATCTTTTTAGATTTTCGTATCTCTAAAAATACATAGACAGAAACCGACAAAATTACAATGCCAAATAGTATTAAAGAAAACCAGGCAGCATTTTTATGAGCACTCTCTCCATCTCCGAAAATGTATCCTATTAAGAGCATAAAACCTACCCAGATGATGTTTGCTGTAAATGTTAATGGAATAAATTTTTTTAATGGCATATGAGATAAGCCGGCTGGTATAGAGATATATTGTCCCATACCAGGTGATAGTGGGGCTAAAAAAACAGAAATTGTGCCGTGTTGTTTAAAAAAATTACTTACTTTTTGTATTATAGGTTTATGAGAAAAAAGACGATTAATTAATTTTTTTGCCAGAAAATAGTTAATTAGTGCTCCACTAAGACTACCTAATGCACCACTAAGCAGTAAGGCAGAAAAACTTTTCTCTCCCAAAGAAGCTAAATATCCTGATGGTATTAATAAAATTTCACTTGGCACCGGAATAAAAGTACCTACTAAAAGCATATAGAAGTAAACCCCTATATATCCAGCACTATCAGCAAAATTCACTAATATATTTATAATCGAATGAAGCACTTAAATTCCTAAAACTTTAAGAGCTTTTTCTATTGTAGAAGCTGTTGCATTTTCTACATATTTATTAAGTCTTAACGGTTTCATAAGCATTTTTACAGACATATTGTATGGGTAATAAATTTTAGCAAAATGTTTTATCTCTTTTTTGAATGCATCAAATGAAGCATTAGGATTTATATGTTTAAAAGCTATAGAGACATCTTCATCATTAGCCTCTTTTAATCTTGCATATATAATTTTGGTAATATCCCCTCGAGATAGTCTCTCATCTTCGTTATATTTTTTAAATCCTTCTTCGAATATTTCATAGTGATAAACTTCATCTTTACTTATATTTGTGGCAATACCAGCTAAGATTGGTTCGTCAAGTTCTGTTGCATAGCGATTTAATGCTTTATAAAAAGTTGATGTTCCTGTTTCTACTACCATACGAGCAAGCATCTCTTTGGCACGAGTTGGTTGAAATTCGTCTATTGTACATAATGCACCATACTCATCTCGAAATTTTCTATAAGCCTCTTCCCAATCAAAGTTTGGCCATACTGTTTGAACATATTTTTTTAAAGATTTCCCATGCTGAATCTCTTCTGGTTCCCAAGTACTTGCTAGCCAATTTACAATATCTGTATCACCATCATAAAACTCTACAAGATTTTTCTCATATAAATCGGATGTAATTTCTATAAATGAAGCAATAGTAATAAGTTGAAAAAGAACCTCATTTTCAGAAACTTTTTCACAATCTATGGTACTGTAATCTATCTTTTTATAGTCCCAACTCGGCATTATTATTTCCTTATATTAAAGTTATTTATGTAATTATACCCCAATTTATAAAATTTTTATAGAATTAGTACAGTTTAGTAACTGAAGCTCATAACACTTTTATAAATAGTAGCTATTCCTACTCTAAAAAATGAAATAATTATAGCAATGTGAATTAAAGCTTCAAGCTAACTATTCCAGCCATTTGTTATATCGTAATATGTAAATAAAATAGCAAAAGCACTAAGAGCTAATACATATGCTATTTTTAAAAGGTAGAAAAAATAGTATATTAATAGCTATTAGATAAATAGAGTAAACTAGCAGTGGAGCAAGAATAAATACTAAAAATAGAAAACTAGATAAGGCTTCTATGTTTAATTGTGCCGAGTTATTTAGATTATCAACAGATACTATAATTAGCAGAGTTATAATTATAAAAAGTAGTATAGATTTAATCATTAATTCTCTTTTAATTTTAAACTTACAATTAAACCAGTTAATAAAATTGCTATGCTTAAAATATATACCAAACTATATGAACTAAAACTTTTTAATAATAAACCACCTAGTATTGGAAAAAATAGTCCAAAAGAGCTTAAGTTAGTTTGTAATGCGGTATAAATTGGGCGTTTATCTTCTGGTGCTATTTCTATAACTAAGTTCATACCTGCTATGCTAAAGCCATCTATTGCTATACCAAAGAGTAGGAAAATTGCAAAGTAACTGTAGATGTTGTTGGCGAATAGGGCTACTGTATAGGCTAGTATCATTATTCCAAAGGCTATGCTTAGCATTTTTTCGTAATCACTTATTCTTCGCCATAGTAGGGAACTGCCTATAATGCTACCTATCATTTGAACCGAAATAAATCCACCTAGCATCCAGCCTGTTAATTCAAATGAACTATTGGCTTTAAGTATTACAAATGGCATTGCTAAAAGGTAGCCAAAGCTTAAGAATATTGCCAATATTTGTCGCTTTAAGCGTCTGTCTTTTTTTAGTAAGATGTTTGAGTTTTTTATAAACTCTTTAAAGCTCTTCTCTTTTGTAGATATATTCTCTTTTGCCGGCTCTTCTATTGTACCAAAGATTATAAAACCTATTGCCATAATTGCACTGCTTACCATAAAAAGATAAGCATAATTTAGCGGTGCTTGATAGTGACTTAAAACATATCCTGTAACTCCACCACTTATTATAGAAGCAATAGAGCCTGCAATACTTCGGTTTGCCATTGTTTTGCCACGGTATGCTTTGCTGAATAGTTTAGCTTGTAACTCTTTAAAGTAAATTGCTCCAAAACCAGCAGTGAATGAGAAGAAAAATAGCCCTACACCAATTAAAATAAGAGTAAGTTCTTTATTCTTATCGCCTATTAAGTAGATAGATAATCCAATACTAAACCAGCTTAGAAATCTAAAGAAAAATACTTTTCTTAGGTAGGGCATTACTTTTTTATAACTTTGTGCATGAAATGCAGCATACATCTGTATAACAATAGCACCACCGCGAAGAAGCGAAGCATAAAGCCCCACTATAATAGCACTTTCGCTAAAGTGGTGTACCATTAAAGGCATAATTGTAGATGGTTCTGCTATTGTAATTGCTAAACTTAAAAAGAAAGCATGCGCAATATTTTTATAATTATTTATTGGGTTGTCTATTTTAAACATTTTTTTCCTAACGGAAGCTAAGAGCTAAGAGCTTAAAGCCCAGAGCTAACAAAGTAGCTTCGATTTGTTTTTAAGTGGCAAAGCCACAAATATTTAGAGGTGTTCTTTAGAAGCGAAAAAGTCGAACCATTGGCTCTAAGCTCTTTAATTACAGCGTTTTTTATTCTCTTTATGCACAGACTTAATCCATAGCCAGTTTACAAGTAGATATATCAAAAAACTTACTATTGTTGAGTAAAAAGCAGTACCAACATATAAAGGTACTATAATATCATTCCAGTGAGTCTGAAACCAATGCATAGTAAGTTCTATATTATCAATTCCTGTTTTACCTAAAATAAAGTTACCTGTCTTATACTCTAAATACCATAATGGTGGATATGTAACTGGATTAGAGAGCCAAACAGTAGCCAAACCTATAATTACATTAAATCGCATTAATGGTGTAGTAAGGATAACTCCTAGCATTTGAAAGGGCATAGGTATAAAACCCCAAAACAGTCCAACTAATAAGCCTTTTGTTACTGCTCTTCTATTTATTGCAAAATAAGCTTTTGGTAGGTTATATTTATCTAAAAAATCATTAAATTTTGGGTTATTTGTACTTATCTTTTTAAAAAATTGTCTTATCATATATTGAGCTACCTAAAATAGTTTTGGTTATTTTACTTTAAAAGCGATATAATAGTACTTATTTAGAGGTATTAATTATGGTTAAAGAGTTACAAAAGAGTAAATTTAGTTTAGTTTTATCTGGCGGTGGTGCTTTAGGTATAGCCCATTTAGGGTTTATAGAGGATTTACAAAAAAATAGTTTAACTCCTAGCGAAATTGTTGGTACAAGTATGGGCGGAATAATAGGGGCTTGTGTAGCTATTAGCTTAAGTTCTAAAGAGATTTTAGAGATTTTGCAAGAGTTTTCTAATGTGACCAAGTGGATTAAGTTCTCTTTTTCTGGTAATGCTATAGTTGATAGCTCTAAAATAGAGAAAATTTTTATAGAAATATTTGGCAATAAAAGCTTTGAAGATGTGGATATTTCGCTTAAAATTATCGCTACAAATATTGCAAATGGGCAAAAGAGAGTATTTAGTAAAGATGATAATATTTTAATAAAAGATGCACTCTTAGCGACAATGGCAATTCCAGGAATTTTTAGCGAAAAAGAGATTGATGGTATAGTTTATGCAGATGGCTTTTTATGTGAGAACTTAGGATTGAACGAAGCTAGTTTTGATACTATATTAGCTGTAGATGTATTGGGCTTTAATTCGTTTGAAAAAGAGCTTCCAAATAATTTTTTCAAGACATCAAATGTATTAGAGATGTTTGAAAAATCGATGAGGTTATTAATATACAATCAAACTAATTTAATTAAAAAAAGTGTAGATAAAAAATTATTTCTACTAGAACCAGAGACAAAAGATTATAAAACTTACCATTTTCATAAACTAAAAGAGATAAAAAATTTGGGAAATAATCTTATATCCTAAAGATTTTTTGGTATAATCTTGCCAATTTATAGAAGTTAAAGGATATTTAATGAGTTGGAGTCCAAGCAGTTGGAGAGAGTTTCCAATAAAGCAACAACCAGAGTATAAAGATAAAGAAGCTTTGCAAGAGATAGAGAAGCAGTTGAGTAGTTTTCCACCACTAATTTTTGCAGGCGAGGCTAGAAATTTAAAAGCAGACTTAGCAAAAGCAGGTAGGGGAGAGGCTTTTATAATTCAGGGTGGAGATTGTGCCGAAAGTTTTAGTGCTTTTAATGCGGACACTATAAAAAACTTATTTAAACTTATTTTACAAATGTCAGTTGTAGTTGCTTACTCTAGTGGCAAGCCAGTAGTAAAAATTGGGCGACTTGCCGGGCAATTTGCAAAGCCTAGAAGTAGTGATTTCGAAGAGAAAAATGGCAAAAAACTTCCAAGCTATAGAGGCGATATAATTAACGATATTGCTTTTAGTGCGGAGGCTAGAGAGCCAGACCCATATAGAATGGTAAGGGCTTACTATCAATCGGCTGCTACTATGAACTTACTTCGAGCATTTTCTCGTGGTGGTTTAGCCGATTTAAATCAGGTGCATAGATGGAATTTAGATTTTATTAAAACGCACCCAATAGGGCAGAAGTACGAGGAGATTAGTTGCCAAATAGATAAAACAATGAAATTTTTAAAAGCAGCAGGTTTAACGCCAGAAAATACACCACAATTAAAACAAACAACTGTTTATACATCGCATGAAGCCTTGCTTCTTAATTATGAAGAGGCTTTAACAAGGGTAGATAGTTTGAGTAGTGATTATTATAATACATCAGCACATATGCTTTGGATTGGCGACAGAACAAGAGATTTAGATGATGCTCATATAGAGTACTTTAGAGGCATAAAAAACCCAATAGGTTGTAAAGTTGGACCTACAATGCAATCAGATGAATTAGTAGAGTTAATTACTGCATTAAACCCAGATAATGAAGAGGGTAAATTAAACTTAATAGTTAGAATGGGTGCAGATAAAATTAATGAATTCTTCCCATCACTACTAAAAGCTGTTAAAGAGTCTGGTAAAAATGTTGTATGGACGATAGACCCAATGCATGGAAATGTAGAGAAAAGCTCAACTGGTTTTAAAACTAGAGATTTTGATAATATTTTATCAGAAGTTAAAAGCTTCTTTAAAATTCATCAAGAACACGGTACAGTAGCAGCAGGTGTACATTTAGAGATGACTGGCGAGAATGTAACAGAGTGTACAGGAAGTGCTAGTTGTCCTATAACAGCAGATGATTTATCTAACAGATACCATACACAGTGCGACCCAAGATTAAATGCAAACCAAGCATTAGAGCTTGCATTTATGATTTCTGAAAACTTTTAGGGCAATTATAAAAAATAGGTGATACCCCAAAAAAATATCTCTAGCTTTAATCACAGGCTAGGCACTCTTTTGGAGTACTAGCTGGGCTAATTCAAAAAAGAGTAACGACGTGCATAGATTAAAGCTAGAGATACCCTTCGGGTGGACAAGGCAAACACAATCTTACACAAAATATTTAAGTCATCTTAGCAATGGCAAAAGATTCATAAATTTCTTGCACAATCTTATATTTGTATTGTCATCATTGTGGATATTGCCTATTATTAGAGATGCACTTCAATGCCATTAAGTTAAGGAGTCTATAACTATATAATGGAATTGATTATTAAATAAAATTAATAATTTTCCACCGCCATCCATTCCTATGAAAATGGGAATCTACAATTTTAACTGTCTACAAGTTGCAATTTAACTTTTTTTGACAATTTAAACAGTGGATTCTAACTTTTGTGGGAGTGACGTAGCGATGAGCTTTAAGCTTTAAGTCAAAAAAATGGATATAGACTCCTTAACTTAATGTCATTGGAGATGTTTATTACATAATTAGACAGTAATAGAATGTTTTGATAAATTCCCGCAAAGGGGAATAGTAATTATAAATTAAACGAAGTAATATATTTAAATATTATCTGCCTCTAGCAGCTTCATCTTCTTGTTGTCCAATTAATGCGCCTGCTACTGCACCACCAGCTGCACCAATCATTGCATCTCTGTGATTACCTACTGCTGCACCAGCTAAAGCACCTAGAGCTGCACCTGTCACAGCACCACCCGCAGTATTTGAAGATGCACAGCCACTAAATACGAATGCACTAATTACAAATGCGCCTAGTGTTATAGTTATTTTTCTCATAATATACTCCTTAATGTTTATATAATTAAAGTATATCATAAGATTGTGAAAAATTGTGAAAATTGTAAATATTTTTATAAAAAAAGTATTTTAAGAAGGTGGTAATAAGAAAGATAATACAGTACCAGAAAGTCTGGTGCTGTATTTTATAATTACTCTACTTCAGCGTCGATAACGTCGTCGTCATCTTTTTTTGCATTTGTATTAGTTTCTGTTCCTGCATTATTGTTTGCTGCAGATTGTTGTGCTAAAGTTTGTGCATGAGTATTTAACTCATTAATTTTAGCTTCGATTTGCTCTTTTGTTGAATTTTCATCTTTAATCAAAGATTCTAATTCTGTAATAACTTTCTCTACGCTATCTTTAAGACCTTTTTCTATCTTTTCACCCAATTCTGTAACTGCTTTTTTAGTTTGGTGAATTAAGGCATCTGCTTGGTTCTTAACTTCTACTAAAGCTTTTCTAGCTTCATCTTCAGCTTTGTGAGCTTCTGCTTCTTGAACCATTTTTTGAATCTCTTCTTCACTCAATCCTGACGAACCAGTAATTTTAATCTCTTGTGACTTACCAGTCGCTTTATCTTGTGCTGTAACTGTTAAAATTCCGTTTGCATCAATATCGAATGTTACCTCAATTTGTGGTACTCCTCTTGGTGCTGGTGCAATTCCGCTAAGTTCAAACATACCTAAAGATTTGTTATCTTTAGCAAACTCACGCTCACCTTGTACTACATGAATACTAACCGCTGGTTGGTTATCTTCTGCTGTAGAGAATATTTGGCTCTTTTTCGCTGGAATTGTTGTACCTTTTTCGATAACTTTAGTTGTAACTCCACCTAAAGTTTCAATTCCAAGACTTAGAGGCGTAACATCTAATAGTAATACATCTTTAACATCACCTGTTAATACACCACCTTGAATTGCTGCACCGATTGCAACTACTTCATCTGGGTTTACAGATTTGTTAAGCTCTTTACCAAAGAATGCTTTTACTTTCTCTTGTACTAATGGAACTCTTGTACTTCCACCAACCATAACAACTTCTTTAATTTCGCTTTTACTTAATTTAGACTCTTTTAATACTTCGTCAATTTTAGTAATAGTTTTATCTACTAAATCTTCGATTAAGCTCTCGAATTTAGCTCTTGTTAATTTCATTACTAAGTGTTTTGGACCACTTGCATCTGCTGTAATAAATGGTAAGTTAATCTCTGTCTCTGTCGCAGTAGATAACTCTTTCTTAGCATTTTCTGCTGCTTCTTTTAAACGTTGAAGAGCCATAATATCTGCTTTTAAATCTATACCATTCTCTTTTTTAAACTCATCTGCAACATAGTCAATGATTCTATTATCAAAGTCGTCACCACCTAAGAATGCATCACCACCAGTTGCAAGAACCTCTACAACACCATCACCAGTTTCAAGTATTGTAACATCGAATGTACCACCACCTAAATCGTAAACAGCAATGTTTTCGCTATTCTTTTTCTCTAAACCGTAAGCTAATGCCGCTGATGTTGGTTCGTTAATAATTCTTAATACATTTAATCCTGCAATAGTACCTGCCTCTTTAGTAGCTTTTCTTTGTGCATCGTTAAAGTAAGCTGGTACTGTAATAACTGCATCTGTAACTGGTGCTCCTAAATACGCTTCTGCATCCTCTTTTAATTTCATTAGAATTTTTGCAGAAATCTCTTGTGGAGTATAAACTTTACCATCAATTTCGATTGCACAAGCGCCATTTTTATCAACTACTTCGTATGGTAGTCTCTCTTTAGCCTCTTTTGCTTTATCTTCGTTGCACATTAAACCCATAATTCTCTTTACAGAGTAAATAGTTTTCTTAGGGTTTGTTACTGCTTGTCTTTTAGCAGTCTCTCCAACTAATACTTCGCCTTTATCTGTAAATGCAACAATAGAAGGTGTTGTGTTTCTTCCCTCTTTGTTTGGTATAATTTTTGCTTCTCCATTTTCATACACTGCCATCGCAGAGTTTGTTGTTCCTAAATCTATTCCTATTGGTTTACTCATCTCTATTCTCCTTAATTTTTGATTAATGTAATTTTAGTATATTTTTAAAATATACTTTGCAACATAAGTTGCATTTAGTCGAGATTATGGGTAATAATCTTAACTATAATTATTTACAAGTTGCTACCATAGATGGTCTAAGTAGTCTCTCTTTTAACTTATACCCTTTTTGTAAAACTTGTACTATATCCCCACTGTTGTGCTCTTCGCTATCCATTTGTGTAACTGCTTGATGATGTTCTGGGTTAAACTCACCTTCGCACTCTACCTCTTCTACACCATGTTTTTTAAGAATTGATAGTAGTTGTTCATATGTAAGTGACATACCTTTTTTAATTTCGTTAATTGCTTCATCATTAGAATTAACTTGTTCAACTGATTTTAATGCATTTTCAAAAGTATCTAATACTGTTAATAAATCTTTTGCAAAAGCTTCGTTTGCATAAATTAATGCATTTGTTTTCTCTTTTTCAAGACGCTTTTTCATATTTTCAAAATCTGCATGAGCTCTTATATATTTATCTTTTTGTTCAGCAAGTTCTTGCTTACACTCTTCTAGTTCTGATACTTCTTGAGTCTCTTCACTATTTTCTTCTTGTGTTTCAAGCTCTTCTTGCTTTTTATTTTTATTCTCTTTTTTACCCATAGTTGGCTACCTCCTATTAAAAATTTAGCAGATTATACAATATTGAGTTAATTTTGTCAAGTTCCAATATGATATATAGGCTCAATTAAGTTGATATAAATAGACTAAACTTTTATAAAAGCCCATAGAAATGGGACTTTAAGCCCAAATTATGCATTATAATTAAGAAATATTTTTAAAGATTATTAATCTTTAGGGTTAAAAGCATATTATAAATGATAAATAGTAAAATAATTGATTAAATTTTTTATATATTTTGCAAATATTGTTTAGTGTGTAGTAGATTTTTATAGCCCAAAGGCTATAAATTAAGAAGAGAAATTAGTTTCTAATTCCTAAAGCTTCTTTTACTTCGTTATATTTAGCGAAGTCTTTCTTTCTTAGGTATCTCATAAGACGACGTCTTTGACCTACAAGTTTTAATAGACCAAGTCTTGAACTGTGATCTTTCTTATTTGTTTTTAAGTGCTCTGTTAAGTAAGCAATTCTGTCTGTTAATAAAGCAACTTGAACCTCTGTTGAACCTGTGTCTTTCTCGTTACGTGCAAATTTAGAGATAATCTCTTGTTTTTTTGCCGAATCTAAAGCCATAGTGACCTCCTGATTGGTATTTAAATTTTAAAGGCACTTTTATGAGTACCGATAATTTGAACTGCAATAGTAGCTAAAATATATTAAATTTGTAATAAAACTATGAATAAATTTGAAAAAATCGTTATCTTTATTTAAATTAGAGTAAAATACTCTTAATTAATTGAAGCTGAGAGCTCAAAGCTCAGAGCGAAGAGCTAACAAGGTGGCTTCGCCTTTTTTAAGCGG
>JALVTE010000117.1 GCA_027024155.1 Campylobacteraceae bacterium
GAGTACATTTTTACTAGCGAATCGGTAACAGAGGGTCATCCGGACAAAATGGCAGACCAGATTAGTGATGCGATTTTAGACTATATTATAGAGAAAGATAAAAATGCAAGAGTTGCTTGCGAAACACTTGTAAGTAATGGTTTTTGTATTATTACAGGAGAGCTTAAAACCTCTACATACGCACCTATGCAAGAGATTGCAAGAGAGGTGATTAGAGAGATTGGCTATACAGATGCAACTTTTGGATTCGACTATAGAAGTGCAGGTGTACTAAACGGCATTGGTGAGCAGAGTGCCGATATTAACCAAGGTGTTGACCAAGACAGCGGAGAGATTGGAGCAGGCGACCAGGGTTTAATGTTTGGATACGCTTGTAATGAGACAAAAGAGCTTATGCCTCTACCAATTTTGTTAGCACACAAGATTACATCAAAACTTGCTGAGGTTAGAAAAAATGGAACACTTCCATACCTTAGACCAGATGGTAAAGCACAAGTTAGTGTAGCTTACAAAGATGGCAAGCCAGTTAGCGTAAAGACTGTTGTAGTATCTACACAACACGCACCAGAAGTGGAGCAGAAGCAACTACACGAAGATATTATTAGAGAGGTAGTAGAAGCTGTTATTCCTGCAGATTTACTTGCAGATGATGTTGTGTATCATATTAACCCAACAGGGCGTTTTGTTATTGGTGGTCCACAAGGCGATGCAGGGCTTACTGGTAGAAAGATTATAGTAGATACTTATGGTGGTAGTTGCCCTCACGGTGGTGGTGCATTTAGTGGTAAAGACCCTACAAAAGTAGATAGAAGTGCAGCTTATGCAGCTAGATATGTGGCTAAAAACTTAGTAGCAGCGGGTGTGGCAGATAGAGTTACACTTCAGGTTGCTTACGCTATTGGTGTAGTTGAGCCTGTATCTATTATGGTTGATACACATGGTGACACAACTTATGACTCACTACTTTTAGAGCAGTGCGTAAGAGATATATTCGATTTAAGACCAGCAGGTATAATAAAAGAGTTAGATTTACTTAAGCCTATTTATCGTAAAACAGCTGCTTACGGGCACTTTGGAAGAGAAATAGATGAGTTTACTTGGGAGAGATTAGACAAAGTAAGTGAGATAAAATCCTACTTAGAGGCAAAAAAATAGCATTTTTTTTCTCTATTAAAAGTAATTTGTAAGATTTTTTGCTATAGTGTTAATGTAATTAATATATAAGGAGAGATAAATGGCAGTAATTATTACAGATAGTTGTATTTGTTGTGCAGCTTGTATCGATGAGTGTCCAGTAGAAGCAATCGTTGATGAGGATGATAACCCAACTGGAGAAGAAATTTACTATGTATACGCAGATAAGTGTGTTGAGTGTGTAGGTTACCACGATACTCCAGCTTGTGCTGAAGCTTGTCCTACTGAGGGTTGTATTGTATGGGGTGACTGTGCAGATGGTGCAACTTGTAAAGAGGATGTACCAGCAGAAGCTAGAGCTGAAAGAACTCCAGTTATTGAAGACTAATTCAATATAACAACTCCGCAACCTTGCGGAGTTGTATCTATATTTTACACTTTTCTTTTTTCAATTTCTTTTTTATTCTAATTTAATATACAATTAAAACTTTTTATGATATTATTTCATCCAAAATTTACATATTAGGATTATGCATTATGGAGCAAACACTATCAATTATTAAGCCAGACGCAGTAGCAAAAGGTGTTATCGGTAAGATACTAGACAGATTTGAGAGCAATGGTTTAAGAATCGCTGCTACAAAGAAGTTACAATTAAGCAAAGAGCAAGCAGGCGAGTTTTATGCAGTACATAAAGAGAGACCTTTTTATGGTGAGTTAGTAGAGTTTATGACTAGCGGACCTGTTGTTGTAACTGTCCTAGAGGGTGAAAATGCTGTTCTTAAAAACAGAGAGTTAATGGGTGCAACTAACCCAAAAGAGGCAGAAGCTGGTACAATTAGAGCAGATTTTGCAGATAGTATCGATGCTAATGCAGTTCACGGAAGCGACTCTTTAGAGAATGCTAAAAATGAAATTGCATTTTTCTTTGCGAAAAGCGAAATATTTTAATTTATTAAAGCTTTAGCTTTAAAAAAAGGAGATTTGTAGATGGAAATAAGCTTTTCAAAAATAAAGCAATCTCCTGTAGATGTTAATTACTCTAAAGATGGCGTAGAGATAAATGGCACTTTAGAGAGGATTAGCAGAGACAATATTAAATTAGATTCTACATTTAAATCAACAGTAGAAGTTATCTGTAATAGATGTGGAAAAGAGTATAAGATAGATGCTAACTATCCATTAGGCTTAATATTAAGCGATGGTGGGTATAATGGCAAAGATGAATTAGATGTAGTTGAATTTTACGATGGCAAGATAGATTTTGACTATTTAGCCCTTAGCGAAGTTACATCTATAAAAGAAGATTATAACTTCTGTAGCGAATGTCAAGATACAGATGAGTTATTAGAAGTTGAATTTTAAGAGATAAAAACAGTACCAACAAATTAGAAAGGAAATAAAATGGCAGTACCTAAGAGAAGACACTCTAAAACTAGAGCAGCAAAAAGAAGAACACACTACAAAGTAACACTACCAAGACCAGTTAAAGACGAAGATGGAACTTGGAGAATGCCTCATAGAATGAACCTAACTACTGGCGAGTATAAGAGCCAAGACTAATATATGAGCGAAATTACTATTGCAATCGATGCAATGGGTGGCGACCACGGTTGCGAACCCATTATCGAGGGTTTAATACAAGCACTTAATGAAGCTAAATTCAAAGCTATTTTAGTTGGAAATCAAGACGAAATACTATCCTACCTTCCTCAATACTATTTAGACGCTATAGAAATTGTTCACTGCGAAGATGTAATATCTATGAGTGATGCAGCTACAGATGCTTTAAAGAGGAAAGAGTCTTCTATTTTTAAAGCAGTACAATTAGTTCGTGATGGCGAAGCAAATGGTGTAGTATCAGCTGGGCATAGTGGAGCTACTATGACACTTGCTACACTTAGGATAGGAAGATTACCACATGTTAATAAGCCACCATTAGCGACACTTATGCCAACTAATACAGGAGCTAAATCTCTGCTTTTAGATGTTGGAGCAGTTACAGATTGTAAGCCAAGAAATCTGTATGAGTTTGCTGTAATGGGTAAAGCTTATGCTCAAGAGGTTATGGGTATATCTCGTCCAAGAATTGGTTTGCTAAGTAATGGTGAAGAGGATAGTAAGGGTAATGATTTAACAAAAGAGACATTCCCGCTTTTAAAAGAGATTACTGGTTTTGTAGGTAATGTAGAGGGTCGAGATATTTTTAATGGCTCTGTAGATGTAATTGTTACAGATGGCTTTACGGGTAATATTGTTCTTAAAACTAGCGAAGGTGTAGCATCGGCGATTATAGATTTAATGCGTCAAAATATTAAAAAATCTATACCTGCAAAAATTGGTGCACTTTTAATGAAAAGAAAAGTATTTACCAATCTTAAAAAACAGGTAGATTATGCAGAGTATGGTGGAGCACCACTTTTAGGAGTAAATGGCTGTGCAATTATTAGCCATGGAAGCTCTAATGCAAAAGCTATCAAAAATGCAATATTCCAAGCAATCAAATTTGCAAACTCTGATATAAACAAAAAGATAGAAGAGGCTTTAGAAGAGCACAAGTAATTAATTTTGCTTGTGCTTGATATGCAGATGTAGGGTGCAGTGCCCTCACTGCACCTTTAGCCAAGCGATTATATGTGTAGTAAGGGTACCACACCCTACGGGCAACACCATTTAGTCAAAAATTATATTTTATTCATAATACCCATCGCCGTCATCGTATAATACAAAACCCCAAAGAAATAAAAAGTTTGACAATGTAAAAAACATGTTAAACTAAGGGGTGCTAAAGTAGAAAGAGGAAGATAAAAGAGGTCGCTGTCATTGGTTA
>JALVTE010000118.1 GCA_027024155.1 Campylobacteraceae bacterium
GTTTCAATCCCCTTAAATCGGGTCGGTTTTGTAATAGTAACAATTAGTTGTTAAATAGCCATTTTATCGGGTTTTATTATAGGGTAAGTTTTCTTAAGTTTTACTTTAAGCGTTAGAATATCACTATTTTGAAAATTTTAGTCCGATAATATCGATATATCATCTTGATAACTAAACTTAATTGAATCTTAAATAAAATTGGATATTCGCGATATTATGGCATTAAATTAAAAATTATGTATAGCTATTTTTATTTTTTTATACAAAATATTTCTATATACTCAATTTCTCTTTAGCTATAACTCTACCAACTTTTATAACCTCTTTTGCTTTATGAAAATCATAAGTGTTGCATACATCTTTTGGTATATCTATAAGAATATCAGGCGGATAACCACCTAATCTATAATTGGTAAGAGTATATTGCATAGTATCAAATGTTTTATCTAATACATCTAACATACTTAAACTCTTATTTTCAGAAAATTGTTTTTGAAACATACTATAAAAGAGTTTAGTTAAACGAATTACTCTTTTTTCTTCTTCTTTGCTCTTTTTTATTATTGGTATAGGGGTGTCAGCATAAAGGTTTACAGCAATAATTAAATCACTTTTATCAGACATAGTAGGTGCAACGGGTAGAGGATTTAAAATGCCTCCATCTGCTAAAATCATAGCATCTTTTTTAACAGGTGTAAAAAAAGTAGGAATCGATATAGATGCTCTAATTGCTTCTAACAAATCTCCTGATTGAAACCACTTCTCTTTTTTGTTAATAACTGAAGTTACGCACTATATACAACATTTAATAGCACAAGAGGGCACTTAATGTGAATAGTTTTTAATAAAAGCTAGCCAAAGCTAACTTGCGTTAAAAAGTGTTTACAGTAAGTGCCCTCTTGTGCTACCCGCAGGGCAAAACAAAAAAGTAACACCTATAAAAGAAAAATTATCACTCTTAGCTTCGGCTAGGAGAGAAAATTTATTCTTTCATATCTGTCACTTTTTTGATTTGTTAAATATTGTATATAGTGCTTAACTTCAGTTAATAATATCTGTAGCAACTATAGTAAGTGGTATCGGTAGAGACTCTATATCTACCCTTCCTACAAATTCCGACAGTTTATCAAAAAGTTTTTCACCTTTTATTAAACCTGCAGAGTCAAAAGAGAAATCTAAGAGCGAACTTAATTCAAATACATCTAAATCTAAAACCCACTCTTTATACTCTTGCAACTTGCCACAGGCATAAAAGCCACCTATTAACGCACCCATTGATGCACCACTAATAGATACAATCTCGTAGCCTCTTTGTTCTAACTCTTCGATTACACCTATATGTGCATAACCTCTTGCTCCTCCACTTCCTAAAACTAACGATACTCTTTTTTTATTTTTCATTTAACTCATACCATCCTCTTAGCCATTTATCTAATGGGTAGACTATTTTATAAATTGCTGGAACAACTAGCAGTGTTAAGATTGTTGAACTTACAAGTCCTCCTATAATTGCTAATGCCATTGGAGAGTTGCTCTCAAATCCTGGACCCTTGCTAAATGCTAGTGGTATCATAGCCCCTATCATTGCGAATGTTGTCATAAGTATTGGGCGTAGTCTCTTTTCGCCCGCTTCTACAATGGCACTGTCTAAGTCTAAACCCTCTTTTACTGCTCGGTTTGCGTAATCTACAACTAAAATTGCATTTTTACCTACCATTCCAAGTAATAAAATTATTCCTATCATTACAAAGAGACTAAAGTTATTTCCACTAAAGTGTAGAGCAACCATTACCCCTGTAAACGATAGTGGCATTGCAACCATAATAATTAATGGCTGAATAAACGACTCATAAAGTGCAGCCAAAATTAAATAAATTAAAATTACAGCCAAACCAACAGCACCCACAAAAGCTTTTGCAGTATCTTGCATATGTTCTATATCGCCGGTAAAACGGTAGCTATATCCTTTTGGAAGTAGTGGTTTTAACTCTTTTTCTATCTTTTTCATTACAACATTTAAGCTCACTCCATTTAAACCTGCTGTTACTAAAACTTTATGCTCCATATCGTAACGGTTAATCGATGCCAATTTAGAAGTTCTTTTTATCTTAATAATTCCTTCTATCGGTATTAAATCTCCATTTTTAGCACGAATTTTTAACTTTTTTATACTCTCTATACTTTTACGGTTAAAGTCATTTAAACGCATAGTAATATCATACTCTCGTCCACCCTCTTGATAGTAAGATATTGGCATTTCGCTAGAGTAAGCAGCTATTAAAAGTTTTGCTACGTCGCTTGCATTTACACCAAATCTTGCCGCACTCTCTTTGTCGATTTTTATATTTATTTGTGGTTTTCCACCCACTAAGTCGCTATCTATATCGGCAAGCCCCTTTATTTTATGCATTTTTTGCATTAATTTACTAGATATTTCATCTAACTTTTTAAAGTCGCTTCCTGTAATTACAACTTGCACAGGAGCAGAGCTTTCGCCCGTTTCAAATGGTGGTATTTTTAAAACTACAATATTTAACCCCTTATATTTTGCAAGCCTCTTTCTATATTTCTCTATAATTTTTGCTTGTGGCATATCGAGTCTCTGCTCTTTTGGAATTGTTTTTACATAAATCTTCGCTTTATATGGCTCTTTTGCAGCATTATATGCAATAGAGAGAATTGCATATTTGGTTAATTTATCTGCTTTTATTTCATTTAAAATTGGCTCTACCTTTTGTCGCATAGCTTCTAGGCTTGTGCCAACAGGTGCTTTTATCTGTACTTGATATTCTCCATTATCTTCCATTGGCATAAAATCCATACCAACTTTTAGCCCAAAACTTGCTACTAAAAGTCCGATTGTTAAGAGTAGTGTAATATATTTAAAACGAATTATCTGCTTAACAATAGCTTTATATACACTATCTAATTTCTTAAAAAAGCCCTCTGTAACTTTATAAAACCAACTCTTACTAGGTTTAAGAGTTCTTGCTGACACAGTAGGCACAAGCATAATAGATACAAAGAAAGAGAGCACTATCCCCGAAGCCACCGTAATCGCAAACGAGTTAAAAAATAGCCCCACAATACCATCCATAAAAGCGATAGGAATAAATACAGCTAAAAGCACGGCAGAGATACCCATAATCGAAAATGCTATCTCGCCAATTCCCTCTTTTGCTGCTTGCAAGGCACTTTTGCCCTCTTCTAACTTTTTTGTAATATTTTCGATTACTACGATTGCATCATCGATAAATATACCGATTGCCAAAGTTAAACCAATCATAGTTAGTCTGTTTAAATCATATCCTAGCCAATTAATAATGGCAAATGTTCCAATTACCGAAGTTGGTATAGCAATAGCAGCTACAAGTGTTGTTCTAAAGTTTCTTAAAAAGAAAAATACAATAATAACAGCTAAAATAGAGCCATAAATTAAGTCGAAAGTAACATTATGCATATTTACCAAAATTTTGTCAGATTTATCATTTACAAGTTGTAGAGTATAATTTTTTCCGGCAATATCTTTTAATTTTGGCATTAATGCTTTAACCTTTTTAATAATACTTAAAACATTTTCGCCAGATACTTTTTTAACAACAAGCGTAACACCCTGTTCGCCATTTAAGCTAGAGTATGTTTTAGCATCGCTAATAGAGTCTTTAACTTCAGCAATATCGCCCAAATGCAAACCTGGTTTAATTATTAAACTTTTTAACTCTTTTATACTATTTGCATCAGCTTTTACTTTTATTTTTATAACTTTTTTAGAATTTTCTATCTCTCCAGCACCTAACGAAAGGTTGTTTGCCGAAATTAAGCCTTGCAATTCGCTAGCACTTAAATTATATTTATTAAGTTTATTTGGGTCTAAAAAGATTCTAATCTCTCGTGCTCTATAACCTAAAATATCAACAGCACCAACACCTTTGATTCGCTGAATTTTTGGCTTTAATTTCT
>JALVTE010000119.1 GCA_027024155.1 Campylobacteraceae bacterium
TATTGCTATCTAATGCATCCCAAGCCATTAGCGTTGTGTCTGTAATGTAAGAGCCAAGTGCCTCTTTATACTCTTTTAACTCTGCTAAAAGCTCCTCTCTGTTTGGAGTAGATACACCCATTGCATCGAAAATTGGCTTATTTATTTTAAAGTAACTCATAATGCCATCACAAAGTTTTTCTGGATTTAATAGCTCGCCTACTCTATGCCCTACTCTAGTGATTTTATCACCATATGCTGGTCCAATTCCTTTACCAGTTGTACCAATAGCTTTATCGCCTTTTAATCTCTCTCTTGCTTGGTCGATTTCTGCGTGGTATGGTAAAAGTAGATGTGCTTTATCTGATATATAGATTCTACCATCAATATCATCAAACTGCTCTAACTCTTCTATAAAATCTTTTGGAGATAGTACAACACCATTTCCAACAACATTTATAGCCTTTTTATTAAGAACCCCTGATGGCACTAAATGTAAAGCGTAAGTTTTACCCTCTGTTACAATAGTATGCCCTGCGTTATGCCCACCTGCAAAACGACATACATAGTCATACTTTTGTGCCAAATTATCAACAATCTTGCCCTTACCTTCGTCGCCCCACTGTAGCCCTACTATTAAATCTGCTCTATTCATCTCTTGCATTTAATCCCTTTGCATCTTTTTTGCTATTACTGTGTCTGTATATAGTGCAAACCCACTACCTTCAACATCTTGTATATTGTATATTCCACCAGTTAAATATAGTTTTTCACCCTCAAATGCTCTAAATACTAACGAATTGTAGTAACGCATAGGTGCGTAATATAGAGGCGAAATTAAAATATCTTTTAAATCAATTTTGCTAGCTACATCTTTTAACTTATTAAGCTCTTGCTTTATATCATCTGGATAAATTGATAAATCATTTAAATCTTTTACACTCTCTATATTTACCAAGCTATCAACCCAATCGTAAGATGAGTTTAAAATCTTCTCTAAGCGAATATTTTTAATATCATCTAAATCAAAACCGTAATTTTTAACCAAAGTGTGTGCTAGTGCAATATTTGCTAATTGAAAGCTACTATCTATCTCTTGCTTTTTTAAAATCTCTATTGCAATATTTGCCGACTCTTCTAAACTACCGCCAATTATCTCTGCCCCAATTTGGTGTACCTCAGTTGTTGGATAGATAAATGTAGGCTGAATATAGAACCACTTTTTTATATTTTCACTTCTTGCAAGTCTTTTTGTTGCAATTCGCACAACATCTACTGTAGAGTCTGCTCTAAGGCTTATAGTAGAGTTTTGTGAATCATTTACTCTAATTAAAACTCTGCTGTCGTTAAATACATTGTGTTGGTGGTACGAAAATAGAGGTGTAGATATTTCGCTAAAACCTAAATTCTCTAAAATCTCTGCACTAGAGTTCTCTATTTGGCGTTTTATCTTTGCACTTTCGCCAAAGTAGAGCCGGCTATTGCTAGGTATTTCGTGTTCGTAAATCATTTAATCTCCGATGCAAAAACTTCGCTAAATACTTTAGATGCTACACCACTATACTCTATGCGTCCCAAATCTGCCAATGCACTCTCTATAGCATTTACAACCCACAGCATATCGCTACTCTCTATAAGTCCCATATTATTAATTCTAAAAATCTTACCCTTAAGATGGTCTTGCCCACCTGCTACATTTACGCTATATTTTGTTTTTAAAAGTTTTCTAATATCTTCTGCATTCTCATCTATAACAGTTGCCATAGCTTTTGCAGGAGTTGATGGATAAATATTTAAACCAAGAGCTTTTAGGGCACTGTTTAAAGCTTTTGCTCTTGCTGCTGTAACACTATAAAGCTTATCTAATCCGCCAAACTCTTCTACTAAATCAAATATTTTATTCAAGCCAATAATTAAAGTAGTCGCCGCAGTATAAGCAGTTGTATTTTTTTGCTGTTTAGCAATTTCGCTAGCTAAGTTTAGGTAATATCCACTACCATTGCCTATTCTCTCTACAGCTTTAGAGCTTAATCCTACCATTGCAAGCCCAGGAGGTAGCATAAGAGCCTTTTGGCTACCTGCAATTAATGCATCGATATTAGTTACATCTATTGGCTCTACACCAACTGCAGTAATACCATCTGCAATAACCATAATATCGCTATTTATCTCTTTAACAGCTTTTGCAATCTCCTCTACTGGGTGTCTAAGTCCACCTGCACTTTCACAAACTTGAATAGCAATAGTATCAACATCGCTATTCTCTGCCAAAGCCTTCTTAACATCTTCTACACTCGCTGGCATATTCCACTCATACTTTAACTCTACCAACTCTTTACCGTGAGCTTTTGCAATCTTCCCAAAACGCTCGCCAAACTTACCTGCATTTATAGTTAAAGCTTTAACTTTGCAAAGGTTAATAATAGATGCCTCCATAGCACCCGTTCCAGAACTTGCAATCATAACAGCTTCGTCCATTCCAAAAAGTTTTAGCAAAGACTCTCTAGCTTCTTTAAAAATAGCTTCAAATTCTGGAGTTCTATGGTGAATTGTCGGTGCACTCATTGCAACTCTAACAGTTTCGGGTACTGGTGTTGGACCAGGAGTAAATAGTAACATCTCTTATATCCTTATATAAAAATCGTAAGATTATATCTAATTTTCTATTAGGATGAGTTTTATATCAATAATTAACTTAATTAACTAGAGAAAATCTATTAAAGTGCACCTCTAAAATTACCTACGATTAAAGAACTAATATTAAATGATAATTTTTATTTTATCCTAAGAGGTAGTATAAGAGCAAACTTGGCTAACTTATCATTAACAACTATTCACATTAAGCACCAGTTTATACTATCTAATAATCTGTACAGTATATAGTCAAATTATATTAAAAATAAATTTTAAAGCCAATTATTGGTTCTTTTTATTAGATAACAACTCTTTGAAGTTACATCTTAATATTGGGAAGAAAAGATTAACAAATTAACAACAAATTATAATATTTTAGAGAATTTAAGTTTAAATACAAGTTTAATATTATACAATATGTTACTCCCATATTAAAAAATGTGAGAAGAGAATAACTTCGACTTCATTTTCTTCTCACAAGGGAAGGGTTTAACATTGTGTAATGCGTTGTGTCTCATTTAAAGACACTCTTTTATTATATCATAATATAAATAAAACAAGGAAAGGGTCTATTATGAAAAAAATTATTTTTTCATTAACAACAGCTGTAGCATTAAGTTCTACAGCATTTGCTGGTAAAAATGTTGCTCCAGTGACTATACCACCAGTACCAGTACCAACAAAAGTGCAACTGCCACAAACACCAGTTGCTGTACCTCCACTAGGCTTATATATAGGTGGTGGTTTAACATTTGTTAAGAGTAAGTGTCAATGTCAGACATTAAACTTATCAAATAATGCATCAGCTACAACTAATAGTGCTAAAACATATGGCATAAATTTAAAAGCTGGTTATTCATTTACTGAATATTTAGCAATAGAAGCTAAATATCTTTATACACCATGGGGTGATAAAGATAAAACACTTAAACATTATGGTGTATATATTAAACCTATAGCACCAGTTAATGACAACATAGATGTGTATGGCTTAGTAGGCTATGGCAAAACTGAGTGCGAAACATTAAATGATTCTTTTAAAGGTTTAGCTTGGGGTTTAGGTGCTGAATACACTTTTGGTCAAAAGAAAGATGGTATAAAAAATGGTTGGGGTGTATATGCAGAGTATACAAGACCACTTAAAAAGAGTGGTTCTAAAGATATTACTACTGATGCTCTTAGCACTGGAGTATCTTACCACTTCTAAACTTAGCTACTTTTATATATAAAGCTTACTAAATGGGCTAGACAAGCAATGTCTAGCTCTATTTTCCCATTTCATCGTACTATATTTATATTTCAAAATGAAATACTTAAGTTATGTTTAATATTTTTGTGTTACAATTATGTAATAAACAAAACAAGGAAACTAAAATGAAAAAATTAACAATGACTATTGCAAGCCTTGCAATACTAACTGTATCTGCACAAGCAGGAAAAAATGTAGTACCTGCACAAGTTAAACCAATTCCTGTACCAGTATATGCACCATTAGGATTATATTTAGGTGGTGGTTTAACATATTCTCACAGTAAATGTCAATGCGATCCTGCTCTTCAATGTAGTACAAATGGCGTAAATACAGTAAGTTGTGCTCAAGTTCATGGAGGAACAACATACGGAGTTAATTTAAAAGCTGGCTATATGTATAATCAATATATAGGTATTGAAGGTAAATATATATACACACCATGGGGTGACAAAAATAAAACTCTAAAACACTATGGTTTATATCTTAAACCTACATATCCAATTACTGATAATTTAGATATATATGCTCTTTTAGGTTATGGTAAAACAG
The DNA here is from genome assembly GCA_027024155.1 of Campylobacteraceae bacterium. Lineage (GTDB taxonomy): Bacteria > Campylobacterota > Campylobacteria > Campylobacterales > Sulfurovaceae > JAADEQ01. Next base: position 4,415 of record JALVTE010000119.1, read on the forward strand.
AGTGCGAAACTGTAAAAGGTTCTCAAAAAAGTTTTGCATGGGGTGCTGGTGCTGAATACACAATCAATAAAAAAATATCTGGTAAAAAAGATGGCTTAGGTGTATTTGTAGAGTACTTAAGACCATTAAAGAAAACTGGCAATAAAAATATTACTGTAGATATGGTAAATGCAGGTGTTTCTTACAGCTTCTAATTAGCTAAACTAAATTTACTGCTTTCAAAGATTTATCTTTGGAGGCTTTATATCCTTATCTTTATGTTCTTTTCTTCCTCTAAAAAACCATATTACAAATGCTAAACCTAAAGTAATGTTAAAAATACTATTCTTTCCGAGTGACTCTAACTGTTTATATAAAAATTTATGTAAGAAATCTATAGAGCTCTTCTCTTTTAAGAGAAAATACTTAGTTATATCATCGCCCCAAAAAAAAGCTACAAATTCTGGCACAAAGAAAAAAACAATTATCCCAACAAGTGCCCACCAACTGTGCCCTGGTTTTAACTGTTTTTTTAACTCTTCTAATTTTTCTTGATTAATACGAACTTTCATGATTTTCCTTCGGAAAAGCTGAGAACTTAGAGCATAGAGCTAATTGTGTGACTTCGTCGTATTTGATTTGTGGCTTTGCCCCACTAAAAAAGGCGAAGCCTCCTTTAGTTCTCTGCTCTGTGCTCTAAGCTGAGTAAGTTAAGCCAAAGCTTAACTTACTCCACTGTAACCGACTTCGCCAAATTTCTTGGCATATCTACATCGTTACCTAAACGCACAGAAATCTCTAATGCTAGCAGTTGAGTTACTACCATCATTTCGAAAAATTCAAGCATTGGGTGGCTAGCGTATTTTGTTTGTACAAAGTCATCAGCTAAATCGAAAGGCTCTGGTGATATTGCTAAAATTGTAGCATCTCTAGCACTCAACTCCTCTACATTGGACTTTATTTTATCATAAAGCAGAGTTTTTGGCATTAAGGCTACGGTAAATAGGTTACTATCGGCTAATGCTATTGGGCCATGCTTCATTTCGCCGGCAGGATAACCTTCGGCATGCAGGTAACTAATCTCTTTAAGCTTTAGTGCTCCCTCTAGTGCTAACGGGAAGAATATATCTCTTCCTATAAAGAAAAAACCATGTCCATGGAGATAACGCTTAGATAATCTATGCATTTTGGCATGCAATTCATCAGTAACTTTTAAAACTTTTGGGCTATGTCTCATCGCATCTATCTCTTTTGCAATTATCTCTTTTGAAACACTCTCTCTACTCTGTGCAACATATAGTGCCAGTATCCAAAGAAGCATAGTTTGTGTAGCAAATGCTTTTGTACTTGCAACACCTTTTTCTATTCCTGCTCTTGTAAGAAGTGCAACATCACTCTCTCTTACAATAGATGAGTTATCAACATTACAGATAGTTAAACTCTTAAGCCCAGCTTTTTTTGCCATTTTCAAAGCTTCTAAAGTATCAGCTGTCTCTCCACTTTGAGAAATTGTAACAAAGAGTGTATCGCTACTTAAAAGTGGCTCTTTATATCTAAATTCACTTGCTATCTCTACATCGCATCTTACTTTTGCTAATCTCTCAAATAGATAAGAGGCAGCTAGTGCACTATGGTAACTTGTTCCACAAGCACATATCTTAATTGCATCTATACCATCAAATAAGTTACTATTTAACTCATCTAATACAATTTCAGACTCTAGTACACGCCCCATCATTGTATCTGCAATTACGCTAGATTGCTCATAAATCTCTTTCTCCATAAAGAAGCGGTAGCCATCTTTTTGTGCAGATACCTTATCGCTGCTAAGTGGCTTTGTTGTAAAGCTCTTTTTGCCATTTGTATCAAATAGCTCCACTTTACCATCTTTAGCATAGCCATACTCGCCATCTTCTAAATAGTAAACCTCTTTAGCCTTACCAATAATTGCAGTATCTGATGAGGCAAAGTATATATCATCTCCATCAAAACCAATAAGCATAGGCGAACCATTTTTCGCAAAGAAAATAGTATCAGGGGCACTCTGTGTAATTAGAAGTGTTGCATATGCCCCATCTAATCTTTCAATAGTACTTTTAAAGGCATCAAATGGCTCTTTATCTAAAGCATTCTCTTCAAAAAGGTGAACTATAACTTCTGTATCTGTTTGGCTTAAAAAGTTTACACCCTTAGATATTAACTCTTTTTTAAGCTCTTGATAGTTTTCTATTATTCCATTATGCACGACATAGCTGTTTTTACCTAAATGTGGGTGGGCATTTAACTCATTTGGCTTGCCATGCGTTGCCCATCTTGTATGCCCTATAGATACACCAAAAGAGTCAGCTTTAAAATCTTTAGCCTTATTAACTAAATTCTCTAATTTTCCAACAGCTTTAAAGCTATTTAAGTTATTCCCCTCGATTACTGCAATTCCTGCCGAGTCATAGCCTCTATACTCTAACTCTTTAAGCCCATCTAGCAGTATCTCTTTCTTCTCTTTTGCACCGACATAGCCAACAATTCCACACATTCAAACTACCCTTTTAAAAAGTTCTCTATATTTTTTACTCTTTTTTCTACTTCATCAAGCCCAATTATATACATTACTTCATCAAGCCCAGGTCCGCTCATAGAGCCAAGCAGTGCAACTCTTAAAGGCTGACCCAATTTTCCAAAGCCTATCTCTTTTTGCTCTACCAACTTTTGCATTACTTCGTGATAATCCTCTTTCGAGTTTAAACTATCACTACTCTTTAGCAACTCTACAAAATCTTTTATTATAGTTAAAGCTTCGCCTTTAAAAGCCTTTTTAATTGCTTTTTCATCATACTCTTTTGGCGTATTTAAAATTTTATTAATCTCATTTGCCAACTCAACTAAAGTTTTAGCTCTCTGCTTTGTTGCATTTAGGATAGCATCAATTTTATCACTATTTTCTAAATCAACTCCAAAATCTTTCAAAAGTTCAACTAACTTTTCATTGCTACTATTTTTAATATAGTGTGCATTTAACCAAAGTAGTTTATCTAAATTGTAACTAGATGCACTCTTGTTAATGTTTTTAGGGTCAAATAGCTCTATCATCTCTTCAATGCTAAAAATCTCTTGGTCACCATTACTCCAGCCAAGACGAACTAAAAAGTTAATTAACGCCTCTGGCAGATAACCAGCCTTTTTATACTCCATAACATCAAGAGCACCATCTCTTTTACTAAGTTTTTTACCCTTTTCATTGTTAATCATAGCAACATGATAAAACTTTGGTGGCTTAAAACCTAATGCATTATAAACAACCAACTGCTTTGGTGTATTATATAAGTGGTCATCGCCTCTAATTACATCTGTTAAGCCCATTTCATAATCATCAATAGCTACAACAAAGTTATAAGTAGGTGTGCCATCACTTCTTGCAATAATAAAATCATCTACTTCACTAGCTGCAATTTTAATATCGCCCTTAATGCCATCGTTAAACTCTATAAAGCCCTCTCGCGGAGCTTTTATTCTAATTACAGGCTCTACGCCAGCAGGTGGCTCTCCACAAAAATCGCGGTATCTACCATCATATCTAGGGCGTTCACCTTTTGCCTCTTGCTTAGCTCTAAGGGCATCTAACTCCTCTTTTGTCATATAACACTTATACGCTTTGCCCTCTTGCAAAAGTTTAGCTATATAATCTTTATAAACATCAAATCTTTGCGATTGATAAACTACATCACCATCATAATTTAAGCCAACCCAATCAAAAGCTTTAAGTATAGCTTTTAATGCATCTTCTGAATTTCTGCTAAGGTCTGTATCTTCAATTCTAAGTAGAAACTTTCCGCCATTTTTTCTAGCCCATAACCAACTAAACAGAGCTGTTCTTAAACCACCAATATGTAAATATCCCGTAGGACTTGGTGCAAATCTTGTAATAACCATTGTTTTACCTTGTAGTAAGCCAAAAGCTTAAAGCTTAAAGCCGAAAGCTAAAAACCAATATGCTTTTAGCTTTGTGCTTAGAGCTTTAAGCTTCTCTAGCCTTTGTAGTCTTCTAAATATTTTGTATCGAAATTGTTACTTCTAAAGTCTTCGTTTCTCATCATTTTACGATGGAAATCTATTGTTGTTTTAACACCTGCAACTTCAAACTCATCTAAAGCTCTTTGCATCTTTGCTATTGCTTTTTCTCTATTTTCACCCCACACTATTAACTTACCAATCATAGAGTCATAATATGTTGGGATAATATAGTTACAATATGCATGTGTATCTACTCTTACATCTTTACCACCTGGTGCAATCCATTTCTGAATCTTTCCTGGGCTTGGCAAAAAGCTTACTGGGTCTTCTGCAGTAATTCTACACTCTATTGAGTGCCCTTTTAACTCTATCTCTTCTTGTTTTGGTAGCGGTTTACCCTCTGCAACATTTATCATTTGCTCAATAATATCTAAGCCACTTACCATTTCGCTAACACAGTGCTCTACTTGAAGTCTTGTATTCATCTCCATAAAATAAAAGTTTTTATGCTTATCTACCAAAAATTCAAAAGTTCCTGCACCCTCATATTTTAAAAACTCTGTAGCTTTTACTGCTGCTTCGTGCAACTCTTTTCTTCTTGCTTCATCTAAAACCTCAGCTGGAGACTCCTCTATAAGTTTTTGATGGCGTCTTTGCATAGAGCAGTCTCTCTCGCCAACATGAATTGCATGCCCAAAGCTATCACCAAGTACCTGAACCTCAACATGGCGAGGAGCTTCGATAAACTTCTCCATATACAAAGTACCATCTGCAAACGCATTTATCGCCTCTGCTTCACAAGCTAAGAAAGCATTTTCTATATAGCTCTCATCTTCGACAATACGCATACCTCTACCACCGCCACCAGCAGCAGCTTTTAAAATTACAGGATAGCCTATATCTTTAGCCAACTCTTTAGCCTCAGCAGGCGTTGCAACTGCACCATCACTACCAGGAATTGTTGGTACACCAGCCTCTGCCATAACTTGCTTAGCTTTAGATTTATCTGCCATAAGTTGCATAACTTCAACCGATGGACCAATAAATTTAATACCATGATGTCGGCAAATCTCTACAAAATTCTGGTTTTCACTTAAAAAGCCATAACCTGGAAAAATAGCATCGCACTCTGTAAGTTCAGCTGCTGACATAACTGCTGGAATATTTAAGTAACTATCAGCACTTTTAACATCTCCAATACAGATTGCTGCATCTGCAAAATTAAGATATGCTGCATCTTTATCACCCTTAGAGTAAACAACAACCGCCTCTTTACCCATCTCTTTAATTGTTCTAATAGCTCTTAAGGCAATCTCGCCTCTGTTAGCTATTAAAATTCTTTTTAACTCTTTTGCCATATTTACAGCTTCTCTATTTTAAATAGTGGAGTATCGTACTCGATTGGTTGCCCATCTTGTACTAATACTTCTAAAATTTTGCAATCAAACTCTGCCTCTAACTCGTTCATAATTTTCATAGCTTCTAAGATACAAAGCGTTTGCCCTTTTCTTACACTATCTCCAGCCTTCACAAAAGGAGGTGAATCAGGCGATGGAGAAGCATAGAATGTTCCAACCATAGGAGATGTAATAAACTCTCCACTAAGCTCCTCTTCTGCCGGTGCAGTTGCTGTTGCCTGTTTTACAGGAGCCTCTGCTACAGGAGTAGCCACAGTTGGCACATTAGTTACTACAACATCACTACCCTCTCTCTGCATTGAAACTTCAAACTCACCATCTTTAACTTTAAGCTTACCTAGCTTGCTTCTTCCAAATACTCTAATTAACTCTTTAATCTCTTCTAAATTCATTAAATTATCCTCTCTAAGTTTAAACCGTATTGGTTTATAACATAAAAAATTTTGGATATAATACCATAAATCATATAAGGAATAAGAAGTTTATGGGTTTAAAATCAGATAAATGGATAAGAGAAATGTCGCAAAAAGGTATGATAAGCCCATTTTGCGAAGGATTAGTAGGCAAAGGTGTAGTTAGTTACGGACTTAGCAGTTATGGCTACGATATTAGAGTAAGTAATGAGTTTAAAATTTTTACAAATATAAATGCACAAGTAGTTGATCCAAAAGATTTTGACGACGCAAATGTGGTAGATTTTAAAGGAGATGTCTGCATAGTACCACCAAACTCTTTTGCACTTGCAAGAACAGTAGAGTACTTTAAAATGCCACCAAATGTATTGGCAATTTGCCTTGGTAAAAGCACATACGCAAGATGTGGAATTATAGTAAATGTTACACCGTTTGAACCAGGATTTGAAGGACACATAACTATAGAGATTAGCAATACTACCCCACTTCCTGCAAAAATTTACGCAAACGAAGGAATTGCACAAGTACTATTCTTAGAGGGTGATGAGCAGTGCGAAACAACATATGCCGACAGAAAAGGCAAATACCAAAGCCAAGAGGGTATAACACTACCTAGAATTTTGAAAAAATAGTTTTATTGTAGGGGCAAACCTATGTGTCTGCCCGCAAACTCAAACTGCTATTAAAATTAAATTACCAACAGTAGGCTAAACCACACATAAGTTCTCATCTACATCACCACACTAATTTAAATAGTTTTTATAAAAATATTAAATTTTATGATATAATTGTTATGTAAAAATATTTTTAGGAGACAAAATGGGACTATTTAGTTTTATGAAAGATGCAGGTAAAAAGATACTTGGTAAAGGTAATGATGACGAAGCAATAAAAAATGAAATAGAGAGTAGCTTCGAGAGTGAACCCGTACAAGGTTTAGTTGTTACAGTTGATAATGGAGTGGTTACATTGGCAGGTGTTACAGCCGATGATGCAACACGAGAAAAAGTTATTTTAATTGCTGGAAATGTGGAAGGAGTAGAGAGTGTAAATGCGGATCAATTAGTATCTAATGAAATGATAGAAGCTAGTAACGAGCGTGATGTTCCTGAACCAACATTCTACACAATCCAAAAAGGCGATACTCTATGGGGAATTGCACAAGAACACTACGGTGACGGTAACAAACACCATGATATCGTAGCTGCAAACCTAGAAGTAATTAAAGATGCAGATAAAATCTATCCAGGTCAAACAATCAGACTTCCAGAAATAGCATAATTAAATTCCGCTCTTGCGGAGTTTATTCTGAGAAACTTTAAGTTTTAAACTCATACAATTACACTATACTAATTTAACTTTTTATTATATATAGTACTTAACTTCAGTTATGAAGCAACACAAGTGGATGCTTAACTTCACTCGTAAAAAGGTACTCTTCTACCAATCTATTTTTTCAGTTTTTCTTCCACTTGCGTTAGTAGTTACAGTATGTCCTGTACCGCCACCTCCAGACCATTTATCTGATGGTGGGTTAATAAATCTAACTTTATATATATAAGGTGGTGGTGTATTTTTATCTTTATTAAATAGTAACCAAGGGTAGTTACTCTTCATAATACTTGTTGGTGATATTTTAGTAATATATGGTCTATGAGGTATTCCTATATCTTTAACTTCTACATTTTCATCAATACCATCAATAAAATTATTAATAATAGTAGGAGATACTTTAACTCTTCTATTATTTTCAGACTCTAACATAACTTGTCCATTTACTGAATTGTGATTTTCAAAAATCCACCAATCATACTCATTAGTTAAATCTTTTTTACTATCTATTCCATATTGTGCACATTTTTCTATAGCATCATTACAAAATATTGCAACTTCAACAGGTGTTGATACATTATCATCAGTAATATCATCATATAAATCGGAACTAGATTTTATCTTTGCATAATAGACAGTCTTTGTAGTATTATACTCTTTTTGCTTATTTATAGAGTGTAGAGACTTTTCAACTATTGCACTATCATTAGGGCTTGTTAAATTTAAATCAGTAATAGTAATTTTAAATGGATTTATTCCTACATTATAGTCTCTTTTAAAGTTAATGTATGTTTTAAAATCTGCTTTTCCATTTTCTATAGTACTATTTATATCTAAAAATTGATTTTTAGTAAAATTATAATCTAAAAGGGTATTATTTAAGCCATACTCTTTTACCGGCATATCTAAGTTAATTCTATTATCTAATAGTAAATTTTGTAAAACTACACCACGACCAATAGAATCTTTAATATTATTTCTATCAAACTTATATCTTAGTTTTATATTTAAATCTTTAGCTGCACAAGTACCAGTATAATTAGTTAAATTATTACCATTATAATCTTTAGCTATTAATAGACCTCTAAGAGCAATAGCCATATCAGTATCATTAGAGATAAGACTCTTTGTTCTCCTTAAATCATTTGCATAAATATAACTACCATTAGGTGTTAAATTAATACTTGAAATATCTATATCATAAGGATGAACATTTAAATGTAAATCGTGATAATCATTATGTTTACTTGTAATTGTACACCCTCTTATAGATACTAATTCACCATTATTATTTGCTGCTCCACCTACTCTACAATCTTCATGATTTGGAAATGGTCTATAAGGATAACCAACTTGATCTACCTCTGTCCACTTATTATCTTCCATATGAACATAATACTTACCAACATTTGTACTTTTAAGAGTATTTATACTTTTATTCATATCAGAAGCAAAATGTTCTGTAGCACCACTTCTTAAATATACAGATAAATTCTTATTTGCTTTATCCATACAGCTACTCTTATCATCAAAAAATAGTTTAGAGATATTTCTAGTACCATTATCTTCTAAGAAATAGTAACCTAAAGAGTTTTGATTAGCTCCATATGTAGTTGCATTTACATCTAAAATATACTTATACCCTGCAACAATATTTGCACTCTCGCTATTTGCATAACTATCTTTAATTTTTACAATATCTCTTTTATAATTATCTGTTTGATTGTTATCTTTTAATGAAAATCTAAAACCATCTGGACGGATAGAGAATACATCTCTTGAACATACTGGGTCAGCATAGTACTCTCTTAAACAGTCGTAACACTTACTATCACCATTATCAGAATTATCACAATCTTTCTGACAAAATTTATCTACTGAATCATCTCTATTTTCGTAATACTCTTTATAGATATTGCTAAAACACTTTCCATCATCTTGACTCTTGCATAAAACTGGAACTGGCACCCTATTACCCCTATTATCTTTATGCATTAAAACCCACATTCTAAAGGCAGCTTTTCTTAATGCTAATGTTTTAGGATACTGAGGATAATCTTGCGGTATATTCAAAGAGACTCTATTTCTGTAATTAAACTTAACCCATGCACCTTTAGAGTAACTATCTGGGTCTTCGCATGTCGCATCGTAACCACTACTACTATTATTTTCAAAGTTTCCAGCATCTATAACTTCAACTTCTAAAGCAGTATCTCTTATTTTAGGAACTGTATATTTACCATTATAATTTTTACCATAACTAGCTACTGTCACTTTATATGGTACATTTGTAACTTGTGTAGGTAGAGAAAATCTATCTTCTGGCGTTTTATAAAAAGTTGCATTTCCATCTTCGACATTAAACATACCATATATTGGGTCATAAGTTTGATTTGTAGGACATCTATTTAAATGATAAGGTGAGCCCTCTGGTGCAGCAGTACTTAAAACATAATGCACACTATTAACTCCATCAAAAGAGATATCACCCTCTACATTAACATCAAATCTACCTTCAAATGTACCACCATCAGGCATTTTATAAAATGTTTTACTATACATTCTCTCTTTTGCACCTATTACTCCACCTGTGCTATCAATATGTTTACCTATTGGTATTATACCAAGCTGCGAATCTATAGGTGTTACTTCATTATATCTATTAGAATTAGAATAAGATACTTCTGCCCTATCAAAATTAAATGGTAATTGATTATTTGGAGTAAAAGTTAAATACTGTTTACTATGTGTAATATCAAAATCTGACTCTTGAGAACGAATCATAACTTTAAACATCAATTCATCATTAGTTAAACCGTGAAGTTTAAAATCTCTATTCTGGCTTGGAATAGTTGTAAATTTATTTACTCTTAAACTATAATCGTAACATAATTTAGGCGTATAAAGTTCAGTAGAAAATGCAACCATAGTAGGAATATATGCATCTTGAGTTGTATACATAGTTAAAGATGCCTTATTTTGATTCACTTTAATAGGCATATACTTTCCATATTTTGTTCCTACTTTATTTACATGAATATCTATACCATTATTATTCTTTATCTTTGGATTTCTATCAGGAACACCATCTATAGATGATGCAAAATAACTATCTGTTCCTCTAGCATTAGGTAATTTATAATTATATCCATCTTGATTTGTTAAAATTGCTCCATCACCAAGAATATATTTATCCCCTTCAGCTGCAAATATTGAAATTTTAGAATCAACCCCATTAGGTGCATAATGAGGTGTTTTAAACCCTTCAAAATTAATAGTTACTCTTGGATTATCTTCTGCTGATACAAATTTAAGTCCGTCAAAAATTGTAACATTACGAGTTTTCTCTTCAGATTTTGCAGAATTATCATATACTATTACCAGAGTCCAAGCTCCAAAATTCCCTAAACCATCTCCTATAAGACCAGTATCTGTCTCTCCCTCTCTTGTTGGAATATTGGCTACTGTATATTTATGATTTGCATTTTTACCTTTTAAAATATCTGTAACATTTGCAAAAGCATTATAAACATACGAAACATACGAAATAGTATATGGGTAATAATATTGATTATATTTATATCTATATCTATTTACTTGTTCTGGCTTTATTGATATATAATTACCATTATCAACTTTTAATAAAACTTTTTGATTAGCTAATACACTTTTAATATCATTTTTAGCATCTGTTCTATATTTTCTTGAAAAATTGTAAACATTATCTATCCCATCATCATATTTATCATTATGTAAATAACCTGTCCAATAGAGTCCTGCCCATACTATCTTTGATTTATCAACAGGTACATTATCAACAATAGAGTCTAATGTTGCACTAGATGAGTTAAATGTACTAGAGTTATCATCAATATCAACATAATGTAGATTTATTTCAGCATTACTTTTTGTACCATCTGAAGTATTCGATTTTAATACTGTATTACCAATAATTTTTATATTACCCTTTAAATTATTATAATATCTCTTTTCAAAAAACTCTTCATTTTCATTATTAGAAGTATCAATCAATCTAAAGTTATCAATATAAATCAAACCAGCCATAGGTGAAATTTTAACAGTTACAGGACTAAATGCCCCTACTAATCCCATACCTGTCTTAAATCTTAATGTATACTCTATTAAACCTGTTTCTTTAGCTTTATTTGTAATATCTACGCTCTTTATAATAGCACCATCTGCATTTGGGGCATTAATAATCGAAACATTTTGACCCAAATATAAATCTCCTATTGCTGCCACAAACTTAATTTCATATTGCGTATTTGGTTTAAGTAGCAATTCTTGAAAAACCATAGAACTTCTTAACCCACCAATACTAGCGTATCGTGTTCCATGATATCCTTTATAAGTATTTCCATATAAAACAGTACCACCTGCCCAATGAGGTGCAACAGCCGGCATAGAATCTTCAAAATCACCATCTCTAAAATTAGTAAGATCTACACTTGGCGTTATACTATTAACATTTGGCAAACTAATACCAGCCATCGCTACTTCTAAGAGAACTCCTAATGAAATTATTATTACTAATAACCTATTCATACCCAACCTTCAAATAATTTTATCTATTTTTATATTTATAAAAATTAATATTTACATAAACATAAAATAGACATTCACATTTTAGTAAAATTGGATGTATTATGCCATATTTTCGAAAATATATAATAAATATGACAAAATAAAACAGATTTATGACATTTATTTTAGGATTTTTCTATAACGTTAAGGTAGTTATATATTTTAATATTTTATATATAGAACAATAGTAAAATATTTTTATGATTTAACTCTATATATTGTTCTATATTTTTAGAGGTACCCTTCAATACCATTAAGTTAAGGATTTTATATCGGTAAAATGGCATGATGTAAAACTATGGCATCGCCGTCATCGTATAATACAAAACCCCAAAGAAATAAAAAGTTTGACAATGTAAAAAACATGTTAAACTAAGGGGTGCTAAAGTAGAAAGAGGAAGATAAAAGAGGT
>JALVTE010000120.1 GCA_027024155.1 Campylobacteraceae bacterium
GTTTTATAAACAATGCATATGTTAAGTTAATGGGCTTAGATATGAGCAATTTTGCACCTGCAGACTCTTATAAATCGCTAACAAAACTTTTTATAAGAAGCTTAAAAAAAGAGCCAAATATAGATGCACGAATAACAAGTGTTATATCTCCTTGCGATGCAAAAATTATAGCATTTGGTAAAATAGAAGATGGCTTAGCTTATCAGATAAAGGGTATGGAGTATAGTACTAGAGAGTTGATAGGCGAAGAGAATAGTGATAATTTTAGCTTGCTAGATGGTGGAGAGTATATAAACTTTTATCTATCTCCTAAAGACTACCATCGCTATCATATGCCATTTGATGTAAAGGTATTAAGTGCTTTGCATATTCCTGGTAAGTTATATCCTGTAAATATGCCACTACTTAAAAATAAGAAAAATCTATATATAGAGAACGAAAGAGTAGTGCTAGAGGTTTTAGATAGATTTGGGCATAAACATTTTATTGTGCTTGTTGGTGCTTTAAATGTAGGTAAAATGGTTGTAACTTTTGAAGATGCTATAAAGACTAATGAAAATGGTAACAATAGAGCTTATTACAGATACGAAGAGCCAAAAACTTTAAAAAAAGCTGAGCTTTTCGGTTGGTTCGAAATGGGTTCGACAATTGTTATACTGAGCCAAAAAGATGCTATAAAATGGAGTGTAGAGTTGAATCAGAAGGTTTCATACGCTGATGTTTTAGGGGAGTTGAATGAATATTAGAGAGATAGATGAATTTTCACAAATACGCACAAAAGCTAGAGCATATCTATGTTATATTTTAAGTAGGTCAATGCCAAACAGAGTGCCATCTATTACACTTAGAGATATTAAAATTGGATTAAAAAGCCTTGCCAAAACTCTGAAAAATGCAGATGCACTATACGTATTAGATTCAAATGGCAATCAACTAATAAATACAATTAGTATGAATCCAAAATATGCAAGAAAAGGGCAAGGTGAGAGCAGAAGTGCTAGAGCTTACTACTACAAAGTTATAAGAGATAAAAAGTGTGTATTAACCGATCCATACCCATCTATAAAAAGTAATAATTTAGTAGTTACTGTTGCATATCCAGTATATAACGATAAAGAGGAGTTAGAGTATATTGTATGTGTAGATATTGCTCTAAATAATATGCTTAAAATGGTTAACCCGTCATCTGTAGATGCTTTAGCAGGTAGAGTTACAAAATATATTTATGGTGCTTTCTCTTTAGCTCTACTTTTTGTGGCACTATTACTATTTGTAAAAGGTGTAGTCAGCTTTACAGGTATGGGTGTGCATATAGAAGCCATTGATATAAAAAATGTCTTTGAATCTACCATTTTACTAACACTCTCTCTTGCAATTTTTGATTTAGTAAAAGCAATATTTGAAGAGGAAGTTTTAGGAGAGCATAAGAAACGCCACGAAGGTGATATACACAAAACAATGGTTAAGTTTTTAGGTTCTATTATTATTGCTTTAGCTATAGAGTCATTAATGCTGGTATTTAAATTTGCACTTACAGACTCTAGTAAACTTGTATATGCCGGTGGCTTAATTTTAGCCATTACTGCACTTTTGATAGGCTTATCTATTTACATAAAATCTCTAAATGCAGGTAAACGATAGTGCTAGCAATATTTGATATGGATGGTACACTTGTAGATAGCTCTGTAACTTTAGTTAATTCTATAAATTATGTTAGAGGAAAATTAGGGTTAGAGCCATTAGCTAAGCAAATAATATTAGAGCAGATAAATAATCCAGAGTGTAATTTAGCTAAATTTTTTTATGAAACAGATGAAATAACAGATAAACACGAAAAGTGGTTTAAGGAGTACTACAGCCGAAACCACGATAAAGAGTTAGTTATATTTGATGGTGTTGAATTAATGCTTCAAAATTTAAAGAATAAAGGCATAAAGATAGCACTAGCAACAAATGCATATAGAGACTCTACAATGGAAGCATTAAAGCATTTAAATATAGAGAACTACTTTAATGATATAATTTGCTACGATGAGGTAGATAATGGCAAGCCAGCACCAGATATGTTACTGGCTTTGTTAAATAGAAATAGAGCTAAAAGAGCCCTTTTTATTGGTGACAGCGATAGAGATATGCTAGCAGCAAAAGCTGCAAATTTAGAGTTTTTGCGTGTAGCATTAGGGAGTAATGATAGAAAAACTATTACAAAAGCAGATATTTTAGAGAGAAAAATAGTTGATTTTTTGTATAATAACAGTAATTTAGAAAAAGGATAAAGTATGTTTGAAAATAGTGAAAAAGCTTTTAAAGAGGCGTCTAAATATATTCCGGGTGGTGTAGATTCGCCAGTTCGTGCATTTGGTAGCGTTGGTGGTGTACCGCCATTTATAGAAAGAGGTGAGGGGGCTTATCTTTTTGATATAGATGGCAATAGATATATCGATTATGTTCAAAGTTGGGGTCCACTAATTTTTGGTCATTGCGATAAAGATATAGAAAATGCAGTAATCGAAACAGCTAAAAAGGGTTTAAGTTTTGGTGCACCTACGCAACTTGAGACTGAACTTGCAAAAGAGATAGTAACACTATTTGATACAATAGATAAAGTGCGTTTCGTAAATTCAGGTACCGAAGCAGTTATGAGTGCTTTGCGTTTAGCTCGTGGCTTTACAGGCAAAAATGATTTTATAAAATTTGCAGGTTGTTACCATGGACATAGCGACTCTTTGCTTGTTCAAGCAGGAAGTGGAGCAGTAACTTTTGGTAGTCCAAGCAGCCCAGGAGTGCCAGCAGATTTAACAAAACATACACTATTAGCGACATATAACGATTTAGAGAGTGTTAAAAAATGTTTTGAAGATAGTGACGATATAGCTTGTATTATTATTGAGCCAATCGCAGGAAATATGGGGCTAGTACCAGCAGACGAAAAGTTTTTAGAAGGCTTAAAAGAGCTTTGCGAACACAATGGAGCACTTCTGATTTTTGATGAGGTTATGAGTGGCTTTAGAGCAAGCCTAACAGGTGCACAAGGAATTACAGAAGTTAAACCAGACTTGGTAACTTTAGGTAAAGTTATAGGTGGTGGTATGCCTGTTGGTGCATTTGGCGGTAGAGCAGATATTATGGCTAAGCTATCTCCAGAGGGTCCAGTATATCAAGCAGGAACACTTAGCGGAAATCCAGTTGCAATGGCAGCAGGACTTGCAAGCTTAAGAAAATTAAAGCACAATCCAGCACTATATGTAGATTTAGGTAAAAAAGCAAAAAGATTAATGAAAGGCTTTAAAGCAGCTGCCCAAGCAGAAGAGATACCACTTGTAACAGAGGTTCGTGGCTCTATGTTTGGTTTCTTCTTTAACGATAAAGAGGTAAAAAACTTTACAGATGCACAATCTAGCGATACTGAAACTTTCGCAAAATTTCATAGCAGTATGCTTAAAAAAGGTATTTATCTAGCATGTTCAGCATACGAGACTGGCTTTATAAGTACAGCAATTACAGACGATATGATAGAAGAGACCATAATAGCAGCATACGAAGCTATGCGTGAAATAAGAGATTAAAATGTCACAAGAAGAACCAAAATTAAAAAAAGTAGTAGAGGCAGCCGATGGCTTAAGCCTTGGTATATCTATAGTAGTAGCTGTACTTTTAGGCGTAGCTATTGGCTATGGACTTCGTAAACTATTTGGCTACGAGTGGCTATTTTGGCTAGGTGTATTTTGGGGGATAGGTGCAGCGATTTTAAATGTTTATAAAGCTTACAAGAAACAGAAAAAAGTATTAGACGAATTGGCAAACGACCCAAAATATGCAAGAAGAAAATACGATGCTAGCGATGAGGATGAATTTTAGTGTTGTTTGCTAGATTAATACTTCTTTACATTTCTGCACTATTAATTGGAGCAGGACTTATATTTATATTTGCCTCTAAAAGTGCACTATATAGCTTTGTTGTGGCTTTTCTTACATCATCTATAGTTGTACTTGCTTCATTTAAAAACTATAAGAATATGGTTGATAAAAGGTTAGTAGATGCTTCTGGCGAAGAGTTTGATGACAGAGATGAATTAGATAAAATAGAAGACCCATACAATCTATATGACGAAATGCAAGCAAATGATGAAGATAAAAGTTTTAAAGATATAATTAAAGAAGAGAAACAGAGATTAAAAGAGCAAAAAAGACCATTAAAACAGAGTATAGCAGATAGTGCAAGAGCATTTAACTATATAAGATTAATTGCATATGCTATTTTAGTTGCAGGGTTTTTTATGCTCTTAAAGAGTAAAAATTTAAATATGGCATTTTATTTAGCCACACTAATTTTACCAAATATTATAGCGATTGTTTTTTTAATGAATTTTAACTCAGGAAAGTATATTGAAAAAAATTAAACCAGGATATATAATACTTTTACTTATAGGCATTTTTGTAGCTTATAAGTATTTTTTTGACAACTCTAAAGAGGTAAATTACTATACGCAAGAAGTTGGAAAATCTTTAACAGATATTAGGCATGAAGATTACTTTGCTCTTCAAAATAAATTATCTGATAATTTAAAAAATAGCCTCTCTATTGATGATATAAAGCACTATATTGACACTATTAAATTAGGTAGAGAGTATAAATTTGTACTATCAGATTATGATAAAAAACCCGACAGTGTAGTAGTTTCAGGAACTTTAATATATAAAAACAGTGAAAAGCCACTTAAGGTAATTTATAAAGATAACAATGGCACACTTTTAATAGAATCTCAAAAAATAGGCAATAGCTCTTTAGAGCCTAAAAGTGTTAAATTCCCTATAAATTCAAAAAGTTTTTAACCTTTAGCATATCTTCAAATGCCTCTTTTTTAGCAGAGGGGTTTCTTAATAAATAGCTAGGGTGATATGTTGGTATTATACTGTAATCTTTCTCTTCTAAGAGATGTCCTCTAATTTTACTTATAGGTGTATCATCATTACTTAAATAGTGATAAGCGGTTGCACCCAATGCTACAATTAATTTTGGCTTTATTAACTCTATCTGTTTTAATAGGTAAGGTCTACAAGTTAGAGCCTCTTTTGAACTTGGTGCTCTGTTTTGTGGTGGTCTACATTTTACTATATTAGCAATATATACACTCTGCCTTGGTATGTGGAGTACATTTTCTATCATTTTAGTTAGTAACTCCCCAGCTCTACCTACAAATGGCTTAGCAGTTGCATCTTCATTAGCTCCTGGTCCTTCACCTACAAACATTAATTCTGCATTTGTATTACCCTCTCCAAAGACAACATTTTGTCGTGTTTTACTAAGTTCACATAAGTGACAATTAAGCGTAATTGCTCTTAACTCATCTATAGAGTTAGGTAGGCTTACTTGCTCCTCTTTAAACTCTTTTATTGGCTCTATATACTTAATACCTAACTCTTTTTCTATAAGCAGTTTTTTTAACATTAAAGCATTATATAAATTTTTCATTATCTATCTTTTACTCTGTAAACTATTGCATAGATTAATGGTATGTAGATTAAGTTTAAAACTGTTGCCCACGCTACGCCAAAACCTAAAGATATAGCCATAGGCTGAATTATCAAAGCTTGTCCACTTGCAAAGAATATTAGCGAAGATAGCCCAAGCACGGTAGTGATAGATGTCAGCATAATTGGTCTAAGTCTTGTTACTGCTTTGTCTACAATTTCAGAACTATTTTTTGAACCTTTAATAAAATCTAGCATAATAATTGCATCATTTACAACAACCCCTGCTAAGCCTACTAGACCCATAATACCAGGTAGAGTCATATTTATACCCATAAGCTTTGTTCCAACATAAGCACCTAGAATCGATAATGGTATTACACTTACTGTAATTAAAGGTAGAATAAGTGAATTAAACATTAAAACAAGTGATATGAATATTAAAAATAGTGCAATAATTGCAGCTTGCATCATCTCTATTTTTACCTGCTTTGTTGCTTTTTCTTCACCTTTTACAATAAATTCATAACCCTCTTTTTTTAGTTTATCTATTACGGGCTGAACTTTTTGCATAACTTCTGATGCAGTAACTTTGCCTTTAATAGTTTGTGCAGTAATACTCCAAACCTTTTTACCATTATCTTTATATACAACAAGCGGACTCTTTTTATAAATAAAGTCTACAATATCTTTTAGTTCTACTTTTTGCCTACCATCTGGTGTATAGATGTATGTATTTTTTAAATTATAATTATTGTCTTTATTAGCGTCTTGCAGTGTTACTCTAATTACTCCAATAGAGCCAAGCATCTTTCCGTATTCAGCCTCTAAAAACATTCCTCTTAATGTACTAATTAGATAACTCTCATTAAATCCTAACTTTTGACCATAACTATTTATTTTTAATTTTAACTCCTCGGGTCCATTTTGTTTGTTTGACATTACATCTTTTAAGCCATCTATTTTTAAGAGAGTATTTTTTATTTTATTAATTGCTTTATCTACATTTTGTCCATCTTTTTGTATAACTTCTATCTCCACATCGTTTGCAACTATGCCTGTTTGTGGTACAAAAACAGATAAATCGTAATATATTGGTTTACCATTTTTATCTTTTAAATTCTCTATCTTCTTTAATCTTTTTTGAATCTGTTTTAAAATAGTAAAGGCATCTTTTCCTCTTGTCATATTTGAATTATCATACTCAATAGATAGATAGGGGTTTATATATTTATCAAAAAAGTTTTGCGGGGCTCTCTCTTTTAAATTTACAAAAATATGAAATAGATGTTCTCCACTTTCAAAAGATTGGTCTGGTAGAAATCTTATACCAGCCATAGATGTAATAGAGCCTATATCACTTTTGTTCATATCTTTTAAAAGAGCTTTCTCTATTGGTTCAATCAATTTTTTTGTCTCTTTTAATTTACTGTTTACATTTACTTTACCACTAATATATATTTGCTCTGCATCAAATTTTGGAAACATTTCGAATTTTGTATGTTTGGCAATTAGTACAGTTGAGCCAATAATAAAAGTTACAAGAAGTAGTGTAGATAGCTCTTTCCACTTTAAAAGAGTTGAAAGTATTTTTCTATAAAAGTTATACAAAAAATCCCAAAAAGGAGTTGCTTTATGCTCTTTTTTTACTTTACCTATACTAAATAACTCTTTTGCATGTAGAGGAAGAAAGTAGAATGCTTCAAAGAGTGAACTAAGTAGTAAAACTGTTATCATTACTGGCAGAATTTTCATAAAAATTCCTAGTTTACCAGACATAATAAGCAGTGGCAAAAATGCAAATACTGTAGTTGCTGTAGCTGTTAATACAGCTGGAAACATCTCTACAGCTCCATCAATAGCTGCTTGCCTTGGGCTTTTGCCCATCTCTAAGTGTCGATATATATTTTCAGCTACAACTATAGCTTCATCAACTAGCATTCCTAAAGCGAGTAGGGCACCTAGCATCGAGAGCATATTAATACTATAACCTAACTCGTTAGCAGCGATTATAGCTATAAAAAAGCTTGTTGGAATACCCATTGCGACTACCAAAGATATTTTCCAATTTACACTTAGAAAGATTGATAAAAATACTAAAAACAGACCAAATAAAATGTTAGAACTTACAAGGTTTAAACGATTTCTTATCCATAAAGATGTGTCTGTGTATACTTCAAAATTTATATCTTTATACTCTTTTGAAAAATCTTTTAATAGTGCTTTAACTTTTTTACTTAACTCTATTGCATTACCACTCTCTAATTTTGTTACATTTAAAGAGATATTCTCTTTGCCATTAAAGCTAGATATTGTATTTGGTGTATTTAATTCATAAGATATTTTAGCAATATCTCCTAGTATGACTCGTTTGTTGCCAATAGAGAGGATAGTACTTTTTAGTAATTTTACATCTTTCTCTCCATTTATAGATGATATATATATTTTTTTACCTCTATTTTTTATGGTACCTGCAGGAAATATAGAACTTAAATTTGAGATACTTTTATAGAGCAGTTGTCTATTTAAGTCTAATGCTTCTATCTTTTTATCATTAAGTTCTATTTTCATTTCATAATCGGCATCACCTCTAATATCTATTGTGCCTAAATCTTTAAAGCTACTCAGGCGACTTTTTAGCCTCTTAGCAGCCTTTAGTAATTTATCTTTACTTACATTACCAGATACTGCAATTAAAAGTAGTGGAAACTGATAAACCACTCTCTTAGCTATTGGTTCATTCATATCACTTGGCAGGTCGCGTTTAGCATTAGCAATAACATCTTTTACATCATTTAAAACTAATTGTAAATTACTTCCCTCTTTAATATCTAAACTAATGCTAAACATACCATTTCTAATTAGAGAGCTTATATCACTAATATTATCTACACTTTTTAAATCATCTTCTATACCTTGAACAGCCATTTTATCAAGTATATCAGCACTTGCACCTGGGTATCCACCAGTTATAGATATCTTATCTAAGTTAGATGGCGGAAAAATCTCTTTAGGAATTTCTCTATATGCAAATAGTGCCAATATAAGCATTAAAACAAATAGTATATGGTTTAATATAGCTTTATCGACAGCAAATGAAATTATCTTTTTTATCAATATATATCCTCTGTATTTATGTTTTTAAATAACTCTTTTGTATCTTTTTTCTTAGCTTTTATTACTGTTTTAATTTCTCTATTTTTTATAGGCTTATCCTCTTGTTTTACACTTTCATTATTTGAAGTAGCTTTTATTATTTCAGGTTGTTTGTATGCAAATAGTGGGTCTGATATAGTATTTTTATATTTTAGTTTCTCTATTTTTAACTCTAAAATATTTTTCTCTTCTTTAAGTGCACTAATTTTAGTAGATATCTTTTGTATATCTCTACTTGTATAGTATGTCTCATTTGCTAAATAGACTTTAAACATTGCAAGAAATGCAACTATAAGCATTATAAAAATTGGTTTTAAGTAACTTTTCTCTTCTCTTTCCATACTTAATCCTTAAATTTAAATACTCTTAATTTTGCACTTCTGCTACGAGGATTTACTTTTATCTCATCTTTTGTAGCAATAATAGGTTTTCTATAAAGCTCTTTGCCTAAATTATTATTGTTCCCACACATACAACGCATTGTCTCTGGTGGGCATATACAGCTCTTTGCCCATTTTCTAAAGCGTTGCTTTATAAGCCTATCTTCTAAAGAATGAAATGTAATTAAAGAGATAATAGCCCCTTTTGGTCTCTTCTCTTCAAGTATATCTAAAAGCGAAGTAATCTCTTCTAACTCTTGATTTACCTCTATTCTAATTGCCTGAAATACTAAAGTTGCAGGATGGATTTTGCCCTTATTATAAATAATACTCGATACAATATCTGCTAACTCTATATTGCTCTCTATAGCCTTATTTGCCCTATACTGCACGATTTTTTGAGCAACTTTTCTAGCCTCTTTTACCTCTCCATACTCTCTTATAATTTTCTCTAATTTATCTTGTGGATAACTATTTACAACATCTTTTGCACTAAAAGGGTTACTCTGATCCATTCTCATATCTAATAGTTTACTATCGAATCGAAAACCTCTATCCTCTTTATCTAACTGCAAAGATGAGACTCCAAAATCAGCTAAGAGAGCAGTTACTGTGTTGAAATCTATATCTTTTAATCTATTAGAGAAACTTCCTTTTAAAAGTTGAACTCTATCTTTAAAAGGTTTTAGCCTCTCTTTGCTAAAGTTTAAAGCTTCATCATCTCTATCTATTCCAATTAAAGATAAATTTTCATATTTTTTTAAAATTTCAAAAGAGTGCCCCGCATAACCTAGAGTGCAATCTATAAAAGTTCCATCCTTAGCATTATGAAAACTTGCTAAAACTTCATTTAAAAGTACAGGTATATGTGGCGATTTGTCTCTATTTTTCACTATAATCTCTTTTTTATTGTTATAATACCAAAAATAGAGTAAGAATATGATATTTGGGTTAAAAATATTAGACATCTTACTAAAGTATTTATTACTCTTTAGATATGTATCTTTAGTTTACAAAAAAAGTTTACAGTTGTCAAAAAAAAGTAAATTTTGTAAACTAGATATAATATTATAAGATATAAAAGACCTAAGATATGTTATTATTATAGGATAAAGTAATATTTTAATTTTACAAAAAGTTGTCGATATTTACAAAAGGCGAAAGAAAATGGATTCAAAAGAGATAAAAAATAGATTAGAGATTATAAAATTAGCTGCTGCTATTGGAGATTCTGACACCATAGTTTTACAAACATCACACTTAAAATCTTTAGAGAATAAAAAAATTGATGAAATTATACTTCTTTTAAATAGTAAAAATTATAGACAAGCTATCTATTTAATAAAATCTTTTTTTGAAGATAATGATATTTTAGATAATGATCTTGTAGATATAGACAATGATGGAACTGAAAAGGTTTTAGGAGTTGAAGATATGCTTAGAATGAGCCCGTTAGCTAAAGAAGCTATTAAGGAGTATAAAAGTTCAGCGTATACTCAGGATGATTTAGAAGCATTTGCTAAAAATATTGAAGTCCCTATTGCGGATGAGTATGAAATCGCTGATAAAAATAAGAAATCATATGAAGAGAAATTTATTGAAATTCAAGAAAAACAGCCAGAAGATGCCCAGCCTATAGAGTTAAAAGAGATTAAAACCGAAGGTGAATCTAAAGAGTTTGATAATGCAATAGAGAGCGCAAATCAAGATACACCATTAGATGAGATTAGTGCAGAAGTTTTAAATGGTAAAGAGAAAGCTAAAAGAACAAATGTATTTTCAAAATACAAAACACTTCGTTCAAAATTTGCAAAAAAAGAGAAGCCACAAGAGAGTAAAAAATTTGCGAATAACAATTTAGAAACAGATATAGAAAAAATAGAAAATTCAACACTTGAGTCAAAAGTTAATGATAATGTTAAAGATAAAGTAAATTATAATATTACTGAAAATACTGAAAAAGAGAGCAAACAAAGTAAAATAAAAAAAGAGAGTTATGATGATATATATCCACCCATTCCTCATATTGAACAAAAGTTTAGACAAGCATTTGTACTCTATCCACCAAATAAAGAGAGTGAAGTTTGGATAGAAGAAGTTATAAAATTTTTAAAACATGTGTCATCAAATAGTTATACAGATAACGATGTTAAAAGTTTTTTAGATGAGTATAAATTCTATTTAGATAAAGGTGATATTGCACGCGCTGCACAAGTACTGTTATTAGCTGCTGCAACAGATTCAAAATATGCAAAATTTATTTTAGCTAGAGAGTTATTTAATGGTAGAGTTTTAAAAAGAGATTTAAAAAAGTCTTATACAGCTATGAAAAATTTAGCAAGCAAACACTATCCAGATGCATTTTGTGATTTAGCACAGTTTTATGAATATGGTATTGGTGTACCAAAAGATAGAAAAACAGCCTTAAAACTATATGAAAAGGCTTTTGAATTAGGAGTTAATAGAGCAACTAAACATATAAATAGAATCAAAGAGTCTGGAGGATTTTTATCATCTTTCTTCAAATAAAGAGTTCCAATAAATGGTACCTCTAATGCCATCTGAGGGCACTTGACTTTAAATATTTTTTAACGCAAGTTAGCTTTGGCTAGCTATTATTAAAAACTATTTACATTAAGCACCCTCTCGTGCTATTAAATCTTGTATATAGTACATAATTTCACTTATTAAGTCTCTCTATTGCTTCATAGGCTACTTCAAATACTTTATCTATCTCTTTATATGTTATTATGTATGGTGGCATAAAATATATTGTATTACCTAAAGGTCTTAATAGTACGCCATTTTGTAAAGCATATTTGTAAACTTGTAAACCTATTCTATCACTTGGCTTGTAATCTTTGATTGTTAATGCAGAAACCATTCCTGTTTGTCTTATATTTTCTATATTTTTTAACTTTTTAAAATTTTCCAATTTTTTTGATATATAGTTTGATTTTTCTCTATTATTTTCAATAATATTATCTTTTTCAAATATATTTAAAGTTGCAAGTGCCGCACTACATGCTAAAGGGTTACCTGTATAACTGTGTGAGTGTAAAAAAGCTTTATGTTCATTATAGTCACAATAAAATGCATTATATACTTTATTAGTGGTTAATACTACAGAGAGTGGTAAGTAGCCACCTGTTAATCCTTTTGATAATAGCATAAAATCTGGAGTAATATCTGCTTGTTCGCATGCAAACATTGTACCACTTCTTCCAAAACCTGTCATAATTTCATCAGCTATTAAATGGACATTATATCTTTTAGTTAATTCTCTAGCACCTTTTAAGTAATCTGGACTATACATATGCATATTTCCAGCCCCTTGAATTAGTGGTTCAATTATAAAAGCAGATATTTTACTACCATTATTTATTAGTATCTCTTCTAATGCATTAAGTGCTATTTGTGTGGATTTTTTAGATTTATCTGCTGGTACAGGAGTTTGTAAATTTTTAATAAGAAGAGCTTTATATGTATCTTTATAAAGTTCAACATCACCAACACTTAATGCCCCAATAGTTTCACCATGATAACTGTTTGTTAAAGATAGAAAAATATCTTTCTCTAATCCAATATTTTTAAAATAGTGATAACTCATTTTTAAAGCTACTTCTACAGCACTAGAACCATTATCTGCAAAAAATACTTTTTCTAATTTAGTAGGAGAAATTGCAACTAATTTATTTGCTAAATCAATGGCAGGCTTATGAGTGAAACCTGCTAATATAACATGCTCTAATGTATCTAACTGCTCTTTTACTTTAGAGTTTATATAATCATTTGAATGACCAAATAGATTAACCCACCAACTACTTATAGCATCTATATATTTATTACCATTAAAATCGTATAGATAAATACCTTTTGCACGTTTAATAGGAATAATAGGTAAAAATTCATGGTCTTTCATTTGTGTGCAAGGATGCCATATAGTTTTTAAATCTAACTCTTCTAAAGTACGGTTTTTCATAATTACTACTTTTTTATAATTATACATATAGTTTCATTAAATGACGAAACTAAATTTCATATAGTTATTTTATCAACATATATTTAATCTTTTAATATGTGTAAAAAAGTAATTAGTTTACAAAAATAAATATTTTAGTAAATTTAATGTAAATTATTTGTAAACACATTTAAATCACATTCCTATTTGATATAGATACATTTTATGGGCATTAATTATTAAGTATTTTTTATATAATTTTTTCTTCTATTAAATTAGTAGTAAAAATTAATTAATTTACACTTTACACTAAAACAAGAATTAATATTAATTAAGTTAAACTTTTGTTAATAGTTTATTATATTTTAAAATTAAGGTTCAATTAAATGATTTCGTGGATGCAGAAGCATAATAAGTATTTAGTAATTACAATATGGGTAGCAACTATAGCTTTTATCGGTGCTGGTTTTGTTGGATGGGGTAGTGTAAAGTTTGGTAGTAAGTCAAGCTCTATCGCAAAAGTAGGAGATATTTCTATAAGCAAAGTTAAATATAGCTTTACATACAACAATCTGTATGCTCAATATGCTCAAAAAAATCCTAAATTTGATAAAGAAGCTGCTAAAGAGTTAGGTTTAGACAAACAAGTATATAGTAGTCTAGTTACCCAAGCATTACTATTGAATATGGCAAAAGAGTATGGAATTATTGCAACTGATGAAGAAGTTGGTCTTGAAATAGTATCTTACCCCGCATTTAGAGATAATAATGGAAAGTTTGATAAACAAATATATGAGAACTTTTTGAGTGCAAGAGGTTTAAGAGCAAAAGATTTTGAATCTATTTTAAAAGATGATTTAATCATAAAAAAATTGACTAAAAAAATTGATATTAAACCACTTAATTATGAAAAAAAGGTAATGGAGTCTACATTTAATATTGCAGATAAGATTAAATATAAAGTTATAAAACTTAGTGATATTAATGTAACTACAGATGAAGCAGGTATTAAAAAGTATTGGGAAAAGAATAGACTTAACTATTTAACATCTACAAAATATAATTTAGAATTACTCTGGACTAATAGTAATGATGTAAATGTAAGCGAAGCAAATATAGAAAAATATTATAAACAACACAATTTTAATTATATTGATAATAGTGGTAAGATAAAAGAGTTAAAAGATGTTAAAAGTGAAGTAACAAAAGATTTAAAATTAGAAAAAATTAAAATAACAGCAGAAAAAGAGAGAAGTAGATTTAAAAAGGGTAAAATAAAAGCAACAGAAAGTTTAACTTTAAATGAAAATAGTTCTAAACTTACTAAAGAGCTTTGGAAAAGTATAAAAGAGGCTAAAGATGGTGACTATTTAAAACCAAAAGCTGTTGGTGATAAGTTGGTAACTGTACATATTGTTAAAACAATTAAACCCAAAGAGATGACTTTTGGTGAGGCTAAAGAGTTAGTAACAAAAGATTATAAAAAATTCAAGGCAAAAGAAGAGTTAGCTAAACTTACAAAAGAAGCTTTAAAAAATAGTGATACTTTCAATATAGAACCAAAAGATTATATTAATTTATCTAAGTTTGAAGTATTACCTGAATTAACTCCGCAAGATAGTTTAAAGGTTATTAGAGGAATTTTCGCTAGTAGTAAAAAAGTGAATAAGATAACTATTGATGATGGTGCAGTGGTTTATGAAGTTGTAAAACAAAAATTACTTGATAACAATAGTACAAATAAATCTTTAGATAAAGAAGTTGCAATTATAAAAAGCAATGAATTAATGAGTAATCTTATTTCTAAACTTTCCAAAAAATATACTATAGAAAGTTATGTAAAGGAATTCAAGTGAGTAATAAAATTTTAGCTATTGATATTGGCTCAATGAGTGTTAAAGCTGTTATTGCAGAAATAGATGAATTTAATGAAATAAAAGTTTTAGGGCACGGTTTTGCTAAGTCTCAGGGTGTTAAAAAGGGTATTATAACTAATATTGATTTAGCTTCTAAAGCAATTAGAAAAGCAGTTAATGACGCTAGAAGAATCGCAGGTAATAACATCTCTTCTGCAGTTGTCTCAATATCTAGTGCATATACAAAAAGTACTAACTCTATTGGTATAGTAAATATTCCACAAAAAGATATTACTATTAAAGAGATTAATAGAGTTATGGAAACAGCTCTTTATAATGCAAATATTCCAAAAGATTATGATATTTTGCATGTATTACCATTTAGCTTTAAAGTTGATGACCAAGAGAATATTGAAGATCCATATAATATGAATGCAACTCGTATGGAAGTGGGGGCACATATTGTAATTGCTCAAAAATCTAGTTTAAGCAATTTGAAAAAGGCTATAGTGTCTGCTGGTTTAGAGGTAGAATCTATAGTTTTAGATAGTTATGCATCTTCTATAGCAACACTATCTGATGATGAAAAAGTACTTGGTGTCTCTGTTTTAGATATTGGTGGGCAATCAAGTTCTTTAGCCGTTTTTAAAGGCAACACTCTTAGATATAATCGTTTCTTACCAGTTGGTTCTAACCATATAACAAACGATATATCTATTGCATTGCACACTCCATTGGATGTAGCAGAAAATGTGAAAAAAGGGCATGGAGATTTAATAGAAATTACTGATGATATATTAGAATTACCAATTATTGGTGATACAGAAAATAAAAACTCTATACCTTTAAAAGTAGTACAAAATGTAATTTCTGCAAGAGTAGAAGAGTCTCTATTAATACTTGCTAAGTATTTAGAACAAAGTGGATTAAAAAGTAGTATAGGTGCTGGAATTGTACTGACAGGTGGTATGACAAAGCTTAAAAATATGAGAGAATTTGCTCAATCAATTTTCCCAGGTTTATCAGTTAGAGTTGGTGTACCACACCATCTTAAAGGTTTGTTTGATGAGCTTAAAGGTCCAGAGTGTTCTACAGTTGTAGGTTTATTGTTGTATAAAGCAGGAAAAAACACTCAATATGAAATAGATAATAAAAAAAGACTACTACACCAGAAGGAGGAACATAAACAACAAGATGGTTTAAGTAACATTAAACTTGGTACAGGTACAGAAAAAACTAGTTCAAGCGGAAATGATAACGATGACTTTGGTACATCTACAAAACCTGACAACTTTGTCTTTACCGACTTAACTGGTGTAGAAGAGGGTAACGGTGACTTTTTAGTAAAAGTTAAAAATTGGATAAAACAACTATTTTAATAAAATAACAACTAGGAGAAAATAATGGATAATTTTGAAATTGAAATATTAGATAATACAGTAGCTCCAACTGAAGGTGCAGTAATAAAAGCTATCGGAGTAGGTGGCGGTGGTGGAAATATGATTAACCACATGATAGAAGAGAAAGTATCTGGTATTGACTTAATTGTAGCTAATACTGATGCACAAGCTCTTGATAGCTCAAAGGCACCTTACAAGATTCAAATAGGTAAGAATGTTGCGAGAGGTAGAGGTTGCGGTATGGTACCTGATAAAGGTAGAGAAGCTGCAGTTGAGAGTTTTGAAGAGGTTAAAGAGTCTTTAGTTGGTTCTGATTTAGTATTTATTGCTTCTGGTTTAGGTGGTGGTACAGGTACTGGTGCTGCTCCTGTTGTTGCACAAGCGGCTAAAGAGATTGGTGCATTAACTGTTGCAGTTGTTACTACACCTTTTAAATTTGAAGGTAGAAAAAGAACTAAGTTAGCAGACCTTGGATTAACAGAGCTTAAAAAAGAGAGCGACTCTATTATTGTTATTCCTAATGAAAAATTACTTACAATAGTAGATAAAAATTTAGGTTTAAAAGAGAGTTTTAAATTGGTAGATGATATTTTATGTCAAGCTGTATCTGGTATCTCTAATGTTATTATTTCACACTCTCCAAGTGACATTAACTTAGACTTTGCAGATGTTAAAACAGTTATGAGTCATAAAGGTTTAGCACTTATGGGTGTAGGACATGCAATAGGACAAAATGCTGCATATGAAGCTGCTACAGAAGCAATTAGCTCTCCACTATTAGGAGATATCTCTATAGATGGTGCTAAAGGTATATTGGTACACTTTAAAACTCATCCTGATTATTCTATCATTCAAATTTCTGAAGCAATGAATACAATCGAAGAGTTTGCAGATGAAGATGCAAGTGTAATCTTTGGTACAACAACAGATGAAGCTATTGCAGAAGATGAAGTATATATTACAGTAGTAGCAACTGGTTTTGAAGATGAGGCAACAATAAGTGGTTCTGACTCTAAAGATACTAGAGTTTCTACTCCAACAAGACCTGTTAATACTCCTGAAGCACCGAGTATAAAGACACCTAATGTTATAAAAGTAGTTGGTGGGGAAGAGAATGAAGCATACTATGATACTCCAACTTTTTTAAGAAAACAAAGAGATTAATTTTAGCCTAGTTGTTTATAAATATTAAGCCCTATTTGGGCTTTTTGGCTTCTATGGCTCCTTCTTTAACTTCAATTTATTAAAATTTTTTTATTATACTTTTGTTGATTATTGGCTTAAATTTGATTTTAATTATTATAAATTTGTTATATTAATGCAAGAGTTAATTTTTTTTTATTATAATAGTTGTGGAACTTTCTTAAGTTGATTAATCTTATGAAAGTACTAAAAATAACAATAAGGAAATCGTATGAAAAGAACATTAGTTATGTTATCTTTGGGATTTGGTTTACTATTTGGTTTAAACCCACAAACTGCATCTAAAGATGATTTAATGAAAATTAAAGGTGTAGGTGAAGCGAAAGCTACAGCAATTATCAAGTATAGAAAATCACATAAACTTAAAACGGCTGAGGATTTATCTAAAGTAAAAGGTATTGGTGAAGTTATTGCTCAAAATATCTTAAAAGATGTATTAAATGGAGATAAGTCTTCAACAACTAAGAAAAAAACGACTAAAAAGAAAACTGCTTCTAAGAAAATAAATTCTAAAATGTCTGCAAAGAAAGCTGAAGTTAAAAAGGAAGAAGCAAAAATTGCTGATAAAAAAGATGATTTAAAAGCAAAAAAAGATAAATATAGTAAAAAGTTAGATAGTAAAAAAAGTACTAAAAAGAAAACTAAAAAAATAAAAACTAAAAAAAGTAAAAGTAAAAAAGAGAAAAAAGCTGCATAATAATTTAGAGCGTATAACGCTCTAAATGCTACTTAGGTAACAAAATACTTCTTTATTTCTTGATATAATCCTAAATAAAAAAGGATTAATATGAGTAACTTCAATTATGTATGTCCATATTGTAAAAAAATTAACAGATTACCTTTAAAAGAGAGTTATAGTAAAGCAAAATGTGGTTCTTGCGGAAATTCACTATTAGATGGAAAAGTAATAGAAGCTAATGATAGTGATTTTAATTATATAATTCAAAATTCAACTGCCCCTGTAATTGTAGATTTTTGGGCACCATGGTGTGGACCTTGTCGTATGATGGCACCTAATTTTGAACAAGCAAGTAGAACTTTGGCACCAAAAGTTCAGTTTGTAAAAGTAAATACAGAAGATAATCCACAAATTAGTGGACAATTTGGTATTCGTTCTATTCCAACTATGATAGTATTTAAAAATGGAGTAGAGGTTGATAGAATATCTGGTGCATTACCAACCGAACAAATTATTGCGTTAGCAAGTAAACATATATAGGATTTAGGATATAGGGCACCTATTATTAGAGATGCCCTATAGAGTTTTTGTGTTGCCATTCAGTACTATTAATTCAAAGATTTTATATTAATGTATTGGCTTAAAGCTTAAATCCAAAAGCTTAATACATTTTATAGGGTTAAAAATCTTAACTTACGATGGCAGTGGATGTATCCTTAAATTTAGGGACTGTATGACACGGTTGTACCTACATCCCATATCCTCCATCCAAAATCCTCCATCCAAAATCCTAAATTAGCAAATCCTTTTATAAATTCAATTTTTTTAGTATAATGTTGTAAATTAATTACTGGAGTATATATTGTCAATTAAAATTTTTTTATTAGAAGATGACCCTACATTGAATGAAACTTTAGTAGACTTTTTAGAAGATAATGGGTTTAATGTAGATACAGTTATGGATGGTTACGAAGCAGAATCTATGCTCTATGAAAAACGCTATGATTTAATACTATTAGATGTTAATACTCCTAATTTAGATGGATTTTCTCTACTTAAAAGTATTCGTTCATTTGGTGTAACAACACCTGTAATATTTATTACAGCAAGAGATGGTATTGATGATGTAGAAGAGGGCTTTAATGCGGGTGCAGAAGATTATTTAAAAAAACCATTTGCATTAAAAGAGTTAAAAATAAGAATTGATGCTATACTTAAGCGTTACAATAAGAGAGGTGATAAGATAGAGCTTTGTAACAATATAATATTTATGCCAGCTAGTGGAGAACTTATTATAGATGGTGTATCTCATAAACTTAGTAATAAAGAGAGTAAACTGTTAGAGTTATTTGTCTCTAAAAAAGGTGAAGTTCTAAGTCATGAATTTATATTTAATGAGTTGTGGAGTTATGATGAAACACCAAGTGATAGCTCTTTAAGAACATACATTAAAAATCTTCGTAAAATATTAGGTAAAGAGAGAATAGAGAGTATTAAAAAAAGAGGTTATAGATACATTGTTAAATAGTGAAAAAAAGACACTAAGAAGATTTTTTGCAATATATACAATTTTAGTTATAACTTTAATTATTGCAGTCTCTATGATTTACTATAAATCTTCTAGTGAGCGTATGAAGCTTGAGTACAAAACTTTAATGCAAGATTTTGCAATTTTGCAGACAAAAAGACTTAAATGGCTACATAATCATTTTCCTAGATATAAAAAATACCCAAGAGATGATAGATACAATAGTGCAATATATGATTTAGAGTATAATGAGATATTCTCTACTATGAAGAGTAGAGATATAAATTTTAATAAAAACTTATATTTTACAAAAAATTATGTAATATACTTTACTATATTAAGTGATTACTATTTAGGTGCGAAATATCTATTTATTGAAATACCAAAAAATAGTGCTTTGATTGATATGATTTATAAGAAAATAGCTATTTTCTCTGCTATGGCTCTATTTGTTTTTTTAATAATTGGTTATTTTTTAGCAAAACTATTTATAAAACCTATGAGGGAATCGATAAAATTATTAGATAACTTTATAAAAGATACTACGCATGAGATTAATACTCCAATAAGTATCATAAACACAAATATAGAAATGTTAGACAGTTCAAAATTTACTAAGAGAGAGAACAGAATTTTAAATAGAGTTAAAATTGCTTCAAGAACATTAGAAACTATCTATAAGGATTTAAAATTTACTACATTAGAGAATGGAAATGTTGTAAAAAATGTTAAATTTAATTTAAAAGATTTACTCTTAGAGAGAGTAGAGTATTTTTCTCTTTTAATTGAGTCTAAAAAAATTAAGATAGTACTAAATTTAGATGATTTTTATATAGAGGCAGATAGTAATTTAATATCAAGATTAGTTGATAATTTAATATCTAATGCAATTAAATATAATAAAATAAATGGTGAAATTAATATTACAATTAAAGATAAAAAACTTGTTATAAAAGATAGTGGTATAGGAATAAAAAAAGAAAATTTAGATAAAATATTTAAACGTTATAGTAGATTTAACAGTAGTGAAGGTGGTTTTGGAATAGGCTTAAATATTGTAAAACAAATAATAGATATTTATAACTTGAAGGTAGATATTAAATCAGAAGAGAATGTTGGAACAGAGGTTACAATAATATGGTAAAAATTGTAATAGCACTTTTATTAACAGTCAGTTTAAATGCCAATTTTAAAAAAGATTGTGTAGCATGTCATAAATCAAAAGGCGTTAGTTTAAGAAAGGCTTTTATGGATGCTCTTTTGGTTTATGGTGGTAAAAAAAATTTTAAGACAGCTCTTTTTTATTATTGCAAAAACCCAGTAATATTTAATTCGGTTATGGATGAAGATTTAGTTAAAAAATACACGCCACTTAAACCTATAACGATAGATGATGATGAGTTAAAAAAACTGTTAGATGAATATTGGGAAAAATTTAAAGTAATTGGTAATTTAAAATAACTTCACTTTAAATTCACAGCTTTAATGGTACAATAAATTATGAGTATGTAGATTAAAGGAATTTATTTATGAGAAAGATAATAATATCAATAGTTTTAATATATAGTACTCTTGCTGCAGCAGATAATAATGTTGTAAGAACAAGTTCTGATATATATAAAAAATGTATGAAATGCCATGGTGCTAAGGGTGAAATAGAAGCATTAGGTGTATCTAAAAAGATTTCATCTATGAAAGAAAATGAGATAGAAAAAGCCTTAAAAGGATACAAAATGGGTGTAAGAAATGTATATAATTTTGGTGGCTTAATGAAGGGGCAAGTTTTATCTTTAAGTGATGATGAGATAAAAAAACTTGCAGAGTATATATCTAAATTAAAATAACAAAAATGTACAGTCTACTTTGTGAGTAGATTGTTTTTAAAAGTCATAAGTAATACCAGTAGTTATTGCTGATGCTTTTAGTCTTGCTGGTTTTCCATTATAGGTACCCTTACTATCTTTACCCAAATAAGTGTAATCAGCAAAAACTTTAAAATTATTTTTTAATTTATAATTTGCTCCAACACCAAGCTGTAGGCTGGCTTTAGACATATTTAATTTATCATCATTAATATCTGTTGCACTATTTTTACCTATTCCTACTAAAGAGTATAGATTTAAATCTTTGTATAGTTCATACTTTGGCTTTAGAAAAAGTCCCCAACTTTTAAAATCTACATCATTGTCATATGCATTAGAGATTAGTGCTCTGCTTTCTGCTGCTAGGTATTTATTAAAATTATAACCTGCAATTACAGATAAATCTACCATATTGTTACTATTTTTGTCTGGTATTGTAGATGAATTAGCAGTTAATGATGATATAGAAATTCCAAGTCCACCATATACGCCACTTTTAAGATAATCAGGAGTAATAATTCTAGGCATATAAAGAGATCTATCTTTTGATGATATAGTAGTATTAACATCAGAAGTATCTAAATCTTTACTAGGTTTAATTATTCCACCAGCATTAGCTATAGATATTGATAATATTAGGGCAGAAGATAGATTAAGATATTTCATATTACTCTCCAAGATTTAACCATTAAATAGGCTTTGTTTTTAATATTATAACATATAGAGATTATACTTATCTTAATTAATATGAATTAATGTGTTTAGATTCTTATTTTCTATTTAGCCAATTTTGAGCTATTCTTCTTAATCCTTCAACATTATCAGAAGCATAAATAGTAATATTTGAACTATTTTGACTATTTTTATATCCTTTCATATTTAGATATTCAACTATAGCTTCACCTGAATGTATAAGAATAGGGTGTTTATTGAAATAATTACTAATTGGTTCTGAAATTAAAGGAAAGTGTGTACAACCTAATATTATAGCATCAGGAGTTTTAAGATTTTTAAAGTAATAGTGTAGCATTTCATCGAGTACTTTGCCCTCCAAAATTCCCTCTTCTACTATCGGTACTAACATACCCGTTTGAATGGATGTAATATTATTATAACCTAAGCTTTTTAACTCATTCTCATATCGTTTAGAATCTACAGTAGCTCTTGTAGCAATTATTAATATATTTGCATTTTTATTCTTTATCTTATTACTTAAAGCCCAAATACCTGGCTCTATTACGCCATAAATAGGATATTTAGCTTTATCTCTCATATCATCAAGCGCATATGCACTTACTGTATTACAAGCTGTAATTAAGGCATCTACATTAAAATTATTAAAAAACTCTATAGCTTCTAAACCGTATCGAATAATTGTATTTGAATCTTTTGTTCCGTATGGAACTCTTGCAGTGTCACCGTAGTATATTATTTCGCTAAAAATAGGGTTTTCTATCAGAGACTTGGCAACTGTTAAGCCACCTGCACCTGAATCGAAAACTCCTACTTTCATCTATTTTGCTTTATTTGGCTTATGCGCCATTATTCATTATAGATAAAAACTCTTCGTTTGTTTTTGTATTTAGCATCTTTTTAAATAGGAATTTCAAGCCTTCTACCTCTTCCATTCCTTGCATTGCGTTTCTAATAGCCCAAACTTTTTGCATGGTTTCGCTATCTATTAGAAGTTCCTCTTTTCTTGTACCAGATTTTGTAACATTAATTGCTGGGTAGATTCTTCTTTCTGAAATGTGGCGACTTAGTACTACTTCTGAGTTACCAGTACCTTTAAACTCTTCGAAAATTACTTCGTCCATTTTAGAGCCTGTATCTACAAGTGCGGTTGCAATAATTGTTAAGCTTCCGCCATTTTCTATATTTCTAGCAGCTCCGAAGAAACGCTTTGGCTTATGTAGTGCATTTGCATCTACACCACCAGAAAGAACTTTACCAGAACTTGGCGTAACTGTGTTGTAAGCACGAGCCAATCTTGTAATAGAGTCTAGTAAAATTACAACATCTTGCCCTAACTCTACTCTTCTTTTTGCTCTCTCTATAACCATTTCGGCAGTTCTTACATGGTTGTGTGCTGGTAAATCGAATGTAGAGCTGTATACTTCGCCTTTAACTGAGCGTTGCATATCTGTAACCTCTTCTGGACGCTCATCTACAAGCAGTACCATCAGTGTAACATCTGGGCTATTGTGCGAAATACCGTGTGCAATCTCTTTTAAAAGCTCTGTTTTACCAGTTCTTGGAGGTGCAACAATTAAAGATCTCTGCCCCTTACCAACAGGTGCAAAAAGGTCAATTACACGACCAGTTAATTTAACAGGATTGTACTCTAATTTAAGTTGTTCTTGTGGATAAAGTGGAGTTAAGTTATCAAATAGTGGGCGAAGTTTTGCCTGTTCGACCGGCATATAGTTAATAGCTTCAATTTTTAAGAGTGCATAATATTTTTCTTGGTCTTTTGGTTGCCTTACTTGCCCAGTAATAACATCACCATTACGGAGTGCAAATCTTTTAATTTGTGTAGAACTTACGTAAGTATCGTTACTAGAATTTGCAAAGTTGCCATCTATTGAACGTAAAAAACCATAGCCATCTTGCATAATCTCTAAGATACCGGTGTATAAAATATAACCACCCTGAGATACTTGTGATTTAAGAATTTCAAAAATTAAATCTTTTCTTTGATACTCGTTAGGGTTATCTACATTAAGCTCTTGCGCTATCTCTACAAGTCTTTTTAATGGTTCGTTTTGTAAGTCTTCTAGCTTATAACCCTCTACCGGTATATGAGTTCTTTGATGTTGTTTTCTTTGATTATTCTGTTTTTGTGTATTACTTTTCGCTGAATTGTTTTTTGTAGAACTGTTTTTTTGCTGTTTTGTGTCGCTCATTTTTCCTCTTAATTTATACAATCCTAGTTTAATTAAAAGCTAAGGATATGAAGTTATTTGTAGTTTGATTAAGTACCCAGCTGGAGATAATTTAACCCAAAGTATATAAATAGCTAATAAATTACTTATTAACTTTAATCTAAAACTTTAGTTTGATAAACTATCTTCAGTTAAGTACTTTAAGGGAACCTAATTATTAGAGGAACCCTTAATGTAGTAAAGCAATTATAATCTTTTTACTCTTAAGAAATAGCTATCGTTTTAGTAACTTTTTAACATTTCTAAGACTTTTTGAGCATTTTTTAGAGATAAAGCTCTTCTTTTATCTTCTAAAACACCTTCTTGTTTAAGCTCTTTGATATGTCTATCTATAATATGGCGTACTGTACCTATTAGATTTGCTATCTCTGTATGTGATAATTTATTTAAGATATCTACACCACGCTTATCAATCATTTCAATATTTTTAAGTAATAATTTTAGTAATCTATCTTTTGTATCATGTAGAGATAAATCTATTGCCAGCTCTTCCATATTACGCATTTGCATAGTTATATACTTAAATATAAGTTGTCTAAAATCAGGAAATTTATCTACCCATTCTCTAACCTTATCTATAGGAAACTGAATAGCTACGCCGTTTTCTAATACATCACTTGCTAAATTATGCTCTTCTTTATCAAGTAGAGTTATAACATCAAACATATCTCCACGAATCAAGATATATAGGGTTTGTTCGCGATTTGTTTCAAAGTTTATTTCGTAAATTTTTACTTTTCCACTGGTTATAATATAGAAGTAATTTAAAGTATTATCTGCATAGAATGGATTATTGTCTTTATCAAAATTTATTAAAGTACCATGTTTTGAAAATTCATCTTTTAGATATGGTTGTGTTGCTTCTAAAATTCCAAAATTTATATTATTACTTGAAGAAATCAATTTAAAACCTTTTCTATATTTTCTAAAGGTCTTGCAACAATGGCTTTATCTTTATTAATTACAATAGGTCTCTCTATCAATTTAGGATTGTTTACCATAGCTTCTAAAAGTTCATCTTCGCTAGCTTCTTTTAAGTTCAATTCTTTATAAGTTTTCTCTTTAGAGCGAATTAATTCACTAGGTTTCATATTGAGTTTTAATAAAATACTTTTTAACTCTTCTATAGTTGGAGGGGTCTTTAAATACTCATTAACTTCAAACTCTATATCTTTATCTTTTAAATAGTTAAATGCATTTCTAGATTTAGAGCACCTACTATTATGCCAAATTATTACCGCCATTTATAATCCTTAAAATTTAGGACCTCTATTATTAGAGGCTCCCTTTATACTTACCTTGGCAATACTATTTTAATATTCAAAAGAGAGATTAGTGTAAATATTTTACAAAGAGATAACTCTTAGTAAAAAATATTTATGATTAGGTACTCTTTTGTTAATTATATTTAGTATGCAGGAAAAATTTTAATAGATTGTATCATAATTTTTAGGTCTAGCGCAAGTAAATATACTATTTGGTAGTAAAGAATTTCTATATTTTATTTTTTTAAATATAATATTTACGGTATTATCGAGATTGTCTTTATAGGCTATTTGTTGAACTTCTCCTTTGTTATTTAAAACAATAGTATAATATTTACCTTGATATGTTGTTACATATATGTTATCTTTATGCTGCTTTGCTTTTTTTAAGACTTTAGATAGGTTAAAACCCTTATTTATACTGTAGTAGCTAACCTGTTCTAAATCGTGGTCTACAACAATTAATTGATGACCTTGTGTGCAAACCTCTTTTTTAGTAGGAGACTTATATATCCATTTTGTCTGTGATGGTGAGTTATAATATATCTTACCTTGATATTTAATAACTTTACCCTTAGTATTTGTAACTTGCTGTAAAAAATTAGCCTTAAATGATATAGGTAACTTTATACTTTGTGCATTGAGTGTAACAAAAAGTAGTGTAAAAAGTGCAAAAAACTTCATCTTCATCTGTTTATCCTTTAAAATTTTGTCTAATTTTACAATTTTTTTG
Source organism: Campylobacteraceae bacterium (assembly GCA_027024155.1). GTDB lineage: Bacteria > Campylobacterota > Campylobacteria > Campylobacterales > Sulfurovaceae > JAADEQ01. Next base: position 26,441 of record JALVTE010000120.1, read on the forward strand.
TGAAGAGATAGTAAAATTTGTTAAATTTACTATTATTTAGGTAAAATAAGCCAAAGTTATCTAAAAGGTTAATATTAATGTTAAGTGGAATTACTAAAATTTTTGGAACTGCAAACGATAGAAGAGTTAAGCAGTATATAAAAAGAGCTCAAAAGATAAATGCTTTAGAAGAGAAGTATCAAAAATTAAGCGACGAAGAGTTACAGTCTGCTTTTAATGAATTAAAAAAAGATGTTACACAAAATGGTAAAAGTTTAGATGATGTATTAAATGACTCTTTTGCTATTACTAGAGAAGCTAGTAAAAGAGTATTGGGTATGAGGCACTATGATGTACAACTTGTTGGTGGTATGGTTCTGCACGAAGGAAATATTGCAGAGATGAAAACAGGTGAGGGAAAAACACTTGTTGCAACTTTAGCAATTACTCTAAATGCAATGTTAGGTCGTGGAGTACATTTGGTTACAGTAAACGATTACCTAGCAAAAAGAGATGCTCAAGATATGGGTAAGTTGTATGAGTTCTTGGGTTATACGACAGGAGTTGTTACTAACGAATTATATGATGATGCCCAAAGAAAGGCACAATATGATGCTGATATAACTTATGGTACAAATAACGAATTTGGTTTTGACTATTTAAGAGATAATATGAAGACAAGTCAGGCAGAAAAAGTACAAAGAGACCATTACTATGCCATTGTTGATGAAGTAGACTCTATTTTAATTGATGAAGCTAGAACCCCTCTTATTATATCTGGACCGGCACAAAGAGATTATAATCACTATGCAAAAGCAAACGAAGTTGCACTGCAATTAGAAAAAGGGAAAGAGCTACCAACAAGACCTGGTGAAGATAAAAAAACTACTGGTGACTTTATAGTAGATGAGAAAAATAAACAAGTTATTCTTACAGAGCAAGGTTTACAAAAAGCCGAAGATTTGTTTGGTGCTGGCAATCTTTACGATTTAGAAAATGCTATTTTGGCTCACCACTTAGATCAGGCTCTAAAGGCAAACTACCTATTCGAAAAAGATGTAGACTATGTTGTTAAAGATGGCGAAATTATTATTGTAGATGAGTTTACAGGTCGTTTGAGCGAAGGTAGAAGATATAGCGAAGGCTTACACCAAGCACTAGAGGCAAAAGAGGGTGTAGAAATTAAAGAGGAGTCTCAAACTCTAGCAGAAGTTACCTACCAAAACTATTTTAGACTTTATAATAAATTAGCAGGTATGACAGGTACAGCACAGACAGAAGCTACAGAGTTTTCTGAAATATATGGCTTAGAGGTTATCTCTATTCCTACAAATGTACCTGTTCAAAGAGAAGATAAAAACGACTTAATCTTTAATACTGAAGAGGAAAAACTAGATGCTATAGTTGCTAAAATTAAAGAGTTTAACCAAAAAGGGCAACCTGTACTTATTGGTACTGCTTCGATAGAGAAGAGTGAGATGATTCATGAAAAACTTAAAAAAGAGAAGATTCCTCACAATGTATTAAATGCTAAAAACCATGAGCAAGAGGCAGAGATTATTGTAAATGCTGGTGCAAAAGGTGCAGTAACAGTTGCAACAAATATGGCGGGTCGTGGTGTTGATATTAAGCTTAGCGATGAAGTAAAAGAGCTTGGTGGTTTGGCAATTATAGGAACAGAGAGACACGAGAGTAGAAGAATAGATAACCAACTTCGTGGGCGTGCTGGTCGTCAGGGAGACCCAGGCTTTAGCCAATTTTTCCTAAGTTTAGATGATAACTTATTAAGAATATTCGGTGGTGATAAAATTAGAAATATTATGAATCGAATAGGTGTAAAAAAAGGCGAATTTATAGATTCTAAACTTGTAACAAAAAGTGTAGAAAGTGCACAAAAAAAGGTAGAAGGATTACACTACGAATCAAGAAAGCACCTACTAGAGTATGATGATGTAGCAAACTTCCAAAGAAAGGCAATCTATAAATTTAGAGATCAATTAATAGACCCAGAGTATGATATTGCTGCAAAAATCAAAGAGAATCGACTAGAAGTAATAGATTTTGTTATGCAAGATTGCGATATTGTAGATGGGCTTCCAAGTGAAGATTTCGATTTAGATTGTTTAATTAATTCTATTGCTGATTTATCAGGTGTAGAGTTTCCTAAAGATATGCTAGAGGGTAAAGAACCAGAAGAAATTAAAGATGTTTTAATAACAGCATTAGAAGAGATTTATGAACAAAAAATGTCGGTATTTGATGCCGAGCAGAGAAAAGAGATAGAGAAGCTTATTTATCTGCAAACATTAGATAATATATGGAGAGACCACTTATATGAAATGGATACTCTAAAAACTGGTATTGGATTAAGAGGCTACAACCAAAAAGACCCTTTAACAGAGTATAAACAAGAGAGCTTTAAAATGTTCGAAGATTTAATTAGAAAAGTTAAATTAGAGTCTATTAAGTTTGTGCATAGAGTAGAGTTCAATATGGAAGAAGAGGATGAACAAGAGACTTCAGAGACAAATGAGATATCGCAAGAGTCAGTTTCTGAAGTATCAAAAGAGGAGCCGAAAGTAACAGAACCAATAACTGGTGGTAAAAAACCAAAAAGAAATGACCCTTGTCCATGTGGTAGTGGTAAAAAATATAAAAATTGTTGTGGAACAAGTGGACCTAAAAAAGGACTACTTGCTTAATGGATTCAGCTTATAATAGAAAGTTTATAATTAAATTTATAAAACACTATCTTAAGTATGATAAAGATAACCCGTTTATCTTTATATCAGCTATGCTTGCTTTAATAGGTATTGCAATGGGTGTTATGGTTTTAATGATAGGCATAGGTGTAACAAATGGAACACATGATGAGTTTAAAAAGAGACTTTTTGTTATGAACTATCCATTGACTATAGTCTCTTATGATACAAATGGGGTTAGCCAACCACTTTTAGATAAAATTAAGGCTAAATTTCCTAGTTTAAAGATTAGCCCATATTATACGACTCAAATAATCTCTAAAAATGCAGATAGTGTACAAGGTGCTATTCTTTATGGTGTAGATTTTAAGAAAGAAGCAAAAATAAATTCTGTTTTTGCAAAAGCTTATAAAGAGGCAAATAGTACAAATATTAGTAAATTTAGTACAATAATTGGAAAAGATTTAGCATTAACTTTAGGTCTTAAAGTAGGAGAAAAAATAACACTATTTTTTTCTAAAGAGCAGGCAGCAGGTTTTGGTACTATGCCTTTGCAAAAACGCTTTAAAGTAATTAGTACTTTTAGTTCTGGTTTATCTGCTTATGATAAAGGAATAATATATACTACGCATCAAGCATTTGAAAAGATATTAAAAAAAGAGCCCTTAATATATGATGGTGCACATATTTACTCAAAAGAGCCGATGAAAATTATAAATAAAATAAAACCGCTCCTTCCACAAAATGTAGGAATAGAAGGTTGGTGGGAACAAAATGGTGGTTTTTTTAAAGCTATGCAGATGGAGAAAAAAGCACTATTTTTAGTCTTACTTTTAATTATATTAGTTGCATCTTTAAATATTATATCATCTCTTCTTATGACTGTAATGAGTAGAAGAAGCGAGATTGCTTTAATGAGGACACTTGGTGCTACATCTAAAGAGGTTAGAAGTATATTTTTCTATTTAGGGTTAATAATAGGCTTTTTAGGTATGCTTTTAGGAACACTACTTGGACTATTTGGAATATGGCTTTTAACAACTTATAATATTATCTCTTTACCAGCAGATGTATATGCAACATCTAAATTGCCGATAGATTTACCATTAAGCGATTTTTCTAAAATTATTTTAGGTACTTCTATAATTGTAATTGTAGCTTCAATTTATCCAGCTATTAGAGCGTCTAAAACTAATGCATTAACTGTACTTAGAAATGAATAAAATAAGTACAGTTTTTTCTGGAATTAGTATGAAAAAGATAAATTACTATATTTTAATACCTATGCTATTGATTATTTTAGCTATCTCTATCTATTTTATTTCGCCTATAAAAACAAAGCATAATCTTAATTTACCATCAAATAGTATTGATAAAATTATATCTTATTTGCAAAAAGAGAGATATAGTGTAAATATACTTGATAAATTATTTTTAGAGTTTACAACACATCCTATAAAAGGTCGAATATATATTAGTAGAAAAGAACTCCCTAGATACAAGTTTTTATTAGCTGTTGGTTCCAAAGTAAATCACTATACTCCAATAACAATCATTCCGGGAGAGACAACATACTTTGTTTTACAGAGTATAAGCCAAAAATTAGATATGAACTCTACTAAATTAAATACTGCATATAAAGAGTTAAAAAAATATAATGAAGGTAACTTTTTAGCAAATACATATAATATACCAATCTATTTTAAAGAGAGAGATGTAATAAAATTTATAATTGATAACTCCTTTAAAGAGTATAAAAAAATATCTAAAACATATTTTAATGAGTTCAATTTAGAAAAATTTAAACGAATTCTAACCATTGCATCTATTATACAAAAAGAGGCAGCAAATAGAGCAGAAATGCCACTTGTATCTTCTGTTATATTCAATAGGTTAAATAAAAAAATGCGTCTTCAAATGGATGGTACCTTAAATTATGGTATCTACTCACATTCAAAAATTACACCTAAAAGAATAAAAGGTGATAATAGTAGTTATAATACATATAGACATAAAGGTTTACCAAATAATCCTGTATGTAATGTATCCAAATCAGCAATTTTAGCTGCAATTATGCCCGCTAAAACTGACTATTTATATTTTATGAAAAGTAGTAAAAATGGACACAATTTCTCTAATAGTTACAAAAAACATATTAAAAATATAAAAAAACGAAAAGAATATTTAAATAAATTTTAGTGTAGTTCTCTCTGAGATGGGTATATATAGGGTAATTTAGTATTATATCTCTTCAATAATTTTATTAAAATCTTTTAATGTATAAAGTAATAGATTATCTTTTTTTAATTTGATTAGCTCTTGACTAAAGCCACTTTTTGAAAAAAGTGCTATTTTATTATATTTTAGAGAAGATTGTATAATCTTGTTTCTTAATTTGCTTAGTTCAGCTTTTGTAACAGGTCTATTTGTATATTTACACTCTCCAATAATATTTCCACTATTACATTGACAATATATATCAAACTCACTATATCTGTCCCAGTATGAACCACAATTACATTTATTGTTTATTAGGTTAAAATTTTCAATTAAGAGTTCTAGGCTTAATTGTTCAAAAAGAAGTGAAGAGAGTCTATATCCATATTTTTTATAACTTTTTATAACTTCAGGTATATCTATCTCTCCATATTTATCTCTATGTGGTTCTACAAATGCGAACCAAAAGCGATAAAATGGTTTTTTAAAATATAGTTTAGAGCCTATTGTGTATCTTCTTAACTCTTTTTTTATAAGTTGTTTTGGATATGCTTTAAGAGAACTCTCTCTTGAATTTTTAATATATATAATATCTGTATTTATCAACTCTTCTATTAATTCATTACCAAAATTTTCACCTACAGATATTTTATTAAATATAGAGTCTACTCTAGCATCACCTCTTGCTAATGTTATTAAGAGTTTTCTAAATGGGTCATCTAATATAAAAAATGGGAGAATAGACTCTATATCTAACTTATTAAGTAAAAGTGTAATAGATTCTTCTATAGTTTCAAATAACTCTAAATCTATATTATCTTCTATGCCCGCGAATACAGAAGAGTAATCTATTAAATCATTAAGTAAAATATATGGGTATTTTTTGTGAAATTTCTGAATAGTTAGTTTTATTGTTAAACCTTAAGTAAGCAACGCCAAAGAGGCGTGCTAGAGTTTAATTACTTTAAAGTACTGATGTATGCTGCTAAGTTAGCAATATCTGCATCGCTTAATGCTGCTGTTTGAGCTTTCATAGTTGCACCCATACCGTGTTTATTTCTTTTACCAGTTTTGTAACCTTTAAGTGCTTCTTCAACTTTAGCAGCATCCCAACCAGCGATAACTTCTGATTTACCTAAAGCTTTTCTTTCACCTTTTTGACCATGACAACCTGCACAAGCTGCAAATTTAATTTTACCTGCTGCTGCATCACCTTTTGTTGCTGTCGCTGTAGCATTTGTATCTGCTTTAGCTGCTGTTGCATTTGCATCTGCTGCTGGAGCTGTTGCATTTGCCTCACCTGCAAATGCTACTGCACCTGCAAAAATTGTTGCTAATAGAACTTTTTTCATTGTATCTCCTTGTTTTATTTTACAAGCTTATTATAACAATTAAAATGTGAAATTAAAGTGAAAAATTAAAAAAAAATATTCAAATTATGTTATTGTTAATTAAATACACATTAAAATAGTTCTATATAAGTAACATATGTTAAAAAAATATATATAAAGATTAGAGTTTATTATAAAATAAAATTTATATTATCCCCACAGCATCTCTTATAATTTCCATCTTTTTAGATGCAATAGCTTTTGCTTTGCTAGCACCCTCGGCTAAAAGCTCTTCTACCTCTTCTTTATGTGCGGTGTAGTACTCTTTTTTCTCTCTTGCATCTTTAAAGTAATTCCAAATTAATTCTTTAAGGTACTTTTTAAAGTGTCCGTGTCCATACTTGCCACTCTTATAATCTGCTTGAAGTTCTGCTTTTTGCTCGTCATTTAAGAATAGTGAAGCTAATGCATATACATTATTACCTTCATACTCTAAAGGCTCTCCTAAAGGTGTAGAGTCGGTTATAATCTTATTACACTTTTTCTGTAGAGGCTTCTCATCCATAAAAATCTCTATTGTGTTTTTATAGCTTTTGCTCATTTTTGCACCATCTGTTCCTGGTACAGTAGCAACAGAACTCTCTACATAAGCTTCTGGAATTGTAAAAATTTCACCATGCTCATTATTAAATTTAATAGCAATATCTCTTGTCATCTCCAAGTGTTGAATTTGGTCTTTACCAACTGGAACTTTCTCTACATCATAAAGTAGAATATCTGCAGCCATAAGTACTGGGTAGCTAAATAGTGCATGGTTAGCAGCAATACCTTTTGCCACTTTATCTTTATAGCTATGTCCTCTCTCTAATAGTCCAACAGGTGTATAGCGAGATAGTATCCAGTATAACTCTAAAACCTCTTTTACATGACTTTGTACCCAAAAAACCGATTTTTTAGGGTCTATTCCTAAACTTAAAAAATCTATAGCAACATCTATTGTATTATCTTTTAACTCTGCTAAATTAGCTCCACCACTTAATGCATGGTAGTTAGCGATAAATGCAAAAAGTTCATTATCATCCTGAAGTTTAAGCATTTGATTAATTGCACCAAAGTAGTTACCAATATGTAGTTTACCTGATGATTGAATTCCCGATAGTACTCTCATAAATTTTACTCCTATTATTCGTTATCTGTCTCTTCGCTGTCTGTTCTTTCGCCACGCTTTTGTGCAATTAACTCTATTGGCACACCTTCAAAATCGAATCTATCTCTTAAAAAGTTTGTAAGGTATCTTTTATAACTAAAGTGTAGTAAGTTTGGTTTATTTACAACAAGTGCTATTCTTGGTGGTTTACTTGCGAACTGTGTAGCAAATTTAATCTTTACAACTTGCCCATTATGGCTTGGTACATGGTGTCTTGAAATCGCCATTTTAATAGCATCGTTAAGTTTAGATGTTGGTATTCTTTGACTATATTTCTTGTAAATATCCACAATTTTATCTAAAATCTTATCTACTCTCTGCCCCGTTTTTGCCGAAATTGTAATAATTGGTGCATAGTGCAAGAATTTAAGCTCATCTCTAATATCATCAATAGCCTCTTTATACTCTAACTCGCCTCTAATATCCCACTTATTTACAACAATTAAGCAACCTAATTTATACTTATCTACAAGTCCGGCAATTCGCTCATCTAACTCTGTTACACCTGCTGTTGCATCTATCATTATAAGTGCAATATCTGCATCTTTTAACATATTCTCTGTTCTATTTAGTGCATACTTCTCTATGCCTAAAATTTTACTTCGTCTTCTAATACCTGCTGTATCTACAAAAGTTATATTGTAGTCATCATAAGTAATAGTTTCATCTATTGGGTCTATAGTCGTACCTGCAACATCACTGACCACAACTCTATCTTCTTTAATTAAAGCATTAAGTAGAGAGCTTTTACCAGTATTTACACGCCCAATAATAGCAACTTTAAACTCTTTAGACTCCTCCTCTTCCTCTTCATGTGCAAATAGCAACTCTAGCGGAAGCTCGTCATTTTCTATAATAGTATTGCTATTTAAATTTGGAGGTATCTGCCCCTCTAACCACTTATAAAATGGGCTTAAACCTCTATTGTGGCTAATAGAAACAGCAAAAATATTCTCTGCCCCAAACTCTGCAAACTCCCAAAACTTCTCTTGTAACTCTTTATCGTTATCTATTTTGTTTACAATTAAAGCAAGTGGTTTACCAAGGCTCTGTAGCTCCCAAAAACGCTCTTTATCCTCTTGCTCTGGAATACTCTTACCATCTACCATATAGATAATTATATCTGCCTCTTTAGCAGCTTGTATCGATTTATCTCCAACTTTACTAAAAAGCTCGCTTGTGTAATCTATTCCGCCTGTATCTAAGAGTTCAAACTCTCTATTCTCAAGCATTGTAACAACGCCTTTTTTTACATCTCTTGTAGTACCGCTAACATCCGAAGTAATAGCATCTCTACGCTTTAATAGGCGGTTAAAAAATGAGCTCTTGCCCACATTTGGTCGTCCTATTACTGCAACTTTTTTCATATTTATCCATTTACATTAAATTATTAATGCAATTATACCAAAAAGATATAAGTACCTTACTACAATAAATGACATTATACTTGTTATCACGATTACTCAACAAAAAAGTAGGTATAATTGTATTAAAAATAGACCTTTAGTATAAGTCTAATAAGGATTTTCTATAATGAAATTATTAATAACAACACTTTTTTTATCGGCAAGCGTTTTTGCCCAAACATTAACATATAAAGTAAAAGCTCCTCTGTTTGGTACAGTCGGAGAGATAAATGTAAACTATACAAGTAGAGTTAGCAGTTATAACATTAGTGCCAATATGCATACATTTGGCTTTGCAAAAAAGATGTCAGGAAATAGGGTAGAGCACTACAGTGCAAATGGTAGTATTAAACATAATAAATATTATGCTAAACATTTTGTTCAAGACTCAAGCTATAAGAATAAAAAGAGTCACTTAGAGTATATTTTTAATTACTCTTCCAAAAAGATAACAAAAATAAGAAAAAAATGGAAAAATGGTCAAATTATATCAAATACTAAAAGGTACCTTAGTTATTTTACATACAATGACCTTTTTAGTGTTTACCACAATATAGTGCAAGATTTAAAAAACAAACCTGCTGGCTGGTATCAAGTGCAAGTTGCTGGATTAGAACATACGGGGGGTTACTTAAAGATAAAAGTGCCAACTAAAGCACAACAGATAAAAGAGGCTAAAAGTTTAGGTGTTCAAAATGTATGGATTTTTCATATAATTACAAATAAAGCAATTATGAAAAGTAAAAATGGTGAAATTGTTTTTGCAGTAGGTGGTGATGGCATAGCAAAAGCAGTAAGAGTGCTAAATATTCCTTTTGTTAGTCATTTAGATGGAATTTTGCAATAAGGCAAGTTCTTAATACTTACCTTGTTCCATCTCTCCTGTGTAGCTTATAATTCCACGGCTAAAGTTTCCAACATGTTTAAAACCTTGCTGTTTTAATATCTGTTGAACTTGGAAGCTTCTACTACCTGTATGGCAGTATAGTATTAAATTTTCATCTTTTCTATTTTGAATTTTATTGACCCAGTCATAAAATTGTGATGTTGGTAAAAGTTCGTCTGTGCCAACTATGTGTGCCATTTCATACTCCATTGGTTCTCGAACATCTATTAGGCTAAATTTTACCATACCTAAATCTCTAGCTTCTAGTAGGGCTTCGATTTCATCGCTATCTAGTTGCTCTTTGTTTGTCAGCATTTCTGCCTCTTCTTGGCTTAAACCTCTTGAATGAGTATGAGCAACCTCTTTAGCACTATTTTCTTTCGCTTTAGCTTCTGCATACTCTGGCGTACAGAAAATTCCACAGTGGCAAAGACCATCTTCTGGAATCTCTTTTTCTAATGCAGGCTTACAAGGACAGATTCTGTTATTTGCAGCTTTTCTCTCCTCTTCTGTTTCCCCTTGAACAATAAAGCATGGGCAGTAACGCTTACCGTACATTAATCGGTTTCTAGCAAGTCCCATTGCTACACCTTCATTTACTTCATCATCTGGATTTTGTACAAATCCAAATTGTTTATCTACCTTCTCTACAAATCTCCAAGTTTTTTCTAATTCGGCTTGAAATTCATCTGAGTTGATATCTATAGTTTTTGACATATATTATCCTGTTTTTATAAAATTTTGTGGAATAATATCTTATTTTAATTAAATAATAATGATTCTATCCAAAAAATGGGTTAAAGTCAAGAAATAAATTTACCTTTAGCAGTTTTTCCCGTATAATCTAATATACCTAACTCTAAATTGCCGACTTTCATACCATGTTGTTCTAAAATTTGTTGTACTTGGTAACTACGATTACCACTACGACAATAGAGAATTATATTCTCATCTTTTCGTTTTAATAAATCGTGAACCCAATTATTAAATGTAGAGGTAGGAAGAAGTTCATCAGTTTTTACAATATGTTGCATTTCATATTCAAATGGTTCTCTTACATCAATTAGAGTAAAATCTATCTCTTTATTCTCTCTTGCTTGGAGTAACTTTTGCAATTCTTTATTGCTAAGCTGTTCTTTTTTAACCAATTTATGCATATAAAGCACCTTAGATAAGTTTTGGTTATTCTATCGTATTTTACTTTATATCTTTTAAAGTTTTTACAAATTTTTCCGGTTTTATGAAGCCTTGTATAAATTTATCATCTAAAGCTTTACCGTGAGAGTCAAAAAGTAAAATATTCGGTGCACCAAATATTTTAAAATTCTTCATAATTTTTTTATCTTCATCAGAGTATTTTGTAATATCTAGCTTTATAAATTTAAATCGTTTTAACTCTTTTTTAACTTCTGGATTAGGAAATGTAAATTGTGCCAACTCTGTACAGGCTGCACAATTCTCTTTTCCAATATCTATAACTACCGGTTTTTTTGCATTTTTAATCTCTTTTAAAAGTGCATTTAATGTATAGCTTTCACTCTTTTTTTCTGGAACTACAACTTCTGCTACAGATGTACCACCTTTAAATGGCTCTAGTGGGTTTAATATACTTTTTGCACCGCTAATTGCACCTATAAAGATTAATGAACCATATAGAAGTAAAAAGAAGTTAAATGTTTTAAATACTCCACCAAACCCTTTTGCCTCTTTGCCATCGAATATTCCAAAGAATATTGCAGCACCAATTAAGAGTGCAGATAGTAGGTACATAAATAGGGTAGGGCTAATAACTCCTCTAGCAATATAAAGAGCCATTATTAACATTAAGAAGCCGAAGAATTTAGATACATTGTCCATCCAGCCACCTGGTTTTGGCACTAGCTTGTTTGCACCTAAACCAACAAGTAGTAGTGGCACTCCTGCACCTAAGCCCATTACAAATAGTGCTAAACCACCAAGTACTGCATCGCCTGTCATAGATATAAAGATAATAGCACCACTAATTACAGGTGCTGTACATGCCCCAACTATAAGAGCAGATATCGCACCCATAACAGCTGTTCCCAATAAACCTTTGCCTTTGGCTGAGTTGCTAGCTTTGTTTAGTTTTGTCTGTAAGCTTGCAGGTAGTGCAATTTCGAAGTAACCAAATAGAGAAAACGCAAGTGCTATAAAGATTAATGCAACCGGTACAATTACCCAAGGGTTATTTAAATTTGCTTGTAAATCAAAGTCTAAAAGCCCAGCTACAATACCGATAATAGAGTATGTAAATGCCATTGCAACAACATATACGAGCGATATTACAAATGAAGTAGAACGGTTAAGCCCACCCTCTTTTTTACCTGCTTGTTGTAGTAGTATAGAGCTTAAAATTGGCACCATTGGTAGAATACAAGGTGTTAAAGCCAGCAGTAAGCCTACTATAAAAAATAGCAGTAGTACAAATAGCAAACCTTCATTTTTAAGGGCATTTGCTATCTGCTTGCTGTTTCCATCTTTTGCTAACTTAGATATTTTGCTAAAGAAACCTTCGTTTGTTTCTGTTGCAGTGTTTTTTGCAGCAGTTGTAGCTTTTTGTATAGTTGCTGTTTTTGGTGCTGTTAAGTTAAAGTCGAACTCTTGTGGTGCATAACAAATCCCTGCATCTGAGCATCCAACTACTTGAACATTTAGTGTATAGTTGCCATTTTGTGCAATCTCTCTGTTTGGAATGTGTAGAGTTAAATTGCCTTCGTAAGCCTCTTCGCCTGTTATAATTTTACCTTTAGGGAGGTCTAGCTTTAGCTCTTTCTCGGTAGGCTTTGTAATTTTAACTTTTAATTTATTTTTATATATATGTATTTTGTTGGCAAGGTTAATATTTACATCTACACCATCTTTTACAACTTTTGCATTAACTTTAAAAGCCTCTTCTGGTTTTAAGAATTTTTCTTGTTTAGGTGTTGCAAAAGAGCCAAATCCCTCTGCATTTATAAGCATTGTGAAGCTTAATAGCAATAATATTAAAATTTTTTTCATATTTTACCTTTGAGTTTAAGTTTTATAATGTATAACATATTTATGTATCTAATGTGCAATTTTATCTAAAACTATAACGAAAAATAATTAAAAACTGGAATTGTGCACTATATATAATGTTTAACACAACAAAAAAGTGACAGATATGAAAGAATAAATTTTTACTCCTAGTTAAAACTAAGAGTGAAAATTTTTCTTTTATAGGTGTTGCTTTTTTGTTTTGCCCTTTAGGGTATAACAAGAAGGCACTTAGTGCAAATATTTTTTAACGCAAGTTAGCTTTGGCTAGCTCTTATTAAAAAATAATCACACTAAATACCTTCTTGTTCTATTAAACACTATATATAGTGCACAATTCCAGTTTGAAAGGTTATCAAATGGCAAACAAACTTTCTAATGAGGAGTCACCTTATCTTCAGCAACATGCAAATAATCCAGTAAATTGGCTACCGTGGGGGGATGAAGCTTTTGAATTAGCATTTTCGCAAAATAAGCCTATTTTTCTAAGTATTGGCTATAGCAGTTGCCACTGGTGTCACGTGATGGAGCGAGAATCTTTTGAAGATGAAAAGATAGCTAAAATTCTTAACGAAAAATATGTATGTATTAAGGTAGATAAGGAGGAACGCCCCGATATAGATAAGCATTTTCAAGAGGTTTATATGAGAATGAATAACAAAGCTGGTGGCTGGCCTCTCTCTATATTTATGACAAGTGAGAAAATACCAATATATAGTGGAACATATATACCACCTATTGCAAACTATGGGCTTATGGGTTTTAAAGATTTAATAGAGATTATCTCTAAAACTTACAATAAAGATTTAGAGATGCTAAAGCAAAAGGGGCAAGAGGTGCTTAATGCACTAAAGCCAAAAAGCAAAATAGAGGCAACAAAAATTGATGAAAACTTGCTAAATATTGCAGCAAAGCAGATAAAGCAAGTTTATGAAAGCGAGTATGGTGGTTTTGGAAATACTCCTAAATTCCCGCACTCTTATACTCTTAACTTAGCAATTAATCTATATAAATTAACTAACGATGAGGAGTTGAAAGATATTGTAGAGCATACGTTAAAAAATATGCTAGTTGGCGGAATATACGATATTGTAGATGACGGATTTTGCAGATATAGCACCGATAAAACTTGGCTAGTGCCACACTTTGAAAAGATGACATACGATAATGCATTAATGATTACAACTCTGGTAAATGCATATAAAATGAGTGGAAATAAGTTATACAGAGTAAAAGCAAAAGAGATAGCAGACTTTATGCTAGAGAAAATGAGCAAAGATAATCTTTTCTTTAGTGCAAGTGATGCAGATACAAATGGCATAGAGGGCGAGTACTTTACATACGACTACAATGAAGTAAAAAGTGCATTTGAAAAGGCGGGAGTAGATAGCAGTATGCTAAGCAGGCTATCAATTTCGAGAAATGGTAATTTTGATGGTAAATCTATAGCTAGAGTACAAGACTCCAAAGAGCTACTAGATAGTGATGTTCAAGAAGCTATAGAAGTGCTAAAGAGTTTAAGAAAAAATAGAGAGTACCCATTTATAGATAAAAAAGTAATAACATCTAATAGTGCTATGATGGTAGATGCTCTGTGTAATTTAGCGACAGTGGAAGCTGAGTACAAAGATATAGCACTAAACGCATTAACTGCTTTAGAAGCAAAAATGAGTGATGGTGTAAAGCTATACCATAGCGTACTAATAAGTAATAATCCAAAGGTAGATGGCTTTTTAGAAGATTATGCATGGCTTGTTAAAGCTAATATAAGTGCTTATAGTGTGAGTTTAGATGAGTTGTATTTAATAAGAGCAACAAATTTAGCTAACGAAGCTGTTAAACGCTACTTTAAAGATGGTTTGTGGTTAGTTAGCGATGGTGAGTTTAAAGATTATGCAGAAGATACAGATGCTTCTACGCCATCTAGTGTAGCTATAATGGTACAAAATTTACTAACACTTCGCTCTTTAGTAGAGCCAATTTATGAAAAATTTGCATTTAAAACACTAGAGGTAAACTCATATAACATAATGCGACAAGCAATATCTCGCCCAACAATGACAGATGCGGCAATTAGTTATATTAAAGATGATAATATTGTAAAGTCTAAAGAGGAAAATTTAAAAGAGTTAGTTGGCTATAATTTTAAATACCCATACACACTATTAAAATTGACATTCGATGATAATATAGAAGTGTGTAGCAACAGAGCTTGTTTTGCTAGTTTTAAAAGTGTTGATGAGTTGAAAAAAACTTTCTAATTGGGTATTAAGGGCACCTCCAATGCCATTAAGTTAAGGATTCTATATCCATTTATTCGGTTTAAGTTCAAAGCCCGAAGTGATGAAAATATTTATCATCGCAGTCATTCTGAGCGAATGCGAAGAATCTAGTTTGAACGACAGTTTAAGTTAGATTCTTCGCTCCGCTCAGAATGACGGCGATGGTATTGTTTTATAGCATACCATTTTAGCAATATAAAACCATTAAATTACGATAAAGAGATTCTTTGCAAGCGCTTAGAATGATATTGTGTCTAGCTTTTTACTCTGTAACTTTAGTTACAAAGTTACAGAGCTGATAATGGTAATGGAGATATTCTTAAAGAGAAACAGCTTTGATACCTGGTAGAATTTTACCCTCTAATAGTTCTAGTGCTGCTCCGCCTCCTGTTGATACAAAAGTCATATTATCTATATCTCCGGCATTGTTTACTACTTCGCCTGTATCACCACCTCCAACTATAGTTGTAGCACTGCTTTTAGCTAAAGTATGACTTAACGAAATACTTCCTTTACTAAATTTTTCCATTTCAAATACTCCCATTGGACCATTCCAAAAAATCGTTTGGGCATCTCTAATTGCCTCTTTAAAAATTGTAAGAGTTGCTGGAGCTATATCTAAACCTATCCATTTAGGTGTAATCTCTTGTATTGGTACATATTGTGTTAGAGCATTCTCTTCAAATTTATTAGCAATAACTACATCTACAGGAAGATAAAATTTAACATTTTTATTTTTTGCTTCTTCTATGATATTCTTTGCATCTTCTATTAAATTTTCTTCTACTAAAGAGTCACCTATTTCATAACCTAAAGCTTTTAAAAATGTAAATGCCATACCTCCGCCTATAATTAATTTATCTACTTTATTAAGCAAAGAGAGTAAAACATTTAATTTACTGCTTACTTTACTTCCGCCGATAATTGCAATATACGGTTTTGTTGGATTTTTAAGTATTTTATCAAAAAAGCTAACTTCTCTTTTTAATAGTAAACCGGCTGCTTTTTTATCATTTGAGTATAGCATTGGAAGAGCATATACAGAAGCATGTTCTCTGTGGCAAACTCCAAAGGCATCGTTAATATAGAATTTGGCTAAATTAGAGAGTTGTTTTGCAAAAGTAGAATCGTTTTTAGTCTCTCCTGGGTTAAAGCGTAAATTTTCTAAAAGTAAAACTTGATTATGTTGTAAGTTTTGAGACATATTTATAGTTTCGTCATCTATTAAAAAGTTTTGTGGCATTATTACATCTTTTTTTAAAAGTTCTCCAACTCTTTTTTGGATAACTTTTAAAGAGAATTTTTTATCAAAAACCCCTGCTTTTGGACGACCCAAATGGCTTGCTAAAATAACTTTGGCACCTTTCCCCAAACAGTATCTTATTGTTGCCAAAGCTGCTCTAATTCGTCTATCGTCGGCAATTTCACCTTCATCGTTTAGTGGAACATTAAAATCGCAACGGATAAATACTCTATCATTTTTTTTAATTTCAAGTTTGTGTATTGAAAGTAGTTTCATAAAGTATCCTTTTTTAGAATATATTATACTATTTTTTTAACTGAAGTTACGCACTATATACATTATTTAATAGCACAAGAGGGTACTTAATGTGAATAGCTTTTAATAAAAGCTAGCCAAAGCTAACTTGCGTTAAAAACTGTTCAAAGTCAAGTGCCCTCTTGTGCTACCCATAGGGCAAAACAAAAAAGCAACACCTATAAAAGAAAAATTATCACTCTTAGCTTCGGCTAGGAGAGAGAATTTATTCTTTCATATTTGTCACTTTTTTGATTTGTTAAATATTGTATATAGTGCGTAACTTCAGTTTTTAAGTTGAAGTTCTCGTAATTAGAAAATATTATTGATTTATATTTTTATTCCACAACTACTACACATTTGACTGTTATAATTGCAGTACCAATCGAGATAAAAGGTTGGCAGAGTTGCTCATATTGAGCTAGTCAGACGGATGTATCATTTCTTCTCCTCCTAATAAAAAGGGCAACATGGGTTGTCCTGAAAAATAGATACAAAAGTTTTATCCGATTTATTCCTTAAAGTAGTTGCTTTGAGGGATAGCTTCTTATGATTTAATCCCCATTTAACACTTTTTAGATAAAATAACTTTAATTTTTTTATAGGATTTTTTATGGATATCAGAAAGCAGTATTTAGAGTTTTTCGAATCTAAAGGGCATAAGGTTGTGCCGAGTTCTCCACTTGTTCCGGATGATGATACTTTGCTATTTACAAATGCAGGTATGGTGCAGTTTAAGAGCATTTTTACAGGGCAAGAGCCAGCCCCTACACCTCCTAGGGCTACAAGTAGCCAAACTTGTATTCGTGCTGGGGGTAAGCATAACGATTTAGATAATGTTGGTTATACGGCAAGACACCATACATTTTTTGAGATGCTTGGTAACTTTAGCTTTGGTGATTACTTTAAAAAAGAGGCTATTGCTTATGCTTGGGAGTTTGTAACAAGTAAAGATTATTTAGCTCTTCCTGTAGATAAGATGTGGGTTACAGTGCACGATAGCGATGATGAAGCTTACGATTTGTGGAAAGAACACATTAGTGAAGATAGAATTATTCGTTTTGGCGATAAAGATAACTTTTGGCAAATGGGTGATACTGGACCTTGTGGACCTTGTAGTGAGATTTTTTATGACCAAGGCGAGGAGCACTTTAACAGCCCAGAGGATGTAATGGGTGGCGATGGTGACAGATTTTTAGAGATTTGGAACCTTGTATTTATGCAGTACGAGAGAGATGAAGAGGGGAATTTGCACCCACTGCCAAAGCCAAGTATCGATACAGGTATGGGGCTAGAGCGTGTTGTTGCGATTAAAGAGGGTAAGTTTAACAATTACGACTCTTCTTTGTTTGCACCACTAATTGCAAAGATTACAGAGGTTGTTGGTAAAGAGCCAACGAGTGAAGATATCGCAAGTTACCGTGTAATTGCAGACCATTTGCGTTCTACTACTTTTTTACTTGCTCAAGGTGTAACTTTTGATAAAGAGGGGCGTGGTTATGTGCTTCGCCGTATTATGAGAAGAGCAATTCGCCACGGTTACCTGCTAGGACTTAGAGAGCCATTTATGTACAAGCTTGTTGATACTTTGGCAGAGCAGATGAAAGATGCTTATGATTATTTACCAAAGAGAGCTGAAGCAGTTAAGAGTGCTATGAAACAAGAAGAAGAGCGTTTCTTTAATACAATCGAAGCTGGTATTAAGCTCTTTGAAGAGGAGCTAAAAAATACTAAAGATACCTTTAGTGGCGAGGTTGCATTTAAACTGTATGATACTTACGGCTTCCCGTTAGATTTAACACAAGATATGCTTAGAGAGAAAGGCATTGCACTAGATGAGGCTGGATTTAATGCTAAAATGGATGAGCAAAAGGCTAAGTCTAAAGCGAACTGGAAAGGTACAGGCGATAGTGTAGCTAAGGGCGAATTTAAAGAGCTTAAAGAGAAGTTTGGCTTAAATGAGTTTGTAGGTTATGATACTACTAAACAAAAAACTAAAGTCTTAGCACTGATGGATGAAGAGTTTAAGTTGGTAGATAGCTTAGATGGCAAAGGTTGGGTATATTTAGAGCAGACTCCATTTTATGCAGAAAGTGGTGGACAAGTTGGCGATGAGGGTATATTGGGTCTGACCTCTGATGTTTTGTCTGCACCCGAAGGGTCAGATGAAACATCTGCGGGTCTGACCCTAAAAGCTAAAGTCCTTGATACTAAAAAGTTTAATGATATGAACTTAAGCGAAGTAGAGGGCTCTTTAAAAGTTGGTGATGAGGTAGAGGCTATTGTAAGTAATAAACGTGCAGAGATTGCTAAGCACCACTCGGCTACACACTTGTTGCAAGCTGCACTAAAAGCTGTACTTGGTGAACATATTGCACAGGCTGGCTCATATAATGATGATAAGCGTTTAAGATTTGACTTTACACACCAAAGTGCAATGAGCAGAGATGAAATTAAAGCAGTAGAGAGTTGGGTAAACGATAAAGTGCTGAGAGCTTTAGATGTTGTTACTGAAGTTATGGATATAGAAGAGGCAAAAAATAGTGGGGCTATGGCACTATTTGGCGAGAAGTATGGCGACAAAGTTCGTGTGGTATCTATGCAAGATGCTTCAGTTGAGCTTTGCGGTGGTACACATGTTAAAAATACAGCTCAAATTGGCACTTTTATTATTACAAAAGAGAGTGGCGTAAGTGCAGGGGTAAGAAGAATCGAAGCTATTTGTGGTGCAAGTGCACTAGAGTATATTAATGATACAAGAGAGCTTTTAGATAATGTTTCTGCTGAGCTAAAGAGTCAAGAGCCATTAAAAGCTATTGCAAAGTTAAAAGAGCAGATTAAAGAGTTACAAAAAGAGTTAAAAGATGCATTAAACTCTAGTAAAAAAGAGTTGCAAGTAAAAGAGATAAATGGCGTAAAAGTTATTATAGATAGTGTAGATGCCGGTGATATAAAAGCTTTAATTGATGAAGCAAAAAACAAGTATGATAAAGTTGCAATTATGCTACTGCAAAAAAAGGGAGATAAGGTTCTTTTAGCAGCTGGTAGCAAAGGTTGCGATATTAATGCAGGCGATTGGATTAAAACGACTGCCCCAGTTGTTGGCGGTGGCGGTGGTGGTAGAGCTGATTTTGCACAAGCTGGCGGAAAAGATGTTAGCAAAATCGATGCCGCACTTAAAACTGCAACAGAGTATTTAGAGAGTAAGCTGTAGAAAATGTTAAGATTATGCTCATCTTCGGAGACTCGGGCTAAATTGTTAGATAGCTTTGGCATAGAGTATATACAATCTAGTGTTGAGTTTGATGAAGAGAGCATAAGAGAGAGTAGCCCAAAATCGTTTGTATATAGCGTTGTTCAAGGTAAACTAAAAAGTGCAATGGATAGTTACGATTTAGATATGCCACTACTTGTTGCCGATACTGTAATAGAAGCAAATGGCAAGATTCTTCGCAAAGCAAAAAGTAAAGCTGAGGCAAAAGAGATACTTATA
Organism: Campylobacteraceae bacterium; assembly: GCA_027024155.1. Classification (GTDB taxonomy): domain Bacteria; phylum Campylobacterota; class Campylobacteria; order Campylobacterales; family Sulfurovaceae; genus JAADEQ01. Next base: position 46,520 of record JALVTE010000120.1, read on the forward strand.
GAGCAGAGTGGTAGCGAAATCTCTATAATAACTGCAACAGCCCTTAAAAAAGAGGGCTTTTTGTTCTTGGATATATCTTCTACAAAATACCTATTTAGCACATTTGACATGGATGATTTAAATAGATATTTAGATAGTGGCGAGTGGGCTGGAAAAGCTGGGGCTTGTATGGTCGAGGGCTTTTGTAAAAAGTATATAAAAGAGGTTGTTGGCTTAGAGAGTACTGCTATGGGTTTACCAGTTGAAAAAATTATTCCTTGGCTGGAGTTTTAATGTATTTTGATAATGAATTAAAGGCTCTAAAAAAAGCGAATAGATATAGAGAGATAGAGCGATTTGATAGCAATATTATAGACTTAGCAAGCAATGACTATTTGGGGCTTGCTAGCAAGAAGAGTAAGCTAAAAAAGGCTTATGAATTAACTTGCCAATACGATACATTTGCTCCAAAGGCTAGCTTGCTGGTAAATGGCTATCATGATATACATAAAAAATTTGAAGAGAAGATTGCTAAAGTAAATGGTTTTGAAGCAGGACAAATTGTAGGTAGTGGATTTTTAGCAAATATTTCACTTATAGAGGCTTTGGTTAGGCAAAAAGATGAACTCTTTATAGATAGTGAATACCATGCTAGCGGAGTTATGGCTAGTAAATTAGTTAAAAATGTAACTATTTTTAAACACAACTGCACAGAAGATTTAGAGCAAAAGTTAAATCAAAGCAGAGCAAAAAGAAAGATTATAGCAATAGAGGGTGTCTACTCGATGAGTGGTGATATTGCTAAAAGAGATATTTTTGATTTAGCTTCTCGATATAATGCACTACTGATAGTTGATGAAGCTCATAGCAGTGGAACTATTGGAAAAACACTTTTAGGTGTGTTTGACTATTATGATTTAAAAATTGAGCCAAACTTTATAAAGATGGGAACACTTGGCAAAGCTTATGGCAGTTATGGGGCATATATTTTAAGTAGTTTAGAGATAAAAGAGTTTTTAGTTAATAGAGCAAAACCAATTATCTACTCTACTGCACCATCGGTGATTGACACAGCTTTAGCATTAGTAAATTTAAAATATATTCTTAAAAATTCACCTAAGTTATCTGCTAAGTTGGCTAACCGTAGAGCTTTAGTTAGAGACTTTTTGGGGCTTGATGTTCAATCTCAAATTGTGCCTATTCCTCAAATTAGCAATCAAGAGACAAAAAGAGTACAAAAAGCTCTGCTAGATAGAGGTTATCTTGTTGGTGCAATTAGGCAACCAACTGTAGAGGTACCAATTCTTAGATTAATTCCAAGAGCTAGTGTGCGGGTTAAAGCGTTGCAAAATGTTTTAGAGTTAATAAAGGCTTTTAATGATTAATATTAACTCTTTACTCATAAAAAGTGATAGTAAAATGCTGGTAGATATAGAGAATTTACCAATTAAAAAAGCCACTGCATTGGTAGGGCAGAGTGGTAGTGGAAAGTCGTTAACACTTAAAGCAATACTAGATATGTTACCATCAAATTTGCAAAAGAGTATAGAGATAGATGCACCATTTAAATTAGAGCGTGGTAAGAGCGTTTCGTTTATTCCACAAAACCCTTTTACTGCACTATCTCCACTAACTAAAATATCTAAACAGTTTTTTGCTCCTGAAGCAAAGGCGAAAGAGCTTTTTGAAATGTTAGATTTAGAGTGGAGAATATTTAATGAGTATCCACCTAATTTAAGTGGTGGGCAGTTACAGAGAGTGATTTTTGCAATAGCACTAGCAAACGAGCCAAAACTTTTGCTTTTAGATGAGCCAACTACAGCTTTAGATGTGAAATTAAGAGATGAAGTTGTCGAGATTTTAAAGAGATTACAGCAGAAGTTAAACTTTTATATGCTTTTTGTTACCCACGAGATAAATTTAGCATCAAAATTTTGTGATTATATGGTAGTATTAAAGAGTGGAAAAGTTGTAGAAGCTGGAAGTGTAGAAGATATTATGCATTCTCCTAAAGATGCTTATACTAAACTTTTAATAGAGTCAAATTTTGCAAATAGAGAGTTTAGAGTATGATAAACAAAATTTTTAAATCACTTTTAATTGCTGCTTTACTTGTAGCTGCACTTCTTGCTGGTATGTTTATCTATGCTTATAACTCTGTAGATACCGATGTTGAAAAACTTGTTAAATATACGCCCGATACCTCTACCGAAATTTTAGATAGAAACGGCAAAAGAATTGCTTATATTTTTAAAAAACGCCATCGTCTGTATGCAACATATAATGAAATCCCTGTTTATGTTGTTGAGGGTTTAATTGCTATGGAAGATACTAAATTTTTTGAACATAATGGTATAAATCCAGATGCAATAGCAAGAGCTGTACTAAAAGATATTAAAGCTCGCAAATTTGTAGAGGGTGGCAGTACAATTACTCAACAGCTTATAAAAAATATGTTTTTAAGTAGAAAAAAGAAGCTGTCAAGAAAATTAAAAGAGATGATACTCGCCCTAAAATTAGAGAAAAAGCTAAGTAAAGAGCAGATTTTAGAGCGATATTTAAATGAAATTGCTTATGGAAATAATTATTTAGGTGTTAAGACTGCTGCCGAAGGCTATTTTAGAAAAGATTTAAGCGAATTAACTCTTAAAGAGTCGGTAATGTTAGTTGGTATTCCTAATGCGCCATCTTACTATAATCCTCTAAGACATTACGAGAGAACAATTAAAAGAGCAAACTTAATACTTAGAAGACTTAGAAATTTAGGCTGGATTACAAAAACAGAGTATGAAGAGGCAAAAAAAGAGCGTCCGAAGGTTTATAAAACAACTCTAACGCAAAATGTAGCACCATATATTGTAGATGAAGTTGTAAGAAGATTAAGCAAGAAATTTTCAGATTTAAAAACAGCAGGTTATAAAATATATACAACTATAGATTTAGATAAGCAAAAAATTGCAAGAGAAGCAGTAAGAAAAGGTCGTCAAGCTGTAATAGATAAGACTCATGAAGATATAAATAAAAGCGATGTAAATGGTGCTATGGTAGTAGTACAAAATAGTACAGGTGATATTTTAGCCCTTATTGGAGGAGTTGATTATAAAAAAAGTAGTTTTAATAGAGCAACAATGACTAAACGACAACCAGGTTCTGCTTTTAAACCATTTGTTTACCAAACTGCATTAGATTATGGTTACAATCCAGCAACAAAACTTACCGATTTGGCTAGAACATTTAGATATAAAAAAGATGGTAAAGTAGTTACTTGGACCCCACAAAATTATGAAAGAAACTTTAAAGGTTTTATTCCACTTAGAGAAGCTCTTGTAGAGTCGAGAAATTTAGCAACAGTAAACTTAGTTTATGACTTAGGCTTACAGAAAATTCGTAGTCGTCTTGCTCTTCTTGGTGTAAAAAATATCCCCAACGATTTGTCTATATCTTTGGGGAACTTGGCTTTAAGCCCTCTTAAAATGGCACAAATTTATACTGTATTTTCCAACAAAGGGCATATGATAGAGCCACGACTTGTTAGTAAAGTTGTATCTAAATATAACAGTGTAATTTATGAGACAAAACCAAAAGAGATAGCGAATTTTACAAAACCAGAACAAGCATATTTAATGACAAGCATTTTAGAAGATGTTATAAAACGCGGAACTGGTAGAAATGCAAAAGTAGAAGGTTTAGAGTTAGCAGGAAAAACAGGTACAACAAATAACTATATAGATGCTTGGTTTTGTGGTTATTCTCCTACTGTTACTACTATTATATGGTATGGAAGAGATAGATATAAAACTATATACAAAGGTGCAACTGGTGGTAGAGTTGCTGCACCTGTATTTGCCGATTTTTATAAAAAGCTTTTAAAACTAAATCCTAAATTAAAAAGAAAATTTACTATCCCAGCTGGTGTATTTGTTGGTAAAATTGGTAATAAAACAGAACTATATACTAAAACTTCACCATTACCTAAAACAGACCCAAATGAAGATATGTATGAAAATGCATCTAATTTACCTAATGAAAATATAAATGATAATAACAGTTCTAAAGATGTTAATAATAGTAATGAGATAAATTATGATGATACAGATAATAGTAGCAATAACCATATACAAGATAGTGAAGATGTAGAAGTTTTATATTAGAGGTGCTTTACAATACTATTAAGATAAGAGTTATATAACCATATAATTGAATTAACTTATTGTATTAGCTTAAATATTTACCATCTCCGTCATTCCCAACAGAAAAGGGAACCTACGGTTTAAATTGCCGAAAATCACTTTTTCAACTTTTAGACAGTTACCTAAAGCTATCCTTAATATTTTCTTAAAATAAAATAACATAAATTTCTTTATTTCTATGTGAAATTATTTGTATGAATTTATAAAAAAAGTATTATAATTCAGTATATTTTTTCTAAATTTGTAAGAGTAGTTTGTTCTTCAAAATTTTTAAAGATTCTAAGTGGGTATTTGTGCTTGAAGATACCCTAAACTCATACTAGGATTTATTAATGTTAGGTTTCGATTCGTTTTCTTTTGTTTTTTTATTGCTTATATTTTTAGGTGTTTTTCCTAATATATTTTATACTTTTGGTTATTTACCTCATATAAAAAGAAAGACTTACTTTTTAGTGAACTATTTTGCTTTTATTATTTCGATGGTTGGTGTTGTATTGGCAAAAGAGATATTAGTATTTCTCTTTTTTTGGGAGTTGATGAGTCTTACTTCTTGGCAACTTATACTGACAGAAAATACGAAAGAGAGTAGAGAAGCTGGAAGATTTTATTTTTTAATGACTCATTTGGGTTTTGTGTTTGTATTATTATTCTTTTTGATACTTTCGCCAAACGATTTATCTGCTAACTTTAGTGTATTAAAACTTTATGCCCAGAGCTTTAAGTATCCAACACTTCTATTCTTTTTAATCGCTATTGGATTTTTAAGCAAAGCGGGTGTTGTGCCATTGCATGTTTGGTTGCCTTATGCACACCCTGCTGCTCCTAGCCCTGTATCGGCACTTATGAGTGGGGTTATGTTAAAAGTCGCAATTTATGCCTTTTTGCGTTTTATGTTTATTCTGCCAGCTTGGCAGTTAGAGTGGGGTATTATTGTGCTCTTCTTGGGTGCAATTACAAGTTTGGTTGGTGTACTCTATGCACTTAGCGAGCATGATATTAAAGCCCTTTTGGCAAACCATTCGGTAGAGAATATTGGTATTATTTTAATTGCGATTGGTTTAGGTATGATATTTCATACTTTAAAGTTAGATACTTTAAGTGCATTTAGCTTTATTGCTGGGGTTTATCACTCCTTTAACCATATGAGCTTTAAGTCACTTCTGTTTATGACAGCAGGAAGTGTGCTGCATCAAACTCATACAAAAAATATGGAAAAGTATGGCGGTTTAATTAAGCTAATGCCTATTACTGCTTTTTTGTTTTTGTTGGCAGCTATATCTATTACAGCTTTGCCACCTACAAATGGCTTTTTGAGCGAGTGGATGATTTTTCAAAGTATGTTGAGTACAGCTGGAATTTCGGATATTTCGCTTAAACTATCTTTTGGCTTTACTATTTTTGCTTTAGCTTTAACTGGAGGCTTAGCGATTGCCTGTTTTGTTAAGGCGTTTGGTATTACATTTTTAGGTCTTGCACGAAGTGAAAATGCAAAGCATGCAAAAGAGGTAAATATACTTATGCTTTTAGGGCAAATGTTTATGGGTGCGGTTGTAGTTGGCTTAATGCTCTTTATGCCATCTATTATAAAGGCAATAAATGCATCTATGCCAATAAGTAATATTTACGATAAAATGTTTCCAAATTACTTTGTAATGCACTCTGTTGCTAATAACTTTGGTGCGGTATCTCCACTTTTCTTAACGGTTGCATTAGTTGGTATTACATTAATGGTTTGGCTTGCTTATAAAATAATGAATCCAAAAGTAAGAGAGTATCACACTTGGGCTTGCGGTTATGACACAAATGCAAAACTGCAATACTCTACAACAGGTTTTGCCGGACCAATAAGACGCTTTTTTACCTGGCTTTATAAACCAGATGTACATGAACATAAAGAGATACTCTATGGACACAAAACTAAATTTAAATCGAGCCTATACGAAGTACATGTAAAACCACTTTTCGAGCGTAGCTTATATGACAGTGTAAAAAAAGCTATTAATTATATAACTTATATAGTCTATCGAGCATCGCACTTTGAAAAAGAGAGGTACTCGGCACTTATTTTTAACTTGTTAATATTTATTTTATTTAGTATGCGTGTATTTTATCACGAAGTTGGCTGGGGTAGTATTCTTTTAGAGGGTGTAGTTGTATCTATATTTGTTAGCATAATTTTATTTGGAGAGCGAAAATGATTTACTATATAATTCAAGTTTTGAGCATATTTTTAATAGCTCCATTTTTAGTTGGCGTAATTAAAAGTATAAAAATGTTTATGCTTTATAAAAGACCAATGTCTCCATTCCAGCCATATTTTGATTTTTATAAATTGCTTTATAAAGAGGTTATCTACTCTAAAGAGAGTAGTGCAGTCTCTAAAATTGCACCAATTTTAATAATTTCGCCGTTAATTTTGGTTGTTTTTTTACTTCCGCCAATATTTAGTGGCAGTTTTTATGTATCGTTTATGGATGCATTTACGATAACTGGGCTTATTAGCCTTTCGACCTTTTTCTTAATGCTCTTAGGATTAGATAGTGCCAGTGCATTTGGAGGACTTGGCAGTAGTAGAGAAGCATTTATATCGGCACTTGTTGAGCCTGCAATGATTTTAACAATATTTAGTGTTTCGCTTATGGCAAATTCGATTGGTATCTCTAAAGCAGCTCTTAATTTGGCAAGCTCTTTTCCGGCTACCCATGCAGCAAGTTTTGTATTGGCAGCAATTAGCTTTTTTATTTTGTTAGTTGCAGAGAATGGGAGAATTCCTGTAGATAACCCAGAGACTCACTTAGAACTTACAATGGTGCACGAAGCGATGATACTCGATGTAAGTGGAGCAGATTTGGCACTTGTAGAGTTGGCAAGTGGTATTAAATATGCAATATTTGCAACTCTGTTTGTAACGCTGTTTATTCCTTTTGGTACGGAGTTACCGTTTGCTTTAGCTTTTTTAGTATTTATAGCAAAGCTACTTATTGTATCGGTAGTTATAGCATTACTTGAGGTAAATACTGCAAAACTTCGACTCTTTAAAGTACCAAATCTGTTGGGTATATCTATTATTTTTGGCTTTTTGAGTTTGATAACTTTCTACATTTTAGGAGGTGTAGCATGATAGATGTTTTAATTGGTTTTTATATAGCTACACTTATTACGGAACTTTTTACCACAAGGCTTTATAGGCTTCTTGGTTGGTATGCATTAAATTCTCTCTTTTTGGGGCTTATTGCTATATATATGGGCGCACAAATTGGCGACAATGCTATGATTATTAGTGGTACTATTACTATAATTATTAAATTTATGCTTATTCCATATGTTTTAAAATATATTGCAACTAAATTCAAGATACCAAGAAATATAAATCCAAATTTAAAAGTGCACTATTCAACAATTATTGTACCTGTTATTTTGGTTTTTACATACTATTTAGTCAATCCAATCATACATAATATGGCATATAATGCAAACTATGTTGCACTCTCTATTAGTAGTCTCTTTTTGGCGATGCTTTTAATTATTGAGCATAAAAATATAGCACCAAAAATTGTTGGCTTTTTATCTATAGAGAATGCTCTGTTTCTACTTGCAATTAGTGCTACCAAGGGTATGCCAATGCTTGTAGAACTTGGTATTTTTGTCGATTTATTAATGCTTATTGTTATTGTAAATATTCTCTTTAAGCACCAAGGAGATTTTTAATGCTTATTATTTTTATACCATCAATTTTACTTGTTATACTTAGCTTCTTTAAAATAAATAGAACTCTTATGGCTGGTGTTTCATCTTTGATAATTGTGCCGGCTATCTATATATTTTTGCACCCATTTGTAAATGAGTATTTTTTAGTAGATAAATTAAACTCTTTTGTACTTTTAATCTCTTCTATTGTGGGTGTCGGGGTTAGTTTAAGTATGATTTCTCTACCCGATAGATTAAACTTAAATGAAGAGGCTATAAAAAGATTTTACCGCTTCTTTGGAATATTTTGGTTTGGGCTTATTATCTCTATTTTGGCAAACAATATGGGGATATTTTGGATAGGTTTAGAGTTCGCAACACTCTCGACAGTTTATATGATAAAGGTAAAAGATTCACTCACAGCACACAAAGAGGCGTGGAAATATTTAACAGTTGGAGCAATCGCAATTTCGCTTGTACTCTTTGGTATTATACTTATGTATGCCTCTGCCAAAGGTGTGTTGGGTGAAAATGCTATGAATTTTTATGCTTTGGCAAACAGTGCCGATAAAATAAATAGTTTCCTTTTTGAAATCGGTTTTACTATATCTGTAACAGGTTTTTTTATAAAGATGGGCTTTTTCCCTATGAACCTATGGTTAGCAGATATTGAGCGAGCAAGTATCTACCCAGTAGCTGCACTCTTTAGCGGAATTTTAGAGAGTGCAATAATGTTAGGCTTCTTTAGATTAAGTAAAATAGAGATGCTAGTAAATGCTTCGCACTTAGTTACCTTTAGTTATATTTATGCAATCTTTACACTATTTATGGTAAGCTTTTTAATATATAGAACTAAAGATTTTGTAACAACTTTTGCCCTCTCTGGAATTGAACATATGGTTTTAATTACTATATTTTGGGTAAGTGGTGGCTACTTTGCAGCACTTTTACACTTAGCTGCACACGCATTTTTAAAGCCGGCACTATTTTTAAGTTCGAGTATGTTGGAGCAAAAGAGACGATACAGTTTTAAGGGTGCACTCAAAGGGTACAAAAACAAATTAGTACCACTTTTAATTAGCCTATTGCTTTTAGGTATTATATCTATACCGCCAAGTCCAATGTTTTTTAGTGAAATATTTGGTTTTAAAGCAATGTTAGATGTTGCACAAGATTCAGACTACTTTTTAGTAATGATTTTTGCAATATTTATAATTATGATATTGCTATCCATTATTTTTTACAAATTTATTACGATATATCAAGAGGCTCTTTATGATGGTAAAGATGAACCTAAAAAAGTATATAAGAGTGAAATTGCAATGTTGCTACTATTTACAATTTCGCTTTTAGCACTCATTTTACCACAAGTATTTGACTACATAGAAGGGATAATCAAATGAGACTAATAGCTAGATTTGCCCAAGAGTTGCAAAATGGTATAGAGATAGTAGATGTTTACGATAAAGAGGTGCAAAAGAGTCTGCTAAGTTTTGAGAGCTTAAAAATAGAAACTCTAACTAAAAAATATCCATCAGCTATATGGATGGAGCGAAAAATAAATGATGAATTTGGGGTAGAGTTTATCGACTCTTTCGACACACGTCCGCTAATAAAACATGAGCATTTTCCAAGTGATATTTATCCACTAAGAAAAGATTTTAATGCGACAGAGATAAACTTTACAGAGTATAAACCCTATGACTACGAAGCGATAGGTGGCGATGGGGTTTTCCAAGTAGCAGTTGGTCCGATACATGCAGGTATTATCGAACCGGGGCATTTCCAATTTTCGCAAGCTGGCGAAGAGATTTTGCATTTAGAGATACGCCATTTTTATAAATATAGGGCAATCGAGAAGATGTGCGAAGGCAAAGAGCCAATGAATATTAAAAAAATAGTAGAGAGAATTAGCGGAAATGAGAGTGTGGCATACCAAATAGCTTATGTTGAGATATTAGCACAAGCGAGTAACACAGAGATTCCTAAATCACTAAAGCAAAAATATTCTACTTTATTAGAAGTAGAGCGAATAATTCACCACTTAACAGATATTGGCTTTATAGCTAACGATGTAGGCTTTGCCCCAGCTTTGGCACTTGGCAGTAAACTGAGCGAAGAGGCACGAAGAGTTTTTGCCAAAATTACAGGACACCGTTTTGGTTTTGGAGCTATAAAAGAGGAGATAACTATAGACTTTGGCTCTTTAATAGAGTTTTTAAACTACTTAGAAAAAGAGTTAGAGTTTTTTAGAGATTGGATATACGACATACCATCTGTTTGGGATAGATTCGATACAACAGGTAAATTAAGTGTTGAAAAAGCTATTAAATATGGTGTTGTAGGTGTTGGTGCAAGAGCAAGTGGTGTAAAAGTAGATGCAAGAGATAATGACTTTTACAAAAACTTTGGCTACCAAATGCAGTTAGGAAAAAAAGGCGAAGTGAGCGATAGGTTTAAATTACGATTTAATGAAATATTTAACTCTATAGAGATGATAAAAAACTTTGAAACTTATGATAACGAGGGCTTGGAATTTGGAAATTTTAAAGATGGCGAATATAGTGCATTTACAGAGAGCAGTATAGGCGAGTTGTTTATGTATTTAAAAATAGAAAATGGATTGGTAGATAGATTTTTTGTACGTGACCCATCGTTCATAAATTGGCAAGCATTTCATACGACAATTTATAAAGATATTATCGCAGACTTCCCACTCATAAACAAAAGTTTCGATTTAAGCTATGCAGGGAGCGACTTATGAGAATACATGTTCTAACCTTGTATTCTCGATTTTGATGGACTATAAAGCTATTAGATTTAGTGATTTAAAATCGAAGTCCTACCCATAGGTAAGTCGAGTTTTTAAATTACTAAAGATGACAGTTTTATAGTCCACCAAAATGGCAAGCAAGAAGTCGCCGTATATTAAATAAAATAGCTTTGAATTGCAAAAAGCAGTCCTACAGCTATTTTATTCAATCTACAACGACTTCTTGCTAGTCAAAATAGAAAATATAAGGTTAGAACATGTATAGATATTGGAAAAAGAGATTTGCAACAACATTAGAGCAAGATGAAGAGTTAGAAGCAATTAAAAAAGAGTTAAAAAAGCTAGTCAAAAAAAAGTTTGGCGGAAGTTTAGCTATAAGAATGGTAGATAGCGGCAGTTGCAACGCTTGTGAAGCAGAATGCAACGCACTCTCGAATCCATACTACAATTTAGAAGAGTTAGGAATCCATTTTGTAGCCAGCCCAAGACATGCTGATGTTATGTTTCTAAGTGGTGTAATGACCTTTAATATGTACCACCACGCCATAGATTGCTACAATCAAATACCATCACCAAAATGGGTAATAGCCATAGGCGATTGCGTAAAAGATTTAGGAGTATTTGAAAAAACTTATGCCATTAAAGGCAATAGTATAGAGGTAACTCATTATATTATAAACTGCCCACCAAGCCCTAAAGATATTATTTATGGCTTGCTGAAGTTCGCTAAGAAAGTTTAATTTATTGTATATTAACAGTAAGTAGTCTAACTTTTGTTAGACTCTGCTTCATCATTTTTAAACTTATTAAATATAGTAGTACTTAATTCATTTTTTATCTCTTTCATATTATTATAAACTTTTTTTAACTCATTTTCATTTAGTCTATCTTCATCAATTATAGCAATTCTTATATTATTTATTTTTGTGTCATTATCACCTATAGTGTCATATTGAATATCTATATCAATAGTGTATTTAATTTTTTTATCTATATCATAATCACTGACAAAAGTAAATTTGTACAGTTTATAAGACCTATATCGTTCTCTTATTGTATTATATTTTATACATTTTATTTTTTCTTCCATATTTAATAAAGATGGCATATTGAAAATTGATATTATTGAATCTTCTGAATGGAAAAATTCAATTAACTTTGTATAAATACCTTCAATTTTATGGTCAATATCTATATTACTGTTATCAAATACATATAAAGATTTTTCATGATTTTTACTATTATTTGTTCTTTCTTCTTTGTTATTATAGTCTATTTCTTCATTATTGCTTTGTTTATTATTTGACTTGCTAACTTTAGAATAAATATCTTTTGTAAAGTCTTTAATTGATTTTGGAAGTATCTTAGATAAAATACTATTTATTGGTTTTGAAAATATCATATATAAACCAAGTAATAAGAAAAATATTAATAAATATTTTGAATAAGGTTCTAACTCAGATAATTTATCCCACATCTGTGAAAATGAATTAATATTTTTATCTGTAACTATTGGTGTTAATAAAGCTATCTCAACAGTAACAATAGTTAATAAATATACACCTTTATTTAGTGATGCACTATTATCTTCTAATGTTTGTTTAAGCATAGTCTCTATTTTATCACTATTTTTTTGAATAGCTTCAAACATTTTTTGTGTGTATTGCTCATCTTTTCTTTTTAATACTTCGAGCATCTCTTCTTTTTGCATTTCACTATTTTCTACAGCTAACTGATTACTTATTTCATTATTTTTACGCAGTTCAGCTATTTCATAGTGTATATTTTTGGTATTTTCTTCTTCTATTAATTTTTCGATACTATAGAAAAAGTTAGATATTGTTTCTATCCTTCGATTATATTGTTCTATTGCTTGGGTTAGTGTCTTATGCTTCTTAGGCAGATAAACTTTTTGCAATCCAACAAATAAGCTATTTAAGTATTTTAGATTTGGTAATTTTTCATACATCATTCCATGATATGATTCTAATCTCATCATTGACGATTTATTTATAATTGATGGAAAGTTATAATTAATACCATCTTCAAAAATATCTGTTCTAATAATCCCTATTTCAGTTAAATTTTTTAAACAGTAGTCTAATCCTCTCCTATAATGTTCTAATGAAAAAGTATTAGCTACTCTAATAAAATGTTCTATACTAGCAGATAAATAACTTTTTTTATTTCTTATACGATATTTATCTCTTTTGGATAAGGGTTGTAGATTTTTTTTATTAATTTTAACTAAAATGATTGAATAAAGAATATTGTATAAAGTAAATTTTTTGTTTATATTTTTATAAGCATTAGAAGTCGGTTGATGAATTTTAAAAAAAACTGATGGTGCAATATAAATATTATATAAAACATCCAATAATAGCTCTAATTGAAAGTAATTTAAAATGCCCTTGTATCCTTTAAAAAAAACTTTGTTTATTTCATTTTTTGTATCATTTTTTCTTTTGTCTAAATAAACAGTATCAAATAGTATCTCAATATGTTTTAAAAAATTATTTTCGGAAGTTTTATCTTCAAATTGCCATAGGTATAACCCATGAGAGAAGATAGTAAAAGTTCCTATTTTTTCATGTTTACTGTTTGTTACTGTATTACTAAATTTCTTATTATTAATTTGAAATGAAACATTCCTTACTGTAGTATCATTATACTGTTCATTACTATTAATTTTATACTCAAAAGGATAATCTTCAAAAGATATTTTTTCAATAATCTCTTTGCTTCTTAGCAAAATAGGATGTTCAATATAGTGTGTCTTGTTTATTTCACTAAATATGTTTAAGGGTGCATCCCAATAATTATCAAAACCAAAAAAATCTTTATTTAATGGTAGCCAAAGAGCAAATACATTAGATTCCATTTTCGATTCCCAATATGTTAGATATTTCCTAATTTTAATACAATTTCATAGTATATTTTACTTTTTAGTATAAAAATATTATATTAATAACATAAGTGTAACTTTATGTATTGTATTGGGTGCATATTCAAGCTAAGCTTGAATATATTATTACGCAGCTAAACCTTTTAATACAAAGAAGATAATTGCAGATACTGCAGCTGCGGCTGGTACTGTTATGACCCATGCTGCAATGATTTTTTTAACCATTCCTCTTTTTACATAGTTTTCTCTAAGTGCTTTTTTAATCTTTTTAACCACTTTTTTCTGAGCTTTCTCTCTGTCTATCAAGTCTAATTTTTTAGCTGGGTCTTCGTTTGTGCAGTTTTTAAGTGCTGTTTTTATCTCTTTTAATTTTTCTACCTCTACATATAGGCTTTGCTGTTTCTCTTTCATATTTTTACTATCTAGCCACTCTCGCAAGAAACCAACACCAAATACTGCACCTACTGCGATATGTGTAGAAGATACAGGTAATCCTAGTTGAGAAGCGATAACAACTGTAATTGCAGCTGCCATCATTACAGAGAAGGCTCTCATTTGGTCTAGCTCTGTAATTTCGCTACCTACTGTTTTAATAAGTCTTGGTCCAAATAGTGAAAGACCAACTGCAATACCTAATCCACCAACTGCCATAACCCAGAAAGGAATTGCTGCTTTTTTTGCTACTTCTAAATGAGTTAATGCATCGTTTACAGCAGCCAAAGGACCTACTGCATTTGCAACATCGTTTGCGCCGTGGGCAAAACTTAAAAGTGCAGCTGCAAAGATTAGTGGAATTGTAAATAGTGTATTTAAATCTTTTCTACTATCTGTTAAGTTAGCAACCTTGCTAGCAACTCTTGGTTTAACTATTAAGAAAGTAACAATACCGCCAATTAAACCAAATATTAAACCTATACCAATAGTTGGCTTTTTAGTGTGTGGTAAGAAGCTTAAAATATCTGTAATATCTTTCCAAACATGCTTTAAGCCTTTTAGCGTAATATAAGTAATAAATGCAGCTGACATTATAGCTACCAAGATAGGAACAACCTTTTTAGCCGCAGAGATTTTATCGTCTTTTCCAATAATTGTAGTTTTAATAATATAAAGAAATGCTGCGGCAATCATACCACCAAGAAGTGGAGAGATAATCCAAGAAGCAACAATTTTCCCCATTGTACCCCAAGCAATAACAGCCATACCACCAGCCGCAACACCGGCACCTAGTACACCACCAACTATAGAGTGAGTAGTAGAAACTGGTGCTTTAAGCCAAGTTGCAAGATTTAGCCAAAGTGCCGCTGCTAAAAGTGCCGCACTCATTGCATATACAAATATCATAGGGTCGCCACCAAATGCAGTTGGTGCGATAATACCTTTTTTAATAGTGCCAACAACATCTGCACCCGCAATTAAAGAGCCACTAGCTTCAAATATAGAGGCAATTACAACTGCTCCTCCGATTGTTAAAGCCCCAGCTCCAACAGCAGGGCCTACGTTGTTAGCTACATCGTTTGCTCCGATGTTCATTGCCATATAAGCACCAAATAGTGCTGCTATTACTAAAAATGTGCCATTAGGGTTGTTACCCATTAATGTATTAGCATAGTATGCCACAGCTATTGCAAATAGTGAACCTAGAATAACTTTGAAAATGTTACCCATTACTCTCTCCTTTGTTTGTATAAAAGAATTATATCTTTTTTGCCTTGATTTTTGTTACCGTTGTGTTACCAAATTAGTTTACTATTGCATTATTAAAAACTAAAGGAATTAAAATGTTAAAGAAAATTGTATCTAGTGTAGCTGTTTTAGCTCTTGCTTCTACTGTTGTTAATGCAGATGTTATAAAAGGTAGAGGTGCTTCGTTTCCTGCTCCTGTTTATAAAGCTTGGACAAGTGCTTACAATAAAGCAACTGGTGTTCAGGTAGATTATACTCCTACTGGTAGTGGTGATGGTATTAAATCTATAGAGAAAAGAATTGTAGATTTTGCAGGTAGTGATAAGCCACTTAAGCCAAAAAGTTTAAAAAAGCATAAGCTTTATATGTTCCCAGCAGTTGTTGGCTCAATCGTACTTGCTTACAATATCGATGGTGTAAAAGATGGAGAGTTAAAACTTTCTCGTGAAGCTATTGCAGCAATTTTTGATGGCAAAGCTACAAATTGGGATGATGCTGTTATTGCAAAGGATAACAAAGGTTTAAAACTTCCACACGCTCCTATTACTGTATGCGTAAGAGCAGATAAATCTGGTACAACTTTTAACTTTACATACTTTTTAAATAAGATAGATAGTAGCTTTAAAGTTAGCAAAAAGCCAAATTGGGCAGCTCCTAAAGTAGTAGCTGGTAAATCAAACTCTGGTGTTACTGCTAATATTAAACAAATTAAAAACTCTATCGGTTACATTGAATACTCTTATAAATTAAAAGAGAATTTACCTGCGGCACAAGTTCAAAACAAGGCGGGTAAATTTATTAAAGCTACTGTACCTGCATTCCAAGATGCTGCTAAATATGCAAAATGGAGTAAAGATAGCGATTTTTATGCTGTAATTGGTGACCCAGATGGTGAAACAAGTTATCCAATAGTTGCTGCTACATTTATTCTTTTACCTGCTGAAAAAGCTGATATGAATAAAAATGTTACTAAATTCTTTGACTGGGCATATAAAAATGGCGATAAAGCTGCTGCTGATTTAGGTTATGTGCCACTACCAGCATCTACAAAAGATGAAATTAGAAAATATTGGGAAGAGAAAGGTATTAAGTAACCATAAGTTTTGCCTCTGCACTCGCAGGGGCTAAAGTATTAGCTCGAAGCCGAAAGCCAGCCACTACGTCACTCCAACAAAAGTGGGAGTTCACAATTTTAACTACCCAAAAGTTAAAAAAGTATATTTTGGACAATGACAATATGAACCGTGGATTCCCTTTTCAAGGGAATGACAGCAATGGTAGGCTTTTAGCTTTATGCTTTAAAGTTGCCATCGCAGTCATTCTGAGCGGATGCGAAGAATCTAGTTTAAACGGCTGTAAAGCTAATAGTTTATCTCGGCTTTTTAAGTTAGATTCTTCGCATCCGCTCAGAATGTTCTGTCTTAAACTCTCTTA
>JALVTE010000121.1:0-166312 GCA_027024155.1 Campylobacteraceae bacterium
GACCTCTTTTATCTTCCTCTTTCTACTTTAGCACCCCTTAGTTTAACATGTTTTTTACATTGTCAAACTTTTTATTTCTTTGGGGTTTTGTATTATACGATGACTGAGATGGTGAGCTTTAAATTTAATAACAATTTATAGAAGTAAATTCCTTAACTTAATGGCAATGAAGGGTGGGTAGGTGCGACCATGTCGCACAATTGAATTTAGCTCTATGCTCTTTGCACTAAGCTCTAAGCTTAGCTTCAAGCTTCAAGTGGGTTGTAGATGCTACAGTGTAGAAGCTCTTTTGTCATCTCTTTGGATAGTGTGCCAACGGTTGATACTACGCTGTCTATACTTATCTCTTTTAAGGCATCTTTCTCCTCTTTGCCTCGAACTCTTGCCACTATGTGGGCTTTTGGTGCAACATCTAATACAGCTTGTCCTATAAGACGAATTTTTTCTAAATTGTGGAATGTAATTATAACAGCTGCAGCATTTTTAATATTGATTGCTTCTAGCACACCCATCTGTGCTGCATTTCCAAAAAATGCAGGTTGGTTATCTTCGATTGCTTGGTTGTATAGAGTTAAATCGTGCTCTATTAAAACATAATCTAATGACTGCTTTTTAATAGTGTTACAAACCTCTTTACCTAATGGTCCATATCCGCAAACTACGATATGATTTTTAAAGCCAACTGATGATATTTTGTGCTCTAAAACTGGCTCTTTAAATACTTTGTCGGCTATTTTAGTTAAATTTTTAATAATAAATGGTGTTAAAATCATCGATAAAATTACAACAGTAGCTAAAATTTGTGAAGTTGTAGAGTTAATAAAATTATTATTCTGAGCTAAAACAAAAATAGCTAGTGCAAATTCACCAATTTGTGATAGTGCAAGAGCTGTTTTAAAAGCTGTTCTCTTTTGTTCAAAAATTAAAGTTAAAAATATTACAATAGCTTTTACAACCATTATACCAACTACTAAGCTTAAAATTATAAGAATATTTTGGGCAATTACACTAAGCTCGATTCGGCTACCAACTGCAAAAAAGAATACCCCTAAAAGCAAGTCTCTAAATGGTGCTAAATCGGCTTCTATTTGGTATTTGTAGTGACTCTCTGCAAGTAGCATACCTGCAAAGAATGCACCTAGTGAGTAAGAGAAGCCGAATAGATGAGCAACCTCTGCTGCACCCAATACTGTAAAGAATATTACCAGTAGAAAAATCTCTTGGTTTTGGCTCTTTATAGCGTACTCTAGGTAGGCATCTAGTACATATTTTCCTATTAAAAAGAGTAGGGTGAAAAATAGCACCATATGGATGAGTGTGGTTATTAATATAGTTGTTACATCTACATCTTTTGTAAAAATCTCTATCATTATTAGAATTGGAATTACAGCTATATCTTGAAAGAGTAAAATTCCCAAAGTTTTACGCCCATAGCTTGCGTGAATATCTCCATTCTCATTTAACATTTTTAAGACAATAGCGGTTGAAGAGAGAGCCAAAGCAAAACCGATAATAACTGCACTTTTATGGTTAAGGTTAAATATTAAAATTGCCAAAAGAGCAAAAGCAACACCACTTAAAAAGACTTGCAAAGTGCCATATATAAAGACTTGCTTACGCATTGCCTTAAGCTCACTAAAGCTAAACTCTAATCCAATAGTAAACATTAAAAATACAATACCAAGCTCTGAGATATGCTCTAAGCTC
Source organism: Campylobacteraceae bacterium (assembly GCA_027024155.1). Lineage (GTDB taxonomy): Bacteria > Campylobacterota > Campylobacteria > Campylobacterales > Sulfurovaceae > JAADEQ01. The sequence goes on from JALVTE010000121.1 coordinate 1,708, forward strand.
TCGGAATTTTCACTACCCCCACCAAAGAGTTGAGCAATAATAATACCTGTGAAAATATATCCAATAGCTGTAGGTAAATCCAATTTTTTTAATAAAATATTTAGTATAGATGCTATAAAAATTGCTAAAAGTATTACTAGAACTTGCTCCATAGGACTCTCTTCTGTTGGGATGTATTAAATATACCAAAAAATGGCAATGTTGAAATATGTGTGAAAGCACTTTTAATATGTAGAAGGTATGTATAAAAAGTGTGAATGTATTGTACCGAAAGTTTTTTAAAATTAAGTAATATTTTATTCTTTTTTAGCTTCTCTACTAGATATTTGTGCCATAGAGCGTAGGATTTGATATTGTAATATTTTAGGATGTGGATTGTCACCTCTTGCTAACTCTTTAACTTTAGCAGAAAAATCCATCTGCTTTACTTCCTTTAGATATGTCTGTAAGAGTTTAAACTCTTTAGCAGCACCAATTTTCCCAAATATTTTTATAATTGCAAGTTTAATAGCAGGTTTCTCTTTGCTAAAATGTTCTCTTAATATAAGCAAAGAGTTTTTGCTAGCTATTTTCTCTATAACTTTGTATGCACTAAGTCTAACAAGTGTAGATTTATCATTTAACATAGGGTATATATACTCAAGTAAACTTGCATCTTTAGAATCGACTATTTTAGCAATCGCTAAAAGTGCGAAATCTCTATATTTCTGTTTTTTACTCTTTAAAAAATTAATAAGTGAAGGCAAAGCATTTTTATCACCAATATCTCCTAATGCATATATAGCTTTAGAGACTATATCGCTATCGCTATCTTTTAAATATAGTTCAGCCTCTTTTGTAAGATTAGAATCATAAGTGTTAGCAATTTCTTGTAGTAGTTGTAATTTTAACTCTTTGCTTGAATGTGTATAGGCATTTGATTTTTTTCTTAAATAGTTAATTAACTTTCTGTATCTCTCTTTATCTTTACTAGATAGGTATTTTCTATATATTTTAAAAAACTTTTTTAAGTCAATTTTTATATTATCAAAATCGTCGTAAAATGCCTTTTGTTTATACGCTTGCGAAGTTATTTTTAAAAAGTGTTTAATATTATAAAACTCTTTTTGTGCTACTTCTTTACTTCCAAGTGCATACTCATAAATTCCACTATTATTGCAGTCGTATGCTAATCCTCGATATGCATATTTACTAGCGACTGCTATTACTAAATTATTATGCTTATCTTTGGTTAATGTATTTTTAAAATTTTTGTAACTTTGTTGTAAATCTTTATATCTAAAGAGGTCTCTATTTGGTAGAATAAGTTCGATGCCGTTATGCCATCTGTATATAGCTTCTAAATCGTTTGGTATTTTACATGGCAGAGATAATTGCTCTATGTTTCCATTTAAAGGTTTGCCAATAAATCTTTTTATTTTAGATTTTTGTAAATAGGCATCTAAATCTTTCATAGAGTCTACAAGAGTATATTTTGTTTGATTTGGTAGAGTCTTGCTTAAGCCTTTATAGCTTTTAACTCTCTTTTTAAATTTTTCTAATTCACTTTTTGTATTGCTAAGTTCGGTAGTATTAAGAACTTTATACTTTTCAATATTTGTGAAAAATATAAATAGAGTTATGGCAATAGCTATAAAAATAGTTGTAATTACTACTAAAGAGTTTCTACTGTTTTTATTTAATCCAATTATGTTGCTACACTCTTCTGCATTACTAAAAAGTTTAAAGGTTGGATTTAATTTAAAGCCATAATTTGTATATTTTATATAAGATTTTTTCGCTAATTGATTTAACTCTTTATGCTCTCTATCTACTGCTTGTTCTCTCAACTCTGTTTCGCTTAATCTCTTCTTGAAAATTGTTTCATCTTTAATAATTCTATCTTGTAAATGGCTATTATATAACTCTTCTAAAGTTAAATTATCTTTTTTAAAAAGTATGCTATCTTCTGGTGTTGAGTTTAATATAAAGAGCTCTTTATTTGTACTAATAGTTACTTTTTTACTATCATAATGGGTTTCAAAATATATATTAAAATCTATCTTTGCAGAACCACTGTATAGGGTCTCTACATATACATGTACAGCATCTATTAATTGATAATAATAGAACCTATAAGCAGTTAAATTAGGCTTTTTTATAGATGTATAATCTTTTACTATTACCCTTCTAGTAAAACGCTTTTTATATAACTCTTTTTCTATTTCTGCTAATTTTATTAAAATATTTCTATCTATTTGAGTTGCTTTTGCAATAGTTGGATGGCTAATTTTAAATTTTAAATTTATTAGTGTAAAAAATTTTAATAACTGTTGAGAGTATATTAGTAACAATACTATAATAACTAATACCATAATTTCATATACCATAGTTCTTTTACTCTCTTCTTTATAAAATAATTTCGTAAATTGGGTTTAAATTTACAAAATAGTATCATATAATAGATAAAATATATTATTATCTCACCGACAAATAGAGATCTTGCTTACGCTATTGCAAGAAGTCTAATATATCACAAATATTAGTTAGATTAATAAATTATTACATATTATAATTTTTTTGATATACTAATAAAAAGTAAATTAGGGGTATACATTGGGAGCAAGTAAAGAGATATACGAAAAAGCAGGACTATTTTATATAGGTAAAGATGTTGATAAACAAACTTTTGAGCCAACAGATGTTTTGACTCTTCTAAAAAATAAAAACTTTACAACACACGCTGCAATTATTGGTATGACTGGTAGCGGTAAAACGGGGCTTGGCATTGGCTTGTTAGAAGAGGCAGCCATTGATAACATTCCATCGATTGTAATTGACCCAAAGGGTGATATGGGCGATATGTTATTAACCGACCCAACATTCAGTGCCAAAAATTTTGAACCTTGGGTAGAAGATGATGCAAAGAGTAAAGGTGAAGACCCGCTAGAGTTAGCCGAAAAGACTGCAAAAATATGGAAAGAGGGTATAGAGAGTTGGGGGCAAGATAGTGCAAGAGTTGAGCGTTTTGCAAGTGTAGATAAAACTATATATACCCCCGGTTCGAGTGCTGGAGTTGGTATTAATATTTTAAGCTCATTAGAGAAGCCACCAGCAGAAGTTATGGATGATGCCGATAATTTTAGTGCCTATCTATCAAGTACAGTTAGCTCGCTTTTGGCACTTGTAGATATAGAGGCTAATCCGTTAGAGAGTAAAGAGTTTATACTGCTTTCGCAAATTATTGCCAAAGCTTGGCAGAACGATGTTAGCTTAGGGTTAGATAGCCTTGTTGGTGCGGTGCTTCAGCCAAGCTTTAAAAAGATTGGTGTACTGCCATTAGAGAGCTTCTACCCACAAAGTGAGCGATTTAAGTTAGCAAATAAGTTTAACTCTGTAATTGCTTCTCCTGCATTTATGGGTTGGCTAAGTGGCGAGAGTTTAGATATTCAAAAGCTACTTTACGGCAAAGATGGCAAGGCAAAAGTGGCGATTTTTTCGATTGCCCACTTAAACGATTCTCAAAGAATGTTTTTTGTAACTCTGCTTTTAAACAAAGTTGTAGCCTGGATGCGTCGCCAAAGCGGTAGCAACCGTTTAAAAGCGATGCTCTATATGGATGAAATTTATGGCTTCTTCCCGCCTGTTAAAAACCCACCATCAAAAGAGCCGATGATTACGCTACTAAAGCAGGCTAGAGCGTATGGGCTAGGAGTTGTACTTAGTACGCAAAACCCAGTAGATTTAGATTATAAAGGCTTAAGTAATATCGGTACTTGGTTTATTGGTAGATTGCAGACAACACAAGATGTAGAGCGAGTAATTGATGGCTTAGGTGGTAAAATAGACTCTAGCTTTAGCAAAGATGAAATAGCAAACCTGCTCTCTAACTTACAAAAAAGAACATTCTTTTTAAAATCGGCACACTTAGAAGATATACGCCTATTTGGTACAAGATGGGTGCTTAGTTACCTAAAAGGACCACTAAAAAAAGATGAAATTTCTGAATTGATGGCTTCTAAAAAAGCAGCAATAGAGCCACAAAGTGCACTCTCGACACCTAGTAGCGATAGTGGTGATTATGTTAGCAATGTTGTATTAAATGGCAATGTAGTACAGAGATTTGAGCCTGATACTACTGGTAAAAAACAATACACGCCAACAATAGCAAGTAGAGTTGAGGTACAGTATATCGATACAAGAAGAGCAATCGAAGAGAGCCGAGAGTTAAAGCTTTATATCGATGTAAACGGAGTAAATAGTTGCAGTTGGGATGAAGCCGAGGAGTTAGAAGAACCACTAAATAGCTTCCCAACAAAAGCCCCAAATGGAGCAAAATTTAAACATTTGCCAAACTTTGTTACTGAAGATAAAGATTTAAAAGTTTGTACAAGAGAGTTAAAAAACTATATTTACACAAGCCAAAAGTTAGAGTTATATCGTTGTAAACGCCTTAGATTAGAGTCTAAAGTGGGTGAGAGTTATGATGACTTTGTAGTAAAAGTAGAAGATGAATTAAAAGATAAATTCGAAGTAGAGTTAGATAAATTAAAAGATAGATACAAATCAAAATTTGATAGAGTACAAGCCCAAATAGAGAGAGCAGCCGACCAAGTAGATAAAGAGAAATCTGACCAAACAAATTCGCTGATAACAGCCGGAATGTCAATAATTGGTGCACTATTTGGGCGAAGCAGTGTTAGCAAAATAGGGACCGCTGTAAGTCGAAGTAGCCGTGTACTAAAAGAGCGAGGTGATATGAGCCGAGCCCAAGCCAAATTAGAAGACTTACAAGAGAAGCTAGAAGATTTAAAAAACGAATTAGATGAAAAAATTGACGAATTAGATGAAAAATATAGTATAGACAATTACGAAATAGAGACAATATTTATAAAACCAAGAAAGAGTGCTATAGATGTAGAAGAGATAGCGCTGCTTTGGAGGGTTGAATATTAGTTGGTTGATTGTTTATTGTATATGGGGAACTTATATATAGTTTTATTAAATAGTATTTATAGAAAGCTTAATATATCAATAAGTTGGTTTTATTTTATATTTCTAAGGTATAATTATTATACATAAAAAATTAGGAGTGGATATGAAAAAAATCATAATTACAGGTTTATCTATTGCGACTATTGCGATATTAACTGGATGTGGTGGTGGAGGTTCTTCTTCTTCAAATATAAAAACTGGAACAGGAAGTTACCAAGATTCTGCTGTAGAAGGTGTAAATTATAAATGTGGTTCTCAAACAGGTATAACTGATAAAGATGGAAAGTTTACTTTCGAAGATGGAAAAGATTGTGAGTTTACATTAGCGGGTGCTAAATTAAGAGATGTTTCAAAAGATGATTTAAAAGATAATGTAATTATTTTAGAAGACAATACAACTGTTCAATCGCTATTACAAACTTTAGATGTTGATGGTAATGCTAGCAATGGTATTACAATTACAGCTAATGAAGTAGGGGCTATTAAAAATATTATGAAAGGAAAAGTTCCAGAAACATATAATGGATTAGTTGAAATTCAGTCAGAAGTTCAACAACGATGTAGAGATGAATATCATGGACATATTGTAACACCAGAAGAGGCAGAAAAACATTTTCACAAAACTGCTCAAAACGTGATAACTAATCTTTTAAAAGGCAAAACTTTTTACTCTGTAGATTATAGTGATAATACAGGTAAAAGAGCTTTAGTTAAAATAACAATAGATGAAAATGCAACATCTGCATCTGTAGAAGTGCTAGCAGGAGCTGATAAAGGGCAAGAAAAAAATAGCACGATTAAAATTATAGGTAATAGACTTATATCAACAAGTAACGATGAATCTGAAGTTTATATAGTAAAAGAAAAAGCTAAATATATATTATTAAAGGAAGTTGGAGAAGATGATAAAGCTGTAAATTTATACTATTCACAAGCCGATGCAAAAGCAGAATATGAAAAATATTTAGCAACAAATATAACAAAATTAATAGCTGGTAAAACTTTATATGTATATAATGGTGGAGCAACTATATCTACTGCCATAATAAATTCTAATGCAACAACAATTAAATTTGGAACAGATAGTGCTGAACAAATTAAAATTACAGATGGGGTAATAATTGGAGCTGATGGCACGAAGCATATTATAGATGAAATTACAAATACATATATAAAAGGACATAGCGAATTTGGAGGTGATTTTATTTTCTTTTTTAATAAAGCAGATGCACAGGCTTATTTAAAAGGAAACCATAGTGGTGATGAAGATAACGATACTGAATAAGATACAGATAATGATGCTAACTAGTTAAAATTATTTATAAATTTAACATATAGAATGGGACGACCTATGTGTCGTCTCGTTAGTTACAATTACTAAAACATTTTCACTCTCTTTTAAGTACCTCCAGTTTATTATATAATATTCACAAATTTCTTCCCTAATTAATAGAGCAAAAATATTCTATACAAATTTTTTAGATATATCTATAATATGCTTATCTTAATAAAAGGATAAGTGTATGCAAAATAGAACTTTAACCATTTTGATGGTTTTGGCAATGATAGCTTGGGGGAGTACTTGGGTAAGTGCTAAGATTTTAATGGGATATTTTGATGCCTACTCATTAATATTTTGGCGTTTTTTCTTTTCAGCTTTAGGGCTTGTTTTTGTGTTATTTATTAGTAAAAGCAGTTTTAAGATAGATTCTAAGGGGTTATTCTTAGCATTTGTTAGTGCTATGGGTTTAATAGCGTATAACTACTTTTTCTTTTTGGGTACACACTTCGGAGAGGCTGGTTTTGGTGGGGTTTTGGTTACTACACTTAATCCTATTTTAACATTTGTTTTTATTGCCATAATTGGTCGTAAATTTTTAAATATAAGTGATATGATTGCTTTAATGTTTGGGGCTATTGGGGTGTTATTTATTTTAAAAATTTGGCAATTAGATATTAGCTTTAATCGTGGTGTTCTTTATTTTATATTAGCTGCAGTTACTTGGCCTTGGATTACGATTGTTAGCTCTTACTTTAAAAATGGTTCAGCTTTGGCTTTTAGTTTTTATATGTTTAGTTTTACTGCATTAGGTGTTTTGGTACTATTTTTAAATTTAAAGGTACCTAGTTTAAATATTTTAGATAGTGTTGGATGGATTAATTTATTAGCACTCTCTTTATATGGAACAACTTTTGGCACATCTATATACTTTATGGCTACATCTATTTGGGGTGGTAGAAAAGCTAGTGGGTATTTCTTTTTAGTGCCAATTACTGCTTTATTTTTTGCTTCTGTCTTTTTAGCTGAGAGAATTGATATATTTACAATTATTGGTGGAATCTTTACAATTTTAGCAATTTATCAATTAAATGGGTATAATTTAATAGATATAAAACAAAAGGCACTATTTTGGAGAACTTAAATATTAAAGATGGCATTAGTGCAGTTTATGGCAAGTTTAAAAATGCTGGTATGGTGCCACATTTTCACGAAAGTTATAGTGTTGGAATATTCACTAAAGGGTTATATCGCTATAGAAGTGGTACTAAAGAGACAACTATAAAAGCTGGAGAGACAAGAGTAGTAGCACCATATGAACTGCACGAAACATATGCTGGCGAGTGGGAGTATCTACATTTTGATATAGAGCCTAATTTGCTACTGAATGTAGTGCAAGATATTGAGCAAAACGAAAAATTTTTAGAGCCAAATATTTTACCTATCTATAAACAAAAACCTATACTAAATATAGGAATAGAGCTTTACAAATCACTAAAATGTAACGAAATCTTAGAGATAGAACAAAGCTTTAATGAATTTACGACAACACTTCTTCAAAATTCATATTCTCTAAATTTAATATGTAATTTATCGCTTGATAGCATAAAATTAGGTAGAGCATTAGAGTATATATTTACTTTTTGGGATAATCCAAATTTAAGTGTAGAAGCTATAGCAAAAGAGGTTGGTTTTTCTACTTATTATTTTACTAGAAGCTTTAGTAAAGAGTTTGCAATTACTCCACATAAATATATTCAAAGCCTAAGAGTAGAGAGAGCAAAACACAAAATAATTAAAAGTAATGATTCTTTAGCTGAAATAGCTATAGAGTGTGGATTTAGTGACCAGTCACATATGAATAGAGTATTTAAGAGAATAACAGGTTTTACACCTAATATGCTCAGAGCATAGTTTCCTATTATGGTATAATAGTTAGAGGTATATGGAGGAAGTTATGAAAAAGTTGTATAAAACAAACTTACTTTTAATAGTAATATTTATTGTTACATCTTGTGGTGGTAATAAAGAACAAGAGAGTGCAAAACTTCTATTTAAATCTGGATTTGAAAAAGATGTATATATCGATAAGAATCTTGTAGAGGGTAGCGAAGATTACAGATTTATTCGCGGTAAAGACAAAGAGAGTGGCTTTAGTTGGCCTATAGATATTTTAGGTAGTAGTGAGAGTGCTTTGCATTTTGTATCAGATGATGGAGAGTCTCTAAAGGCTAGCATAGAGAGTGTAAAAGGACATACAGGCAAACTCTCTAGGGTAATGTATAATAGAATGAAATATAATGTCAGTGGAGATACGCAATTAACTTACGAAGTACTAAATGTAAAAGAGGGTAGAAAAGATTTATATATAAGATTTTGGATGAAGATAGATGATAATATGATTGGTCAAAAAGATAAATGGCGAGCTATATTTGAGTACAAAACCAAAGACTACAAAGACCCAGGAGAGGGAGGTACAGGTTATAGATTAATATCTTTTATATATACCGATAAAGATGGCAAGCCCTCTTGGCACTTCCAGGGAGATAAAGACTCAAGCAATCCAATTTGGGAGTGCGATACTCTAACTCCTACAAAAAGATGTAATAACTCTAATGTCCCTGTTGTTACAAATAAGTGGTTTCTTACCGAATACTATTGGCACTGGAGCAATGGCGACGATGGACTTACTTGGTGGAAGATAAACGGCAAAATTGTAGGGCAAAACAAAGGTCCTACAACAAGAGGCAATAATCCGATAGATTTTATACTACTTACACAACTTTACGGAGACTCTAATCCAAAAGAGCAGTGGATAGATGATATAGAGATATGGGAAGGCTTGCCTAAAAAGTATGAATAGGTATCTATTTATACGCTTTGGGGCTTAGAGAGTAAACTTTTTTAAAGTTTTTAATAAAGTGGCTTTGGTCGTAAAAGCCGGCTTGGTAGGCTATTTCGGTTAGGGAGGCGGTTTTGTTTACTCTTATTAACTCTTTTGCTTTATCGATTCTTTTATCTATTAAGAAAGCGTGTAGGGTTAAGCCATATTGGGCTTTAAATAGGCGGTTTATGTGGGCTGTGCTATAGCCAACCTCTTTTGCTACCTCTTCTAAGGTTAATGGCTCTTGCAGGTGCTTTAAAATGTAATTCTCTATCTTTTTAACTGTTTGGCTTGGCTCTATCTGTATTGTTGCTTGGCAGTAGTTGGCAAATAGCTTTCTGCTAAAGGCTTTTAACTCTTGTTCTATATCTTGTTTTGGGTTTTCTAATATCGAGCTACATATAGATAAAAATTTTTTAGCTAGAGTTTTATCTTTTATAATGTTTGGTGATATGTTTAAAAACTCTTCAGTTTCAAATAACTCTTGCTGAACTTCTATGCACCAAGACTCTTGTAGGTGTAAGCTGTAGTAATCTAGGCTCTCTTTACTCTTTGTGCTTGTTAAGTGTACCTGCCTTGGGTTAAATATGGCTATCTGGTTTGAGTGTAGGGTTTGTAGTGGTTGATTATGGTAGGCTATATTTATATCTCTATCTGCTATGGCTATTATGTTAAAACTTTTGTGTGAGTGCTTGGCAAAACTTTTAAAACTCTCTTTATTGTATTTTAACTCGCCAAAGATTCCACTTGGATTTTTTAAATATATTACCAATTTATGCCTTTTGTCATTTTTATACAATTTATATACTCAATTATATAGTAATATTTCAAAAAAACAGAGGATTCATAATGGAATTAGATATTTTTACACTATTTTTACTATTTTTAGCAGGAGGTTTTGCAGGCTTTGTGGACTCTATTGCTGGTGGTGGAGGTATTATTACTCTGCCTGCTCTTTTGGCTGTTGGTATTCCACCACATCAAGCTTTAGCAACTAATAAACTGCAAAGTTCATTTGGCTCTTTTACGGCAACACTTAACTATGCAAAAAAGGGTTTAATGAAGCCAAAAGAGTTATTACTTGGTGTAGTTTTTACCTTTATAGGTGCTGTAAGTGGGGCGATTGCGGTGCAGTTTTTTGATGCCAAAAGTTTAGAAGATATGATTATATTTATGCTTATAGTTATATTTTTATATACACTTGCTAGCCCAAATTTAGGTGCAATTCATACTACTGCAAAGTTAAAAAAGCCACTCTTTTATACAACTTTTGGCTTGCTAATTGGCTTTTACGACGGCTTTTTTGGTCCAGGAACTGGTAGCTTTTGGACAATGGCACTAATACTGCTTTTAGGCTTGGATTTAAAAGGGGCAACTGCACAGACAAAGCTTTTTAACTTTACAAGCAATATTGCATCTTTGCTTATGTTTATATACGCAGGACTTGTGCTTTGGGTAGCAGGTTTAGTAATGGGAGTAGGGCAGATAATAGGTGCATACTTAGGCTCTAGTTTGGTTGCGAAAAAAGAGGTTAAATTTATTAGAGTTTTCTTTTTAACTGTTGTTGGAATAACTATATTAAAATTATTAATAACTCAATAGTTTAAGGCGACTTGCTTGTTCTCTTGTGGGCTTTCGAATATTAATATGCCTGTAGGGTCGATTTACCGACCAATATTTTAGATGAATGGCTATTTTATGGTCGCTAAACCGAACCTACACTATTTTGAAAGATATTTTTATATATTATTTATCAGTTTTTTCTTCTTGTTCTTCAAGTATCTTTTCTGTTCTCTCTTCAAGTTTTTGTTTAACGAGTTCTTCTTGCGATAAGGAGCCAACAGCTTCTCCAAAGTTTTCAAATTGTTTTTTAATATCGTTTCTTTTGATTTCTTTTGCTTTTTTCTTCTTTTTATGTGCTTCAACAAATTTAATTTTAAATCTATCGATGTAGTCAAGACTATCTATAAACTGTTTATATGGGTATATATTTATTTTGTTACCAGAGGTTTTTTCGTTATGGTCTGTAATTATTACCTTTATTTCAGAATCTTTTGAGACATAACTTAACATTTGGCAAATTTTACTATAGTGTTTAAGTGCTTTAATAAACTCTTTTTTTGGATTTTTAGGTTTAGGTGGTAAAGGTGCTTCGTAAATAATTCCAATATTAGTGGCTTTTTCATCCTTTTCATCTTTAATATATTCACAAAATGGGTTAGGTTTTGAAGCTGGAGCTTTTACGGCAGGTAGTAGTCTTAAGACTTTAGCTTTCTGCATTTCTGCAATTCGGTTAAATACTTTAAGAGAAGAGTCCTCTTTATATGCTTTTGAGAAAGTCTCTAACTGTTCAGAAAATAGAGTAATATGATGACCTTTAGCTTTACAAAAGTTAGTAAGAGCAGAAAATTCACTATCTAAATCGTTATCTAACCAAATGCTATCTTCCAGAGCAAAACAGCCTCTAATAAATTTTATAAACTTATGATATGGATGTTTAGGGTGGAATAGAATCTCTATGTCTAATAATACTCTTTTAAATATAAGATAGAATAGTGTAAGGAGTATAAGAACTAAAATACCATATTTTATGATTATAAGAAGCGATACAATAGCACCAATAGTTGTTGCTATTGGTTCAGTTTTAAATGTATTTGTAATGGTCATTTACTTCCTTGGGTACTAACAAATATATTATACAATGCTATTAATCTAAATAAAATTTTTGGGCAATACAAAGAGTGGATTCCCATTTTTAGAGACTGTAAAACAATTTGCTCTTTTTGAGAGTAGGATTTTAGCCCCGTAAAAATAGCACTATTTAATAGTATTTAAATAAATGGGACTAAAATCTCTACCTATACTTCTATTTCAAAGCTCATAAAGCTTATTGTAGCAAATTGCTAGTTAAGTTTGACTTTAAGCTATTTTAACTACTTAATTTTATTCTGTTTTGTATTAAAGATAATACCTCTATCATCCATATATATTTTTACACTACTTTTAAAATCTTTTGGATAAGCACTTAATATTGCATTCATACCTATAGCACTAGTCGCTTCTTGCTTTTTTAAATATTTTAATCTTTGTTGATAATCTTTTTCATTTAAAATACCCATATCTTTTAGTCTATCTAAAGTGGCTTTTCTCTTTTGAGTATTGTATTTTATACTCTCTTTCATAAGGTTAATAAATTTATTGTTATTTATATCTACCCACAGAAGAGTTTGTTTATCATCTTTAAACTCTTTTGTTTTAGCATTACTTACATTTATAGCGATAGTATTAGCTTTTAAAGATGCAGTAAGAGAAGTTATAAATTTAGGAGATGGCTTAGGTAGAGTATTTAGTAAATCAACCTCTTTACCATCTTTTGGTAAGTTTACATTTGCAAATTCAGGTACTTTTGCTTTAAGCATACCAATTAAAGCAGTTGGATTTGCAGAGACGATTTCTATTAATGCTCCTATAAGTTTTGGATTGTTAGTCTTTTCATCCATCTCTACTTTGTCTATTCCAAAGTATAATTCTGATACTTGACTACCAAACATAGATAACATTAAAGATGCAGTAGAAGCATTTTTTAATAACGCTCTTTGATTAATAGAGCTACAATTATACTTTTTTGCTTCGCTAACAGTGTAGTTTGTTAAACTCATAATAGCGTTAGATAGATTTTTTGCATCATATCTTAGTCCAAGAGCTAATACTGGGTCTTTGGTTACTCTATTTAACTCATTTTTACTAACAATAGATTTAAGAGTAGTAGCAAGATTTTTATTAGTATGAATAATCATTTCAGATTCTAAATTTTCTGTGCTAAGTGCTTTATAACCTACAATAATACTATCTACAGCATTAGTAAAGTCGTTAGCCATAGGAATAACACACTTTTGTAATTCATCTGTATCATGAGCTGAATTTTTAGCTTTAGTTAGTAAAAAGTTTACTACGGGTTTTAGTTTAATGAAACCGTCGCTATACCCTTTAAAGTTATTATCGCTTAATAGTTTATCGAAACTCTTAATACTATAACTATTTTTACTATCTGCTTTTGCTGTTAAGTGATTTAAATAGCTTTTCTTTTTGTCAAGCGGATACAGAGACATAGCTATAGTTTTTTTCTTAACTACAAGAGCTACTCCTGTTTTACTGTCTAAATTCTCATCTATACATTTATAGCCTGAGCAATCTTTCCATTTTATTGTGGCATTTGCCTCTTTTGCTATTTTGTTTAAAGAGTTTATAAATTTATCGGGGCTTGTAATTTCTGTTCTTGCAACTGGATAGTTATTTAAGCCATAAATAATGCTACTTCTATTTTTTGCCAGACCGAACTCTTCAAAATTACTCTTTTTATAGCTATTTAAAATATCTTTTAATAATTTATTTTTTTTATTGTTTGGATGATTTTTTTCTAAAGAGTTTAATAGAACCTCTATGCTATTAGCTTGTCTTATTCTAAATTCGTCTGGAATTGGCTTTTCATTTCCAAATAGATAAGATGTATCTTTTGGTACATATGCCAAAAGAGTCTCGAAATTGTTGCTTTGGCTAACAACTTTAGCCTCTTTTAACTCTTTATGCTCACTATTTTTTGTTTTACAACCTGTAGTTATAATTGCAACTGTCGTAACTGTTGCAAAAAGTATTTTTCTCATAAATTCCCTTTTTATATAAATTAAAGTAGAATAATACCATAAAAGGAGTTATGATGAAGAAAAAAGAGTACAAAAAGAGACTTTATGAATTACAAGTAGAGTTAGTTAAGTTTCAAAAATATGTAATCGAAAATGATTTAAAGGTTTGTGTAGTTTTAGAAGGACGAGATAGTGCTGGTAAAGATGGCACTATTAAACGATTTCGCGAACACTTAAGCCCAAGAGAAGCGCGTACCGTAGCACTTGGAAAACCTAGCGATAAAGATACTAAGTCATGGTACTTTCAGCGATATGTACCACATTTGCCAAGTGGTGGCGAAATTGTATTTTTTAACCGTAGTTGGTACAATAGAGCAGGAGTAGAACCTGTTATGGGCTTTTGTACAAAAGAGCAGTATGAGCAATTTATGACACAAGTTGGCAGTTTCGAAGATATGCTAGTAGATGATGGGATGATATTTATAAAATACTATTTAGATATTAGTAAAGCTGAACAAGCAAAACGCTTAGAAGCTAGAAGAGTAGACCCGTTAAAGCAGTGGAAGTTAAGCCCAATAGATGCAAAAGCTCAAGAACTTTGGGATAGTTATAGTAAATATAGAGACAAAATGTTTAAAGCAACATCATTTAGTTTTGCACCATGGCATATTGTACATAGCGACGATAAAAAAACCGCTAGAATAAATATAATTGCCCATTTCTTGAACCAAGTAGAGTATCCAAATAAGAAGCAAGAGGTACTTGATTGGGATAATAAAGTAGTTTGCAAATTTAAGCCAAAATGTTACGAGCAGGGCTTGATTGCTCCATAAGGATAGTAATGAGTATTAAATTTATTTCGTGGAATGTAAATGGAATTAGAGCAGTGGGCAAAAAAGAGGCGTTAAAATGGATAGATGAGTATAAGCCCCAAATTTTAGCCTTGCAAGAGATAAAAGCAATAAAAGAGGAGATTCCAGATAATCTATTCAATAAAAAGTATAAAGAGTTATTTGTTAGCTCTTCAATTAAAAAAGGGCAATCTGGCGTAGCAGTATTTAGCGATATTACTCCAGATTACTATAGCCCTTGTTACGAAGTAGATGTCTTAAAAGAGGGGCGAATAAACGAATTGCATTTTGGTAAAATAGCCTTTTTTAATGTCTATTTTCCCAATGGTAAACGCAACGAAGAGCGATTAGAGTATAAACTAAAATTTTACGATAGATTTTTAGAACATATAGAAGCCTTGAGAACTAAGGGCTACTCTATAATATTTTGTGGAGATGTTAATACTGCACACAAACCTATAGATTTAGCAAGACCAAAAGATAACGAAAATATTTCGGGCTTTTTGCCAATAGAACGAGAGTGGCTAGACAAGATTGAAAAGCTAGGCTATATAGATACATTTAGATTCTTTCATAAAGAGCCAAACCGATATAGTTGGTGGTCTATGCGAACAAGAGCAAGAGCTAGAAATGTTGGCTGGAGAATAGATTACTTTTTTATATCGCAAGATTTAAAAGATAAATTAGTAGATAGTGATATTTTAGATAAAATAGAGGGTAGCGACCATGCACCAATTAGTTTAATTATGGATTTATTAACTTAAGTTATTAACATAAAATTAACAATTCTTTGTTACTATTTCAATGTACCAAGTAGGTACAAGACATTATTAGTTAATCCTTCCTCCTTTTTGTTTGTATAAGCAATACAGACTAATGTTTTAACCAATAAAATAACACTTCCTCCTGTGAGCCTTTTGGCTCACTATTTAATCTAAGTTCAGATATAATACTTCTTATGAAAAAAGTTTTAATATTATGTACAGGCAATAGTTGTCGCTCTATTATTGGTGAAGCAGTGGTTAATAAAGAACTTAACCCTATAGGTATAAAAGCTTTTAGTGCAGGCTCTAACCCCTCAGGTAAGGTAAATCCAAATGCTAAAAAAGTTTTACAAAGTAATGATGCTTGGAGTGATAATTACTACTCCAAAACTATTGATGAGGTTGATAAAGAGGCTCCATTTGACTTAGTGGTAACAGTATGTGACAGTGCGAAAGAGGCGTGCCCTATGTATAGTGGAGCAAAAAAGCAAGTTCACCTTGGTTTTGAAGACCCAGATGGTAAAGATTATAAAGCCTTTGAAGATATCTACTCTCTTATAGAAGAGCAACTTATTGGGTTAATTAAAGAAGAACTTATTTAATGCTAGCTTTCGGGCTCTTTTTTACGGTTTTAATACTTATAATTTGGCAACCAAAAGGGTTACAAATTGGTACAACTGCATTAGTTGGAGCTCTTTTAGCATTTTTGTTAGGCATTGTAGATACAAAAGATATATTAGAAGTTATCTCTATAGTTTGGGATCCAACTCTTGCATTTATTGGAATAATTATACTATCTATGATTTTAGATGAGATAGGTTTTTTTGAGTGGGCTGCTATTAAAATGACTAATCTCAGTAGAGGTAGTGGTAATATTATGTTTATAAACATTTTATTATTAGGAGCTTTTGTCTCTGCCCTATTTGCAAATGATGGTGCAGCTCTTATTTTAACACCAATACTTCTAGCTAAAATGCGTTATTTAAATATGGATAAAAAAGCTATTTTTGCCTTTTTAATAGCAGGTGGTTTTATTGGAGATAGTGCTTCAAATCCTTTAGTTATTTCGAATTTAACAAATATACTTACAGCTGATTATTTCAATATTGGATTTTTAGAGTATGCTAAAAATATGTTATTACCAAATTTGCTTTCAATAATTGCATCTATTTCGATACTTTGGATAGTTTTTAGAAAATCAATTCCTAAAAAAATAGATATTTCAAAACTACCAGAAGCTAGCAGTGTTATAAAAAACCAAACTATGTTTAAATTGAGTTGGATATTTTTATCTTTGCTATTAATTGCTTATTTTGTAGGCGATACTTATAAAGTTCCAATTTCAATATTTGCTTTAGGTGGTGCACTTATATTTTTGGCTATTGCATCTAAATTTAAAGCTATTAAACCTATTCTTACATTAAAAAGTGCTCCTTGGCAAGTTGTCTGGTTTAGTATTGGTTTATATGTTGTAGTTTATGGGCTTAAAAATGCAGGATTAACAGATGAAATCGCTTCTATTTTATTATGGCTAAAAGCTCAAGGGCATACAGTTTATGTTGTTGGTACAGGCTTTTTATCTGGAATTTTGAGTGCTATTTTAAATAATATGCCAACAGTTATGATTATGGATATAGCAATAGATAAAGTAGGCGATAACTTTTTAGCTTATGCAAATATTTTAGGTACAAATTTAGGTCCTAAAATGACACCTATAGGTTCACTAGCAACGCTACTTTGGTTACATGTATTAGAGAAAAAAGGGGTTAAAATTGGATGGGGAGAGTATATAAAAATAGGTATAATAATAACCCCACCAGTGCTTTTTATCGCACTACTTGGAGTATTGTAGATTTAAACTATTTTTATTAATTAGATTTACACTTAAATGCAAATTTTTTAAAACTTTTTCTAGCTTTAGAACCTGCACAAGCCGCACCATCTTCAATTTTACCTACAGTATCGCAAGCTCTATCTTTTAATTTAGAAGAGGCACAATCAACTCTTTCTTTAACTTTTTCTTCTGCATTGCTAGCTGTACTTTTTACTTTGCATGCAAAACAAGCTAGACCATTTTTTAACTTGTTAGAAGTTTTCCAAATAGCGCCTTTAGCTTTAGAACCTGCACAAGCCGTACCATCTTCAATTTTACCTACAGTATCGCAAGCTCTATCTTTTAATTTAGAAGAGGCACAATCAACTCTTTCTTTAACTTTTTCTTCTGCATTACTAGCTGTACTTTTTACTTTACATGCAAAACAAGCTAGACCATTTTTTAACTTGTTAGAAGTTTTCCAAATAGCGCCTTTAGCTTTAGAACCTGCACAAGCCGCACCATCTTCAATTTTACCTACAGTATCGCAAGCTCTATCTTTTAATTTAGAAGAGGCACAATCAATTTCTTCTTTAACTTTACCTATAGTATCGCAAGATGGAATAGGAAGTTTATCTTGGCAATTACTGCCACTGCACTCTTTATCAACTACTTTAAAATCTCCATAAGTATCTTTTAACTCATTACATTTAGTTGGAATTGTAGCTACAGTATTTCCATATAATTTTATAGTGATATTGTCTCCAAAAAGTTTTTTCTTGTTTACAGGCACAAGTTTAATTGTTTGACCTCTTCTAACATAACCTCTATAAAGTTCATCACCAAATTCATCAGTTATTAAAATCATACCTCTTGGTGAAGATGTAGCCTCTAATGTTAAAGAGCTAAGTTCGCCATTTACAGCTTTTTTATGAGAGTTTTTATAATCACATCCAAATTTAAAACTTTTTGTATATGCGATTTTATATGCTTTTGCCCAACCTTTATCGTAATCATCCCCATTATTGCAAGAATTGATTATATTAAATGGATTAAGATTACAAGCATCTTCTTGACCATCAATTAAACCTTGAGCAAATCCATCTTCCCAACCAATTTTAAAAGAGTCGTCATCATTATCATCACCAGATAAGTTACAAGGCATAACTTTAAGTCCTGAAACAACTAACTTCCCAATACAATCTTGAATATGTATATCTGAAACTTTTGTTTTTATACTTTTATAAAACTTACCGCCAACACAAACAAATAGTTCATCGCCTATAACGCCGTCTTTTAATTGACCAACAATATTAAATTTTTCTCCACTTTGAATGACTTTGTCAAAAAGAACATTTCCGCATTCATCAAAAATAGTAAAATGAGTAGCTTTATCAAAATTATTTGTTAAAGTTAGCTTGTTTATCTTTTTACTTATTTCTACATTACAATCATTTTTTTCTGTTCTGTTTATATTAAAAAAACTTGCATTTGCAATGCTTCCGCATAGTATAGTTGCTAAAGATAGTTTTAAAATTGTTTTTTTCATTTTTTCTCCTGAGTTATATAAGTTAATAGTCAAATTATATTTTATAAAAAGATAACTATTTAATTATATGTCAAATTGTCATATAAATTTTTAATAAGTATCCCCATTTTTTGTAACTATGTAGAAATAAAAAGCTAGAGAATAGAGCTATGTAGACTATAAAAATGATATTAATAAACCTGAAACTATGATATAATTATTGGAACGAAAAAAGAGGTGTAGCATATGTTCTATTTTTTAATGTTTATAGCTATGATTGGCTGGGGTGCTAGTTGGGTGCATGCAAAGTATTTAACTGAGCATTTAAGTGTACACGAAATAATATTTTATCGTTACACTATTACCGCTATTAGTATGCTACCTATACTTTGGTTTTTGAAGCTATCTGTTAAAATAGATAGAGCAAGTCTGCTAAATGCTTTTGTAAATAGTATTATTATGATAGTTTACACTTGGCTATTTATAGAAGGAACCCACTTAGGAACGGCAAGTCTTGGTGGAGCATTTGTTACTACTCTTATACCTATTGCAACTTTTACGATTAGTGCTATACTATCGAAAAAGATGCTAAAAAAAGAGCAAATAATTGCACTACTTTTAGGTGCAATCGGTGTTATGACCATATTAAATGTATTTAGCTTTAGTGCTGAGCAAATTCTTAAAATCCAGAACTTATATTTTGTAATTGCTGCTTTTACTTGGGCTATTTTAACAATATTAAGTGCAAAAGCTTCTAAAGTTAATCCATTAGTTTATAGTTTTTGGCTCTATATCTTTGTTGCTATTTTAGAGTTTGTTTTTATTGTAAAATTCAAAACAGATATTTTAGCTCAATCTCCGATAGTTTGGTTTAACCTGTTATCTATAGGGCTATTTAGTACAACATTTGCAACATCAATCTATTTTGTTGGTGGGCAGAAAATTGGTGCAGATAAAATAAGTAGCTTTACATTTTTAGTACCATTTAGTGCCATTGCATTAAGTGCTATATTCTTAAATGAAAAAATAAGCTGGAATATGATTGTCGGCACTGTTATGGCGGTAGTCTCTATTTATATTTTAAATAGAAGTAAGAAGAGGTAATAAAATTTAAAGATAGCCTTTTAATTAGCTGTTGGCACTTATAATGTAAATAGCTTTACAATTTTTGTAAAGCTATCATCTAATTCGGCTTCTATGCTAAGTCTTTGCTTTGTTATAGGGTGTGTAAACTCTATTTTACTAGCGTGTAGTAGTAGGCGGTGAGAATTAAATTTTTCTCTAAATAGTTTATTGTGTTCACCTCTACCATATTTTGTGTCTCCTACTATTGGATGAAAAATATGTTTTAAATGACGTCTTAATTGATGTTTACGTCCTGTCTTAGGTAGTAGCTTTACAAGTGAATACCGAGCTGCTGGATATTTGCTAATTGGATATGGTAACTCTACAGTTGCTAATCTTTCATATATAGTAATTGCTTCTTGAGTCTCTTGTATATTTCGCCTGTCTCTATCGCTTTTTTTATCCAATAAAACTTTTAGAGGATAGTTAATTGTATCTATATCTTTAGTGTATCCGCGAACTATAGCTAAATACTCTTTTTGTACATTTCCAGCCATAAATTCTTTAGATAATTTACTTGCAATTTCACTACTTAATGCAAATATTAAAACGCCAGAAGTTGGCTTATCTAGCCTATGAATAGGATAAACCCACTGCCCTATAATATCACGAACTAACTGTAGAGCAAATAGCTTCTCTTTTTTATCTATTGGGGATTTATGTACAAGTAAACCACTAGGTTTATTAATTACTACTAAATGTTCATCATGAAATAGTATTTTAACTTTTTTTACTATCTCGTTTCCTTTTCTTTATTTTTGCCATACGCTCATTTTTTAGTTTTTCGATTCTAAGGCGTCTTTTTAAGCGTTTAAATTGCTGAATATGTTCATCTTCCAAGGCTACACTGGAGTGTTCTATATCTTCTCCATACTTAATATCTAGCATATCCGACTTTTTCATAGCAAGCTTTTGTGAAGGGAAAACAGAGCGGTGCCCAAGCACTAAAAAGCTAATTGCAATAGAAATTGCAGCATAATGGGCAACATCCATACCAAAAAGTTCCATCGCCATAATTATTGCAGCTATTGGGGCATTTGTCGCACCAGCTAGTACGCTCACAAAGCCAAGTGCAGCAAAAAGTGCTAACTGATGTTCTCCACCAACCCAACTACCAAATAGTTGCCCACTTGTTGCCCCTATATAGAAAATTGGCGTAACAATTCCACCACTTCCGCCACTTCCAAGCGTAACAGCTGTATAAAAAATCTTAACTAAAAAAGAGTACCAAGGCAGTGTAGTAGGTTCGCTGCCTTGTATCTTCATAGCTTCACTAATTGTATCAAGACCTAAACCAAAATATTTATCGCCAACTATAAAAGATAGAAGCACAAGCAGTAAACCTGCCAAAAAAGCCTTTTTATATGGACCCATATCTATTTTTTCAATAAAAACTTCTGTCTGCTTTAAAAAAGTAACAATAGAGAAAGCAACTAAGCCAAAAAATACACCACCTAAAATAACTTTGCCAATTAAAGCTACATCTACAAAATAGTGTTGAAAATAGCTAATTTCATAATAAGTGTAATGTGCACCTAAATATTGGGCTGTAAAAAATGCACTAAAACCTGCAACTATAGATGGCAGTAGCAAATCATACATTAAAGTACCAACAACCAGCACTTCGATACCAAATATTGCACCAGCTATTGGTGTACCAAATACAGTTGCAAAACCTGCACTGATTCCACAAGCTACCAACTTTTTTCTATCTTTCTTAGAAAAGTGTAGAAAGTCTGATATCATAGAGGCAGTACCTGCACCAATTTGAGCACCTGGTCCCTCTTTACCGGCAGAACCACCAGCAAATAGAGTTACAATAGTTGCAATTAATTTAACAGGAATTACCGATACTTTTATCTCTCCACTCTTTTTATGTACTGCTTCTATAACCTTTTCTGTGCCGTGACCTTTGGCGTCTGGAGCAAAAGTTTTAGTCATCCAAACACTAAAAACTAATCCAAATGGTAGCAGATAATAGTAGTGAAAAGGCAATACTCCCCTCGAGGCTTCTGCATAATGAAGAAGGTTTAAAAATAGCGTAACTATTGCACCAATAATAATTCCTACCACTCCAGATAGGAAAGTCCACTTTGTAACACTTGCGATAATTGTTGATTGTTCTACGAATCCTTTATTTCTGTACATAATGATTTCTTTTAATTTAGGTATAATAGAGTTCCTGATTATATTTAGCATATTATACTTCTTACAAGAAGTCTATTAAAAATATTGATTTAAATCAAGAATTCTGATAAATTATAGCACTCATAAAATTACATATAACTAAAAAAATCCAAAGGCATAGTATGGATATAATTTCTACAGCTATACTGTTACTTTTTATACTCGACCCATTCGGAAATGTTCCACTGCTAATTAGTATATTAAAAAATGTTGATGAGTCTAAAAAGTTGCCAATAATTATTCGAGAACTCTTAATAGGTCTTGCTATCTTAATACTCTTCCTATTTTTTGGCGAAAAAATACTAGATATATTTGGCTTAGAACAACAGGCAATAACAATAGCAGGTGGAATAATATTTTTTATAATCTCTCTTAAGATGATATTTCCAGACCCAAATAGCAAAGGAATTTTTGCAAGCGATGGAGAAGATGATTTATTAATAGTCCCCATTGCTATGCCTATGATTTCAGGTCCAGGAGCAATAGCCACAGTAATACTGCTAGCAAAATCACACCCTAACCATATAGGCTCTGTATTTGCCTCAATTTTACTAGCTTGGGTAATAACTTCAATAATTTTAATACTATCCCCTCAACTTAGTAAAATATTAAAACAAAAAGGCTTAACAGCTATGGAGCGACTAATGGGAATGCTACTCTTAATGATGAGTGTCGAAATGTTTATTAAAGGTGTGCGAGAGCTTGTACCTACATTTGTGTAAACTCTTGATACTTATCCTCTAAGGCTGACATATCTCTATCTATAGATATTATTTGCAATCCATAATATTTAGCTGTAATAAAATGCAAATAATCTATGGCTTCACAACTTTTTTTTAGTGTTATCCCCTTGCTTTTACAATATCTGGCAAAGTTCGTAGCTTCACTGTATATATCTTGTGTAATGTCTAATTTTTCAAACTTTTCTAGTTCTCTTTGAGCGATTTGAAATCTACGAGAATGTGCAAACCTAATACCTCTTAATGTTTCTAATTCAACTAGTCTATTTATATATATTACACTATCTGGGTCTGATGCAATATTACTTAAAATCTCTATAGCTTCTTCTTTTTCTTTTAAAAGGTCTATAATAATATTTGTATCTAAAAAATACTTCACTATTGCTCCTTATCAATAGTGTTAATCAAATTCAGTAGAGCACTTTTTGCATTTGCTTGTTTTTTAAAGTTTGGATTATCTATTTTCTCTCTATTAACATCAAAGCCAAAAATATCTGTTTGAATATCATTTAGAAAATCATTTTTACTATTTAGCTCTTTAGATATTTTAACCTCTCCATTCTCTTTAAATATTTTAAAAAATGTTGCCTCAGAACTTGCACCTAAAATTACTGTTGGGCTATGAGTTGTTACAACAAATTGAATTAGTGGAAATATATTTCTTAATTTTTTAATAAAACCATATTGCCATTTAGGGTGCAAATGTAGCTCTACCTCATCTATTAATACCACTCCCTTAAAGTTAGCTACAGTATCAACTTGCTGCTTTTTTGATAATCTTGATATTAAATCACTTATAATTGTTATTACACCTCTGTAACCTGCTGATAGCTGAGCAAAAGAGACTTTTGCTCCCTTCTCTTTAAAAGTTACGCTATTATATGAAACATTTATATCTATATCTCTGTTTAGTAGCTCTTTTAAAAGTTGAATAGCTTCATTTAAAGATATTATAGTCTTCTCTTGTGCATTCTGTGCATTATAAAGTTCTATAAGCCACTTAGCAGGGTCTTTTAAATCGTAAGAACCGCTAAATAGTGTTAAGTAACCTGCTTTATCCTCTTTTAGCTGGCAAACACTATTTCGACTTGCACCATAAGCAAAAAAGTTATCTCTACAACAAATATCATTGCTAATATCTATTTTATACTCTTTCTCTATTTTTCTAAACTCCTCTAAGCCATCTTCAAGCGTACCTTTTAATCCAACTGCTATTGCCTGTAGTAGCAAGGTTTTACCATCTCCATTTTCACCAACTATGTAAACCTCTTTTCTGTTTTTAAGATTAAGATATATATTTTTAATACTAAAAAAATTTTCAATAGATATATCTTCTAAAGTCTCTATATCACTACAACTATTTTTTTCTATTTTATTACTATCTTTTGGTATTAAATTTAAATCTTCCATTAGGGTATTAAGTAAAATATCTATATCTTCTATATTCTTTAAAAAAATTGGATATACATTCTCTGTTCTTTTTTGAAAAAAATCATTTTGTAGTTTTTCAAGCGTTATAAATACAGAGAGATGAGCAAATTTAAATTGTGCAAAATTAGAGCAGTTAGATATTACTACAAAAGGTTCTGTATATTTTTTATCATCGACAGGAACATTATAATAACACTCTCTATTATTAACAATTTCTGTTAAAAGTTTTTGTACCCAATTTTGCAATTCATATCTTCTAAGTGTTAATTGATAACCAAATGATGGCACTTCAGAATAGTACAAATTACTAAATATTTTAAATTTATCTATTAACTCTTGAGCATACAAATCTATTTTTTTTTCAACTCTACTTTTTATAATCTCTTTATCTATTTCATCATATTTTTTAAATTCTAATTCTAAACTAAAATCTTCTTTAAAAATATCTAACTCTGACACAAAGTAAAAGAAAAATTTGCTAGATATTAAATATCCACAATCATTATCTTTGGCATTATTTAACAAAATTTTATAAGATTTACACTTTTCTTTACTGTTCGGGTCAAATAGATACTGTTCTATAGATTCCATTATACTCACTTTATGAATTTAGTAAGAAAATTATAGCATAAATTTTTATTTTCTAAAATTCTATTTTTAATGACATATCTACTTGGTTGACAGAAAGGAAAGAAGCTTGTACCTACTTCTATACTGCTAGTTTACACCCATCTCTTTCCAAAAGGTATCGTGCTCTTTGTAGTCTGCCCTCTTTTGAGCACTCTCTAAGCGTTTTAATACCTCATCTTTACTACTTACCATAAAACTTTGAGTATCATCATCTTTAATCACTATCTTTTCAATTATTCCATCTTTAAAAGAGTTTAAGTATTGTAAAAAGAACTCTGCATTTTTATCATTTATATCTATCTGTATCTGCATATAAACTCTCCCTTTTATCTTCTTTACTGTATTGTACCTCAAATCAATAAAGCGTGAATGGTACTACCTTCTTTATATATATTGCAATTATTAAAACTATTGAATAGCCTCCTAAGCTTGTGCTAACTCTAGTGCCATCTTTTTGGCACCTTTAAAGTCAGCTTTTCCACTTCCTAACTTAGGAAGAGTATCTACTTTAAAATACAAGCTAGGCACAAATAGTGGGTTTAACCCTAACTCTTTTATTTTTGCTTTAAGCTCATCTATTTCGATTTCACCCTCTATTAATAGTACCAATTTTTCGCCACGCTTTTCATCTGGAATAGCAGTTAGTGAAATTTGGCTATTTTCATCTAAGAGCTTCATAATTTCGCCCTCTACTAATCCTAAACTTATCATTTCGCCACCTATCTTTGCAAAACGGCTGTATCTATCTACAATACTCAAGAAGCCATCTTCATCTATATGCCCTTTATCACCAGTTACATACCATTTTCGATTATCTAACTCTACAATAACTTCGGCTGTCTTTTTAGGGTCTTTTAAATACCCTTTCATTATTTGCGTTCCTCCAATTAGTATCATTCCATCTTCGCCAATGGCTAACTCTTCAAAGCTATCTGGGTCTACAATTTTAAAGCTACTACCTGGTACTGGCAAGCCTACTGTTCCATCTTTTCTGCCTACTTGTATTCTGTAATTGTCATCAACCATTACAATATCTGGTATATTAATTGCTGCAACTGGTGTTGTCTCGGTTGCGCCATAACCTTCATAAATTGTATGTCCAAAGCGTTTTTTAAACTCGTCGCTAACTTTTTTAGGCAGTTTTTCTGCCCCTGCAACTACAAGTTTTAAACTCTTAAACATTGCTGGGTGAATTTTTCTATTTCTTATATAAAGTCCATAAAAAGTTGCTGTACCAAACATAAAGTTTCCAGAATATTTTGCACATAGTTTTGCAACTCCTAGTCCATCTGTTGGGTCTGGATGGCAAGCTACTGTTATATCTTCTACAAGAGGCGTAAGTGTTGTAACTGTAAGCCCAAACGAGTGGAAAATTGGTAATGTTCCAAGAATAACATCGTCATCGCTTGCATTAATTAGCGTTGCAATCTGTTTAATATTACCCATAATATTCTGGTGAGTTAGCTCAATTCCTTTTGGTGTACCTTCGCTTCCACTAGAGTATAAAATTGCTGCTGTATCATCTATTTTTCTATCTTTAATATATATAGACTTCAATGCCCAAATCGGAGCAGTTTTAACACATAGTAGTGTTTTTAACCCCTCAGCTTTAGATATTGTTTTTTTAATATCTTCTAAATAGATAACATTTACATTTTCTAAAATGCTACTTAAATCAAACCCTTTAGACTTTAACTTTGCTAAAAAT
The DNA here is from genome assembly GCA_027024155.1 of Campylobacteraceae bacterium. GTDB lineage: Bacteria > Campylobacterota > Campylobacteria > Campylobacterales > Sulfurovaceae > JAADEQ01. The sequence continues at coordinate 28,262 of JALVTE010000121.1, forward strand.
TGCTTAGAGGTAACTACACTCTTAATCTCTGCTAAATTTATAGCGTGTTTTAAGCTAGCCTCGCCACTAGAGTAGTTTAAATTTACTATAGTTTTACCAAGCGTTAAAATTGCCATATTTGCAATCGCACCTGCGGCAGTTGTTGGTAAAATAAGCCCAATATTTTGCTCCTCTTTTAGCATTGGCTTTAGCTTTTTATTAAATAAAAATACCGCTGTAGCAAAACGGGTTTTACTTAGCTCTACACCTGTAGAATCTGCAACGGCTAATTTATTTGGATTATCACTTAAATTTTCTATCCAAGCATCTGCAATAGTTGGTAACCTCTTAGAGTACTCTTGCCAAGAGTCAATAGATAAATCAAAAACTGCTTTTTTAACTTCGTTAGCTTTTGAGTGAATCGACATTGGCTCTCCAAAGCTAACTGATATATCTTTTTGCTTATTTCTCTTAAGCTTTTTAGATGCGTACGAAAAGTTATCTTCCCAAAGTCCTCTTAGGTAAAATGGCACTATTACTGCATTTTCGCTATCTACATCAGCAGTTGCTCGCTCAAAGCCATTTTTAAAGGTATCTAAATGCCCATTTCTACTTAAGTGCCCCTCTGGAAATAGTGCAACAATTTGCCCACTATTTAGTGCATCGCTAACAGCTTTTAATGCTCCCTTGCTAGCTCTGCTAGATATTGGTATAGTTTGTGCAAATTTTAAAAATGGTTTTAAGTACCATCTGTTATAAATTTCACGCTCGATTACAAAGCGAATTTGGCGAGAGTATGCCATTTGCAAAATTGCCCAATCTAAAAAAGATATATGGTTTCCTAATAGTAAAATACCTCTTTGACTATCTAAATTCTCAATACCATAAACATCTATTTTATAACGCATTCTTACTATCATTCTTACAATATATCGAACAAGAGATTGTGGCATTGTTACAAGTGTGTATACAAATGCCATTAATGCAACAACTGCAATGAGGTAAAATAGTGTTACTGAAGATAGCTTAAAATACCCAAATAGTGCTGTCACAACTAAAAATAGGAACATAACAATATTTTGCATAAAGTTATTACCAGCTAAAACAGTCCCCAACTCTTTGTTCGGTGTAAAAAACTGTATAAGTGAATTTAAAGGCACCATTATAAGTCCAGCACAAAAACCAAATGCAAATAGAAGTAAGCCCAAAATATTTAAGCTATTAACGGTAGGAATAGTAAAAAGAGTAAGCGTAACACCCAACGCACCTATTGGAATTATCCCTATCTCTATAAAGTTTTTACTAACTCGTGCTGCAAATAGTGAACCTATAACAATACCTGCACCACTTAGCGTTAATAAACCTTGTGCAATAACTGTGTTTGTAATACCTAGAGAACTTTTTAAATACTCCCCAAAAATTGCGACTACTACTTGAGCAATACCCCAAAGTACACTTAAACCAATAATAGATTCCCAAACAATTTTACTCTCGTGAATATTGCGAAGATTCATCTTAAGGTAAGTAAAATTAAAGTACATTTTTGGTTTAAAATAGCCTTTTTTAACTGTTGTATTTGGTATTATCTGTTCTAATTTTATCGCTAAAAAGAACTCTAAAGAACTAGCAAGAACTAGCAAAAAGCCAAGTGGTGCGATTTGTTGTAGTATCTCATTTGGTGTTTTAGCTGTGCCATTTAATAGCATTTCAAAAAATATAGAGTATATAACTGCACCAAGAAGAATAGATACAACTGTAACAGCTTGCACAACACCATTACCACTAGCAATATTTTTACTCCCTAACATCTCTTTAATAAGCCCATATTTTGCAGGTGAATATATAGCACTCTGAGCTGCTAAAATAAATGTAAGTGCAAATGCTAACCAAAATAGCCCTAAGTAATAACTAAGGGTTATTAAAATTGTAATTAAAACTGCAGCCCCACTAGCAATTTTTACTACTTTAGTTTTAGAGTATTTATCACTAATATAGCCAGATGGCGAGAATAGAAATATAAACGGTAGTAAAATTAAAGCATTTACAATAGCTGTTAAAATTATTAATTCACTTCCATCATATGCTTTAAAAATTGTATTTTGCAGAATTATCTTATGCCCTAAATCTGTCATTGCATTTAAAAATACAATAACTATATATATTCCAAAACCTTTAAAATTAAATAGACTTTTCATTATTAATCCTTCTTTTATGCTCTTTAACAGTATATCCATTAAATAGGTATGGTTTTAAGTTTAATATCAAATCAAAAAGCAATTCATAGCGCCTGTTGTGTGCTTTTGTATCATCTTTTAGTAAATTGTAGCCAACTTCATTTTCTAATACTGCCAAATCTTTCGCATACTTTACATAAGTATCGATTAAATTAAAATCTAAATTTGCCTCTTTTGCTCTTTTTAAAATCTTTACAATTTCGAGCTCTTTATCGGTAAATTTATCTTTAACCAGATACCCTTTTTTTATAAACTCATCTAATTGGCTTTTACTAATATCTGCCAATTTTAAAAACTCTTCTTTGCTATACTCTCTATCACTACCAGCACCAATTAATTCGATAGATTGGATTAAAGACTCAAAAGAGTTATCAAAATCAAATCTATTATTTTCAAAAATTTTATGGATATCAGAGATTGAGTAAGAAAACTTTTTTTGCAAATATTTTATAAATTTAATAATATTTACGCAAGAGTCATCATACAAGTGAACATTGGGCTTAGGCTTTTGTGGTTCTGGTAAAAGCCCCTCTTTTACATAATATAGAATTGTAGATTTACTCTCGCCAGTTTTATCTACTAACTCTTTCATTTTTAGTGCCATATAAAAACCTTTTCTAAGTTAATTTAAAGAATTATAACATCTTTTATCTAAAGTGTCAAGTGTTACTATACACTTTAGATATTTATCTACTCTACATTAAGTAAATATTGGTTAAAATAGAGAAAACAATATTCATAATAATCAGGACTTAATAATGGCAAATAAATATTTTAACCCAAATGGTGATGATATACTAGACGAAAAACTTTACGGCTCTACGCCTAGCGGTTTTGTTGATTTTAACCGCTCTAAATATAAGTGGGATACAAACATTTACGATTTAATGAATGCAAACACTTGGTTTCCTAGTGAAGTAAATACATCAGGTGAGAAAAAGGCATTCGAGCAGTTAAGCGATAATGAAAAAGAGATATATAAATTAACTTTTGCACAGCTTAGCTTTAACGATTCTGCTCAAGAGGAGTACTTAAGCGATTTTAGACGCCTTGCTAGCAACAAACTTGTAAAAGCGACATTAACTTTGCAAATGATGCAAGAGGTAAACCACTCTAAATCGTATGCAGTACTGCTAGATGCAGCTGGTAACTCTAATGAAGTATTTGACCTTTATAAAAAAGACGACGCCCTAATGCGTAAAAACAATAGAATCTCTGAGCAATTTGCAAGATATATAGATAAAGTAGATAGTGTCGATGGAATGCTTTTATCTGCAATGGCAAGTGTAAACTTAGAGGGTATCTACTTCCTGCTTGGATTTAGTTATATTTATGTATTAGGCGACAAAGTTCCAGGGGCGAGAGATATGATTAAATTTATCTCAAGAGATGAGCTAAATACCCACTTGCCACTATTTGCCAACATATTTAAAACACTGCAAAAAGAGAATAAAATCTCTTCATCTGTTATAGATAAAACATATGAAATGATAGAAGAAGCTGTAGATATCGAACTAGAGTACGGCAAATATTTAATAAACAATTACTCTATTATGGGTTTAAGAGAAGATTTAATAGAGAGTACAGTCTATAACTACGCAAACGAAAGATTAAAGAGAATCGGCTTAGAACCAATTTTTAAAGAGAGTGAAAAGACTTACTTACAAAAGCTGGTAGATAAAAACTTAGCAATGAATGATGTAAAACAGAACTTCTTCGAGACAAATGTAACAAACTACGCTAAAAATAGTATAGACTTTGATGACTTTTAATAACTTAAGATAGTAAATAGTATAGGGTATAATGCCCGCACTATCGTTACAGTAACAAATACACATTTTATACCTAAATTTCTGTTATAATCATATCAAAATATCAAAGGATTTTTTATGAAAAGATTATTACTACTCTTAGCTATTGTTACAACATTTGCTTCAGCTTATGCTGTTGGTCCAAAAACTCTTAATAAAGTTGTACACTCTAAACATATTGTGGTTGTGAAATTTTGGGCACCCTGGTGTGGACCTTGTGCAGTTATGAAACCAGAATTTGAAGCTGCAAAAAAGACTCTAGGCAAAAAAGTACTATTTGCTGAGTATAATGTTGATTTAGGTGGTATAAGGAAGTTAGGTATTCGAACTATTCCAACAATGCTATTATATGTTAATGGAACATTAGTAGATAAAAAAGTTGGCGGAGCAAGTAGAGATGAAATATTATCGTGGATAAAAAACTATACTAGGTAAGAGAATGCAAGATACAATTAAAAATTTAGAGAAAAATGGCTTTGAAGTTATAGAGGTTTCAGACTCTACAGAAGCTTTAAAAAAGGCTAAAGAGTTTATAAAAGATAATCAAAAAATAGGCTTAGGTGGTTCCACAACAGTTGCCCAAATTGGCTTATTAGATTATTTAACAAAGTTAGACAATATAGAACTTTACAATCAATACGAAGAGGGAATAAGCAAAGAGGAGAACTTAGAACGCCGACGCCAAGGAATACTTAGCGATTTATACATAACAAGTTGCAATGCAATTACAAAAGATGGCTATTTAGTAAATGTAGATGGAGACGGAAACAGAGTCGCTGCACAGATATTTGGACCCAAAAAAGTGCTTTTAATAGTTGGTAAAAATAAGTTAGTAGATACAGTAGAAGATGGATTTAAAAGAGTCAAAGAGGTATCTGTTCCTTTAAATATAGAGAGAATGAATAGTAAAGCTATTAGTATGGGTAAAGAACCACACTATAATCCAGATAATATTGCACACAAATTTGCTTATATTAATGGCGATAGAGAGGGTAGAACAACTATAATTTTAGTTAATGAAGAGTTAGGGTTTTAATTAAACTAACCCTAACTCTACTAAAATAGCCTCTACTTTAGGTGATATTTTAGCTAATTCTCCGATAAAAGTTCCCCAAGCCTTGTCTTCTTCATACCACTCTTCGATATGTTTTACTGCATTACTTTTCTCTTCGTTGCTTAAATCTTTTGATTCCTTAATTCTCTCTTTAATTTTTTCGATATGTTTTAATGTATTACTCATAACTTCTCCTTAATAATTTTTATATTTTCCAGCTTTAACTTCTTCTTTTAATTCATCTAAAGCCTCTTGCATTGTATCTAAAATTAGTTTAGCCGAAGCATCATCATCATTTTCTGGAATATCCCAATCAAAGATTTTCATATTCGCTTTAAAAACTGCTCTAAGCTCTTTTGTAATTTCGCTACGCATAGCTTGTAACTCTTTCTCTTGTGGTGTCATAATCTCTCCTTAATTTATTAGATTTTCTTAATTATACTATAATATTTACGCTATTTACTCTTTTTGAAATAAGCTCTATTAAAAAAAGTACCTCTTATATATTGCCCATATGTAATTTCAAATAACATAGATATTATAATAAAGCCCATAAAAATCATTACCGCATTTGGATTAGTTTTATATGTATGTAAAAGTAAAACAATTAGCGACAGTAGAGTGAAAATAGAAGATGTAATTAATATTACACTATTAGCTTTTATTTCATCTCTTAATTTATAGGCACTTATATTTACAATGAAAAATATTAATAGAAAACCAGCGCTTCCAATTATAGCAATTTGTGTTAAATCTATACTATTTGCTAGAATTAAACTGAGTAGTGCTGTATATAATACTCCTCTAAATGGTACACTAGAGTTTTTTCTCTCTTGCATTAAAGATTTTGGCAGTTTACCATATTTGGCAATTATATAACCAAGTCTTGCATTTCCATATACAGTTGCATTAATTGCAGAAAAAGTCGATAAAAGAGCTGCAACTGATACCAATACAAAACCCATATGCCCAAGAGAGGGTTCTGCAGCGATTGCTAAAGCGTAATCTTTAGCTTCCATAAGTTTAGCTTCAGGAACCGAACCTACAGTTATAATTGAAATTAAAATATATAGTAAAATAACTATTATTACAGAAATATAGAATGCTCTAGGTAGGTTTTTAAGTGGATTTTTAATATCTTCTGCAGAATTTGCGATAAGTTCAAAACCTTCATACGCTACAAATATTATCATACCTGCAGTAACTATTGAAAGTGGAGTACCCCATTTTTCGGGTGATAGTCTACTTGGCTCGACATAACTAGCACCTACAATAATAACTAAAACTAAAATTGCCACCTTTACTACAACAATAAGAGTTTCACTTTTACTAACAAAAGCAGCACTAACCAAATTTATAATTGCCGGAAGAATAATAGAAGCACTTATTAAAGTATGGTGTAGCAATAATCCTTTATGAGTAAAAAAGTTTTCTCCATAATAAGCAAATGCAGTTGCATATAAAGAGATAGTAACTAAATAACTCAGCCAAAGCATAAGATTAACGCTTCCTGATATTATATTATCTCCAAAAGCTTTATCGATAAAAACTACAGTACCACCTTCGCTCTGGTATGTAACTGATAATTTTGCATAAGAGTATGCAGTAAGTAGTGCAACTATTCCAGCTATTGCAAAAGCTACAGCAGTGGCACCATGAGCTAAAGAGACAGCTTCTCCTAATACAGCAAATATACCACCACCTACCATACCACCAATACCGATAGATATGGCACCTATTAAGCCTACACTACGCATTATATTTTAGCTCTTTTTATTTGCTTGGCATTTTAAGGCATCAGCTTTTATAAAGTGCAGTTTATCTAAAACATGTCCAAACTCTGCATCTTCTTTTTCAAATTGTTCTCTTAACTTTTTGCGTTTATTCTCTACTGCTTCTATTTGATTGTCGATATCTTTTATATCTATTTTACAATCTTTTGCTAAAGCATCCTCTTTATCTAAAGCCCATTCCATAATTTTTTCTAAAAATGTTGCCATATCTATTCCTTTGTATTATTATACCATTCTTTGGCTATATTATCTCTTCTAAATCTTTAGCTAATTCATCAGCTTTGGTTTTTTCTTTACTTTTAGCATGGATTTGTGCAGAGATAACTGCACCCACAAAACTTATTGTTATAAATATCCATGGTGGAATACCATCATATGCATAGTAATCTATCATTGCAGTAATTGCCAAAAACAGTATAAAATAGACTACAAAGAGTGCAAATTTATGTTTTAATTTCACTATTTTTTCTCAGCTTTCTCTGTTTGTTCAACTTTGTCTACCATAATTCCACCTGTAAGCAGTGCAATACCATCGAAAAATAGGCTAATACCTACTAACAAACCAACTAGATACATAGAGCTAAATGGCCAACCAATAACAAACAGTACACCTAAAATAAGTGAAGTAATCGCATTAAATAGCCAAAGCCACCATATTTTTTGAGGTTTTAAAGAGTATGCTAAACCAAAACCTGCAAATGCATCCATAAAGAAATAGATTGCAAATAACAAACCTAATGTAGCTATACCTAATGTTGGGTAAATTATCATAAATAGTCCAGTTAAAACAAGTATAAAACTCTTTAGCCAACCTGCCCAATCCTCTTTGTTACTCTGCCAAGTTAGCCAGCCAGAAAAAAAGCCAGCAACAATCATTAGATATGATACAAACGCTAGTGTTGTTAAAGACATAACTATTGGAAAAACAATACCAATAAGACCTAGTATAATAAATAAAATACCACCAACTTTTGAATACTTTTTAAAACTATCAATTAAGTTTTTATTTATATTCATCTCTGCGTTTAAATTATCATTCCACTTCCACATAATTAATCCTTTATATATGTTTTATATTATGGCTACTTTTTCTCTCCTTGTATAGCATCTTTTTTAAAATCTTTACTCACATGAATAGCTTTTTTATCCTCTTTTTTCTCATAATTATTTACTTTCTTCTCTGCTTGTACTCTATTTTTAACTTGAGTTTTAGAGTCATGTGAATGTTTAATTAATGTTGTAAAGTCCTCTTTTATCTTGTCATATAGTTTTTCAACATCATTTTTACCCTTAATCTCTTTTTCTATAGCATTAATACTTTTAGTTAAATTTTTATACTCTGGGTCGAATTTTTTAGTGTATCCTAGCAATTCTGCTCTTTTTAGTGCCTCTTTAGCCGCTTCTAAGAGTTTTGTTGCTTCCTCTTTTTTGCTCTTATCTAATTTAGAAGCAGTTACAACTAAATCTTGTGCTACTAAAAGCGGTGCAGGTATTACTGTTTTAAATACAATTAAACTATTCATTGCTTCTGCAATATCATTATATGCTGTTACTGTATCACCCTTATTTAAAGCATCTAAAGCTTTTTTAACAGAAACTGGGTAAATTTTCATAGGGATTGCCATTGTTGTAATATCTAATTCATCTTTAAGTGGCGAAATTACATCGATTGCTGTTTGTGTATCGTGCTCTTTTAAAAGTTTTTGACCTAAATCTAAAGCTTTTTGGATATCTTTAGAAGTTCCTATAAATTCAAATGCTTGAAGTCTCTCATCTACTGGTATTACATCTAATTTTGGATTAGCTTTTAATGCCTTATCAAAGCTTGCTAATGCAGTTTGTAAATCTTTTTTTGCCTCATCTTTTTTATTCATATGTAAAGCTTGAAGTGCTTTAAATGTATTTTGCATACCTAAAATAATCTCTTTAGGTGCAACTTTATGATTTTTAGCTTCTGCTGCCATTTCGTTTCTGACGAGTGTTTTTTTATCTGTTTTAGCCTGCAAGGCAGTTGCTCCAAATAATAATGCACATGTAACCGCTGAAATAATAACTCTTTTCATAAGTGTCTCCTTAATTTGTAATTTAACTAGAATTATAGTCTTATAAAAAAACTTTTTCTGCTACCTAGGTAACATTAGTAAAAAATTTTAGTACTTTTGTATTAAAAAAATGTTAATACTATTTTTTTTGCTATAATTTGCAGTTTATAAAGGATTATTATGGAAACTAATACATCGTTTTACCAAAAATCGTTAGAAACTCTATCGAAAAGTGAACTTTTTAAAAATTTAGATCAAACAACTTTAGAAAAAATAATAGATCAGTCTAAAGAGTGTAAATGGCAAAAAGATGAAATAATAGACCCACTAGAAGCAACTAAATATCTTTTTATAATTATAAGTGGTAGATTAAAATTAACTCAAATAGATATAAAAAGTGGAAGAAGCTTAACTCTATTTTTATTATCTAGCGGAGATATTTATGATGTCTTTTCTCTTCTTGATGGAAAAGAGCATTTAGTAGACCCCATACCTTTAGATGATATGGAACTTTTAAAAATACCTTTAGAGCAAGCTAGAGAATTTATAAAAGAGTATCCTAAATTTAATGAAGCTTTTTTACCATATTTAGGTAAAAAGATGAGAGAGTTAGAGAGTTTTGGGGAGTCATTGGTTTTTAATGATACATTAACAAGATTATCTAAATTAATTTTAAAACATACAAATAGATGCAAAAATGAAGAGAATCAACACTACCCTGTAGAGTTAATAAATAATTTATCACACGAATCAATAGCTGAACTTATTGGCTCAGTTCGTACGGTTGTTAGTTTGCAAATGAAAAAATTAAAAAAAGAAGAAGTTATCATAAGCAGTAAAGGACAATTAATAGTAAAAGATTTAGAGAAACTTTTAGAAAAGTGCCCTAAAAACTGAAGTTAATTAAATCCATCGCTTCTTTCTAAGCCATAGATAGATAGCGCCTGCAATAACTATATTGCCAATAGTGACATATAAATATCCATACTTTAAATCCAATTCTGGCATAAATTTAAAGTTCATACCGTAATTTCCAACAATAAATGTTATAGGTAAAAATATAAGTGAGATAGAGGCTAGTTTTTGCATTGCTTGGTTCATTTTATTTGACATCATACCCATATGTAGATTTAAAAGGTAACCAGTTCTATCTAGTAATTCTCTTGACTCATTTACTAAAAAGAGGGTATGCTCTTTGATATCTATAATTTCATACTTTAACTCTTTTTTCTCATGGGAATGGAGACGATTGTAAAATCTATTAATAGAGTCTGCTTCTTGAGATGAAATTTTTTTAATCTTATTTAATGTTCGTCTTGCAAAATATATATCTCTTTGAAGTTGCTTCTCTAAAATTTTTTCATCTAATATATCATTTTCTATTATCTCTAAAGTATCATCAATTCTATCAGTTAGGTAGATTAAATTATCTATAAGAATATCTAAAACTATATATGTTGCATAGTTGGCACTATTTGTCTTCTTTTTTCTTTTTGCAAATTTTTGGCTTAGTATAGTTAATACATCTTTATCTTCGCAGACAACTAATAAAAGATTTTTAACACTTAAAATTGCAACATTAACCTCTTCGTAAAAGAGATACTCCTCTTTATCAAAAGTAAGGAATTTTGAAATTAAAAGTTTTACATCTCCATACTCTTCGTAAATAATACTTTGATTCTCTTCTGTTATATCTTCAAAAACTTGCTCAGGAAGTTTTAACTCCTCTTTAAGCCACTTACTAAGGCTCTCATTTTTTAAAGTAGTAAAAATAACTTGATGAGACTCAGTATCGCGTATAATGACTTCGTGGCTTCTCACCAGTTTGTTATCTGTATAAATGTACATTAAAAAATTATCCTTATTTTGAAAGTGTTATTATATCTTAACTCTCTGAATAAGTTATATACTCATTAGATTTGCTATTACATTGTACTCCATAAGCCTTTAATACCACTTACTAAAAATTGAGCTGCAATAGCCCCAACTATTAGACCCATTATTCGGGTCAAGATTTTCATACCTGTTATACCTAATGCTCTATTTATAACGCCTGCATACCTAAGTGTAATATAGACGATAAATGAAGAAATTAAAATAGATACTGTAACAATACTATAGCTTATCTCCATAGAGTATTTAGAGATTAAATTATTATTAAGAACAATAATTGTTGCAATAACTCCAGGACCAAAAAGAATTGGTATACCAAGAGGAACTATTGATATATCATCTTTCTCTTGTGCTTCATTTTTCTCTTCGGGTGTTCTTCTTGATTTAGAAGCTTGCCCATATGCCATATTTATAGCAATCATCATTAATATAACTCCACCAATAACTTTTAAAGAGAGTACATTAATACCAAATAGTTTAAAAATCATTTCACCAGTAAAAAGTGTAATTAAAGATGAAACTATTACAGTTAAAGTTGCTTTAAAAGCAATAGGGCGAATATTTGCCGGTGTGGGTGCATCTATTAAAGATACCATAATACTAGCAGCCGCTATTGGGTTAAGTATTGTAATTAGTGCGATTGTGTCGTGAAGCAGTAGCGAAATATACTCTTGCATATTTAATCCTTATTATTTAAATATTTTCTTCTTAAATACCAAATTGCAATAGCTATAATTGCAATAACAAGTAAAAGATGTTCTATCTCTTTGATTTCACCAAAAAGATACTCTGCACTCTTACCTAATAAATGACCAAGAAGTATACCAACAATAGCCCAAAGGCTTGTACCGATAACTTCAAACATTGCAAATTTTTTAAAAGGATATTTGTAAAATCCTAATGTTATAGGGAATATAAATGCTCCACCATAAATAAAGCGTTCAGCAAATGCTAACATAGCTCCTTTAGATATAACTTTGCCTTTAAGGCTTTCGATTTTATGTAAAACAGAGGGAAATCTGTTTATAAGAGCTTCTGCATAGTTTCGCCCAATAACATACCAAAACCAATCTCCTATAATTGCACCGGCAATAGCCACCAAAATTGCTTGATTAAGAGATAATAACCCCATATAACAAATAACACCTGTTGCTATAATTACTGTAGTACCCTCTACCATCATTCCAAAAAATATAACCCATAAGCCATAGTGACTAACTAGAGGTGCTAATTCATTTATCAATATTATCTCCTTAAAATTTATGTTATTATAGCCAATATAAGAGTTTTTTTAAATTGTAAACTAGCTAACATATTTAGAACGTTTTTAATCTCATTTGAGATACATTTAAAAGATAGCTTTACTGTTTAATATCACAATGATGTAGTAATTTTTCTAAGTTTTTTACTGCTAATTGACCCCGTTTGGATATTATAGTTCCCTCTTCTTTTAATTTTTTTAATTGCATTGTGGCAACTGCCCTAACTGAACCAATTAACTCTGCTAAAGATTCATGAGATAAATTATTAATTAAATCTACCGAGTAGTGTTCTGTATGATTATCTTTACAAACTTTTGTATATTTTAAAATTAAATTAGCTAAACGAGTTGCAGTATCATGAAAAACCATAGAGACACTAAAAGACTCCATTTCTCGAATTTTATCTCCTAAATATGGAAGAATTGCTTGATTAAACTCTGGATATTTATTTATCCATTCTCGTGCAGTTTCTATTGGAGTGCGTAAGAGTTGGCAAGTTTCAAGTGGCACAGGAAAAGAGAGATGCTCTTTTTCATCAAGAAGAGGAAGAAAATCATAAATATCACCAGTATGTAGAAGAAAAAGTGCAACACTACGCCCGCTTTGTGGATTTATTTGTGTTATTTTAATTTTGCCACTAATAAGAATAAAGAGATATCTATTGGTGAAATTACTATCGATACTCTCTCCTTTTTTCCACTCTATAGGTTCACAATCATTAATAATCGTTTTTAATATCTCTTCTTTTACATCTTTAAATAGTTGAGTATGCCTTAATGCCTTATAGGAGGTATCAAAACTAGAATTAGTCTGCTTCATCTCTTTACCTTTATTTTTTTGCTTATTATAGCTAAACTATAAACTTTTTTTAATTGCTGTTTACAAACTAGATTGAGTTATGTTATACTTATTTATATAATAAGGATTGCTAATGTTACTTAAACTATTCTCTTATCCTATAAAATTACTTTTAACTTATGGCTATTTTGCTCTTTTTGTTTGGAGTATTCTTGAAGGCGAGATTGGATTAATGCTTTCTGGCTTTCTTGCCTCTGAGGGAAAGGTCTTTAGCTTTACAAATATAGTAATAGTAGCATCTATTGGTGCTTTTATTGGAGATAATGTACTTTTTCTTTTAGGAAGATTTTTTGCACCTAAAGTAAAGGTATGGCTAATAAAATATAAACAAAAACGCATTTTAATTCAACAATATTTTCGTAAATATGGCGCATTTGTTATTGTTTTTGAAAGATTTATCTATGGCACTCATATTCCGGCACTCCTTATAGTTGGGCTTTCAAGATATTCATATTTAAAATTTTTATTTTTTGATATTATCGGTATAATTTTGTGGGCATTAATTTTTACGGCTCTTGGATATTACTTTGGAAATACGGCAATAGATGTTATTATATTTATTCAAAAAAATCTTTTAGTTTTTCTTTTTATTGCAATAATTATCTACTTTTCTATTCAATCTAATAAAAATAATCGCTAACTATTGCTACCTAGTGAACATTCTTTTGTTTCTAATTTCAATATAATTAGGCAAAAAAAGGAGTTTATTATGCAACAAGGTGTTTATGTTTCAAATCTTTCAAAAACAGAGACAAATATTCTATTGCGTTCTGTTTATAATTGGATGATGGTAGGATTGTTGGTTTCGGGATTAACAGCCTTTATGGTTGCACATAGTCAAGTTTTAACACATATTATTTTTGGTAATCCTTATATGATATGGGTTCTATTCTTTATTGAGCTTGCTTTAGTATTTGCTATATCAGCAGGTATTAACAAAATGGATGTTTCAACAGCGAGAACGCTATTTATTCTTTTCTCTTTTGTAGATGGTTTAACGCTTGGAAGTATCTTTTTAATCTTTACAGCTACATCGATTGCGACAGCATTTTTTATTGCAGCTTTGACTTTTGGGGTTATGAGCCTTTATGGATATTTTACTGATACCGATTTAAGTTCGTGGGGTAATCTCCTCTTTGCAGCACTTATAGGTATTATTATTGCAATGGTTGTTAATTTTTTCTTAAAAAGTCCTATGTTTGAGTGGTGGATTGATGTTATTGCAGTTATTATTTTTGTTGCCCTTACTGCTTATGATACTCAAAAAATTAAACAGTTAGGCGAAGAGATGGGTGCTGAAAATGAAGTAACACTAAGTCGGGTGGCAATAGTTGGTGCACTATCTCTATACTTAGATTTTATCAACCTCTTTTTACTATTTTTAGAGTTTTTTGGAAATCAACGAGATTAAAATTAATATTTTATTAACAAAATAGTTATATAAATCAGTGTTATATTAAAAATAAGGAAATCAAATGCCTAAAAATGCTTTTTCTTGGATTTATCATCTATATGTTGATGGATTTAGAGGGATGAAGCTTGGTAAAAAGTTATGGCTTATTGTAGCTATTAAGTTGTTTATACTCTTTGTTGTTATTAAATTACTCTTTTTCCCAAATGTTTTAAAAGAGAATTTTAAAAGCGACAAGGCAAGAAGCAACTATATTTTAGAACAATTAACTATTAACTGAAGTTACGCACTATATACAATATTTAACAAATCAAAAAAGTGACAAATATGAAAGAATAAATTCTCTCTCCTAGCCGAAGCTAAGAGTGATAATTTTTCTTTTATAGGTGTTACTTTTTTGTTTTGCCCTATGGGTAGCACAAGAGGGCACTTACTGCAAATACTTTTTAACGCAAGTTAGCTTTGGCTAGCTTTTATTAAAAATTATTCACATTAAGCACCCTCTTGTGCTATTAAATGTTGCATATAGTGCGTAACTTCAGTTATATAAGGAGAATAAAATGCATATAGACCCAAGTGTAGTAGATTGGTCAAGAGCACAGTTTGCTTTGACTGCACTGTACCACTGGATATTTGTTCCACTTACTCTAGGGCTTACATTTATTGTTGCCATTATGGAGACAATTTATGTAAAAACAGGAGATGAGTGGTGGAAAAAAACGACTAAATTTTGGATGGGACTTTTGGCAATTAACTTTGCTATTGGTGTAGCAACCGGAATTATTATGGAGTTCGAGTTTGGAACCAACTGGTCAAATTACTCGTGGATTGTAGGCGATATTTTCGGTGCACCTTTGGCAATCGAAGGTATTATGGCGTTTTTTATGGAATCGACATTCTTTGCTGTAATGTTTTTTGGCTGGGATAAAGTAAGCAAGAGAGCACACCTTATCTCGACTTGGCTTGTAGCAATCGGTTCGAACCTCTCGGCACTTTGGATTTTGGTAGCAAACGGCTGGATGCAACACCCTGTGGGTATGCGTTTTAACCCAGATACGGCAAGAAACGAAATGGTGAATTTTTGGGATGTGCTATTTAACCCAAATGCTTATGTTAAGTTTTTGCATACAATTTCGAGTGGCTATGTATTAGCATCTCTTTTTGTTATTTCGGTAAGCAGTTACTATCTGCTTAAAAGAAGAGAGATTAAATTTGCTAAACGAAGCATAATGGTAGCAGCAAGTTTTGGGCTTATTGTTTCACTATTTAACTTAACAACTGGTGATGATTCGGCAAGACAAGTTGCCCTAAACCAGCCAATGAAGTTAGCAGCAATGGAGGGCTTATATAATGGAAAAAGCCAAGCACCGATTGTTGCAGTTGGTGTACTAAACCCAAAAAAGAGTTACGATAATAATGAAAGCGAATTTCTATTTCATATAGATGTACCTGATGGTTTATCGCTTTTGGGCTTTCATAGTTTCGATGCTTATGTTCCAGGAATTAAGCAGTTGGTTTTAGGAGATAAAGCACATAATATCGAGAGTGTCGAATCTAAAATGACAAAAGGAAAAGAGGCAGTAAGTGCACTCAAAGCCTATAAAGAGGCAAAAGCAAAAGGCGATAAAGAGGCGATGAAAGCAGCACTTGCAAAATTTAATGCCAACTCTAAATATTTAGGTTATGGATACTTAAAAAAAGCTAGTGATGTTGTACCAAATGTTCAAACAACCTTTTATGCATTCCATACAATGGTCGCATGCGGATTCTGGTTTATTGCCCTGTTTGTAATAATTTTATATTTAGTTATGAGAAACGAATTAGAGCAAAAACGATGGCTACTTAAAGCGGCACTGTGGAGTTTGCTATTAGGTTACATTGCACAAGAGGCAGGCTGGATAACAGCCGAAGTTGGGCGACAGCCGTGGGCAATTCAAGATATGCTACCAGTAGGTATGGCAACCTCTAATATCACAAGTTCGCCGGTTATGATAACATTCTGGCTCTTTGCAATACTCTTTACTGCACTATTAATTGCAGAGGTAAAAATTATGACCAAGCAAATTGCTATTGGTCCAAAGGAGGCGTAAAATGTTTGAAAAATTAAGCTATTTGCAACTACAAGAGTATTGGTGGTTTTTAATCGCCCTTTTGGCAGCACTGTTTGTGTTTATGAACTTTGTACAAGGTGGGCAAAGCCTTTTATGGACTCTTGCTAAAAATGAAGATGAAAAAGATTTAATAGTAAACTCACTCGGGCAAAAGTGGGAGCTAGGCTTCACAACACTGGTAATGTTTGGTGGTGCACTATTTGCAGCATTTCCACTCTTTTATGCAACAAGTTTTGGTGGAGCATATTATGTCTGGATGGCAATTTTGTTTTGTTATATTATACAAGCGGTTGCATATGAATATCGCAAAAAGCCTAACAATGTTTTTGGAGAGAAAACATACGAAACCTTCCTCTTTATAAATGGAAGTTTAGGAATTATTTTAGTAGGAACTGCTCTTGGCACACTATTTAGCGGTGGAAACTTTGTAGTAAACTCTATGCACCTGTCGCACTGGACAAAAAGCAGTTACGGTTTAGAAGCAGTTTTAAATCTATTTAATGTTGCCTTTGGATTTATGCTCTTTTTCTTAGCAAGAATTCAAGCATCGCTCTATTTTATAAATAGTGTTGATGACGAAAATATTATAAAAAGAGCAAAAATAGTATTAAAATATGAGAGTATTATATTTTTAATCCTTTTTGCATATGTTGCATTCTCTATATTTACAATGACAGGATATTCGTATGACCCTATAACAAAAGTAGTAAGCAAAGAGCCATTAAAATATTGGCATAACCTTTTAGATATGCCACTTGTAGCTGGAGCGTTAGGGCTTGGAGTTGTGCTTTTACTAAGCGGAATTGTAGCTGGCTTAAAACAGAGTGCAAAGGGTATTTGGCTTAGCGGAATTGGAACAATTTTAGTTGTTATTTCACTCTTTTTAATAATGGGCTACGACCATACAGCTTACTATCCATCATTAGCCGATATGCAAAGCTCTTTAACTATAGAAAATAGCTCAGGAAGTCGCTATACACTTGTGGCAATGTCATATGTATCGCTTATGGTACCATTTGTATTAGGCTACATAATTTGGGCTTGGAGAGCAATGAATAGTAAGAAGATTTCAATAGAAGAGGTCAAAAATGACCCACACAGTTACTAAGGAGAAGTTATGAATTATACAGATGCAATTTTGTGGTATCTATCTTGGCCAGTAGTTATTTGGCTCTCTGTTAAGTTTGTTATGCTAAACTTAAACCATCACAAAAAGATGGAGAGGCTAGAAGAACTTGAAGCAAAAGAGAAAAATTGACCCTAAAGATTTAATGGCAGTAGAGAGGTCAGTAACAGGCTTGATAGGAACTGCAATATCGCTAATTGTGCTAGGTTTTGTGGTTGAAAAGTTTGAACTTTTTTTACGCTTGGTTGCTGGCTCTGCTATAAAACATTCAAATCTATTAGAGTTTGTTCACGCCTCTTTTTATAAATATTTAGGAATAGGTATAATCCTTGGAGGGATTGTACTTACTATTTATTCTTACTTCTATTATATTAAATGGATAAAACACTTAGAGAGAAAAGAGATAGATACAGATAAAAGCGTGTTTTTATATCTATCTCTTTTTATATCGTTTATTGGTATAGTTTTAATTGCCAGTATGTTGATTTTGTAAAGGGCACCTACAATGGCGTTAAGTTAAGGATTCTACATCCATTTATTGGCTTTAAGCTCAAAGCCGAAAGCTTAAAGCTATCCACTTCGTCACTCCCACGGAAGTGGGCAATGCCAATGAAATAAGCAAAAAAACGATAAAATATCAATATTAAAAGTTTAATAAAAAGTAGTAAAAAATGATAAAAAAAGACATTAAGAAAGTTGGTAAAACTAAGAAAAAAAATCAATTCAAAAACAATAATAGAAAAATATAAAATAGGGATGAAAAGCTTTACAAGAAAGACAAAAATGAACTTTGCAGATATGACACTTTTTATGATGAATATGGTTAGTAAAACAATGCAAAGAGAGATAAATGATTTTATAAAAAATGTAAAAAAGAAAGAGATGAGTTACTCAAAAAGTGCAGTAAGTAAAGCAAGAGTAAAAATTTCTCCAGAGTTATTTAAAGAATTAAATGATGGATTTGTTCAAGATATTTATGAAGATAAAGAAGAGGTAAAATTATATAGAGGGTTTAGAATATTTGGAGTAGATGGGTCAAGATTAGAACTTCCCAATATGACAATACCAAAAGATAAAAAGCAGAGTGAAACTTTAAAAGAGATATATGGACAAGTAAGTGACCACAATGGTAAATATGCAGTGATGCCAAGAGTTTCAATTATGCATGATTTAGAGAATAATATAGTAGTTGATGGTATCTTAAATAGTCTCCATGCAAGTGAAGGATTTATGGCAATAGAACATCTTGAACATTTGCTAAAACTAAATAAAAATATAAAACAAGAGTATAAAGATTTAGTAATATATGATAGAGGATACCCATCAATGGGGCTTATTGCCTATCACTACAAGAATAATATTGATTTTATAATGAGAGTAAACAGTAAATCATTTGGAGCAGTTCAACAATTTAAAAGAAGTAAAAAGAGTGATGAGATAATAGAGTTAGAAGTTACACATAGTATTTTAAGTAACATGTCAAAAGAGACACATCATCCCAAAATAAAGCAGTTAAGAAATAAACTAAAGGTAAGAGATAAACTAAAGGTAAGAGCAATTAAAGTTGTTCTTGCAAATGGGGAGATTGAGGTATTATTAACATCTTTATTGTTACAAAATGAATTTAAAACAAAAGATTTTAAAGAGTTCTATTTTAAAAGATGGGGAGTAGAAATATCTTATGATATTTTAAAAAATATATTCAATATAGAGAATTTTACAGGTTTAACACAAATAGCTATTAACCAAGATTTCTTTGCTACTATCTTAACAAATAATATTTGTGCTTTGGTTATGAGTGATGTAATGGAAGAGAAAGTTAGCATTTATAATAATAAAAAAGAGAGGAAATATCTTTATCAATTAAACAGAAACTTCTCTATTGGTTGCATGAAAGATACACTAGTTTCAATGCTTATGAAAAATGCTCGTATTGAAAAAATATATCAGTTAATCGAAGATGAAATTATCTCTAATTTGGTACCTATAAAACCCGATAGAAGTTTTGATAGGAAAAGGAAATCTAGTACTAAATTTCCTGTTGCTAAGAAAGATGGTTTTTAGGTGTTTTTGGGCTTATTTCATTGGCATTGCGGAAGTGGGTCCACGATTTCAACTGCCTAAAAGTTGAAAAAGTACTTTTTCAGCAGTTTAAACTGTGGATTCCCGTTTTCAGAGATTGTGAGAAAACTTGGCATTTCTTGGAAGTGAGACTTTAGTCTCACTTGTGCTTTGCACTCTCTTTGAGAAAAATATTACCAATAAATGGCAATAACAAGATGAGGCTAAAGCCTCATTTCCATTGTTTTCTAAGTTTTTTCACAATCTTTCACGGGAATGACATGGTGGCAAGCTTTTTGCTTTCGGCTTTAAGCTTATAGCATTTTATGGAGTTAAAACTCTTAACTTAATGGCATTAAAGGGCACCTAAACTTATATTATTTTGCTTCTACATCTATTTTTATTGGAATATTTTTATCGACAGAGCGAATATGAATATCTTGTTGAGGGAATGGTATCTCTATATTATTTGCATTTAGGGTGTCATAAATTATTATTAAAAAATGTGAAGTTAATCGTTTAGGTTTTTCGATTTTATCAGCACCTGCTAGCCAAATTAGTAGTTCGAAATTTACACTGCTGTCTGCCATTTCTGTCATAATTACTCTTGTTTCGTATGTTGGGGTATCTATTATATATTTGTTGTAATCGCTCTGCATTACGGCATCTTTTACTACTTGCATAACTTTATGAGCATCTGTTCCATATGCTACGCCAAATGGTATATTAAAGCGTCGTATTTTATCATTCATAGTCCAATTTATCAAATTATTTTGTACGAAACTTTGGTTGGGAATAATTATGTCTATATTATCATTTGTTTTAATTGTGGTTGAACGCATTCTAATATCTGTAACATGTCCTCTGTGGTCAGCCACTTCGATATAATCGCCAATTTTTATACTTCGCTCAAACATTAAAATTAGCCCCGATACAAAGTTTGCAACAACATTTTGTAAACCAAAACCTATACCAACAGACAATGCACCCGCAACAATAGCTATAGAGGAGAGTGTAACACCCAAAGTTTTAAGTGCAACAAAAAATGCAATTATAACTATAAAATAGTAACCCAAATTTGCAACCATTGTACGAGTAGATGCAGTAAACGAGCTTTTTCTTGTGGCAATTTTATTAATTTTTCTTTTATACAAAGAGCCAATAATAAAACCTAAGATAAATACCATAAGAGATAATACTATTTTAAAAGGGCTAATTGGCGTTTTGTTTATAAAAAACAGGGGCTTATTAACCAAATCCCAAGTACTTTTAATTACCTCTTTTGCCTCTTGTTTACTAGCTCCTGCAAGTGTTTTTATCTGCCCAATATAAGCCTTTTCTAAAGAGAGTAAAAATGGTGCTGTATAGCTGTTAATCTCATTTTGTGTAAGTATATTATATTTTAATGCAATGGAGTAAAACTTTTTCTCTATCGCAAATGTTTTATTACTTTTTGCTTTTAAATAGAATGAAAATATCATAAAATGGGTAGATAAAAGTTTTGTCGTATCTTCTATATAGTGTTTATTTACCTCTTTTAGCTCTCTTTCTACTCTTCTTAATTCTCTTGAGTTATTTATAAGTTTTGCTTGCTCTATATTTATTTGTAATTTACTTATTAACTCTCTTTTTTGTTGAACTATTTTCTCCTCTTTTGCAAACTCTTTTTCTAATTCATCAATATTAAAATATAAATTTTTAATAGAGTTTTTAATTGTGCTTTCTACAAGTTTTATTTCATCATTAAACTTTTTTATGGAGTTTTTGTAAATATTGGCTTGTTTTCTATAAAATGAATCTTGTAATTGAAATGATAGTAAGCGACTATTATTGTTATCTAAAGTTTTTATTTCTGATTCTATAGTTTTAATCTTTTTTTGAACAATATCTAATTTTTTCTTTAAATCTGTAATTTTATGGATATCATTAATATAATCTATAAATAGCTTTCTGTAAGTTTTTAAATCTTTTGCTACTTCAATCTTTTTTGGCTTAAAGATAGTGGTTTGATTAAAATCTACCAATTCGGTTAATAGAGTTTTTTCTAAAGATTGGTCTTCGCTAATGTTACTATCTTTATTTAGCGATTTTAGTAAAGATTTATAAATAGTACTATTTCCATCAACAATAGTAGTGTTAATTTCAGCTCCATATAACGAAGTTATAAATATGAAAAAGTAGAAAAAAAGTTTTATATATTTTAACATTGCATTGCCTATTGTTTTGTTTATTTTTATTATACACAATTTTAGTTCTATATTTGTTACTTAAGTTACATATTTATCTTTTTTTATTGGCTATAATACTAATAAAAAAGGTAAGTTATGAGCAATCAAAAAGCATTTGGACTTTGGAGTGCGGTTTTTTTAGGTATTGGCTCTATGGTTGGGGCTGGTATTTTTGTGCTTTTAGGTGAAGCAGGAGCTATTGCCGGTAACTTGGTTTGGATTTCGTTTATATTTGGTGGACTTATTGCTCTGCTTAGTGGCTACTCTTTAGCAAAATTGGCAACTGTTTATCCGAGTCGTGGGGGTTTGGTTGAGTATTTAGTGCAATGTTATGACGAAGGTGTATTCTCTGGTTCAGTTTCGGTGCTATTTTATATGAGTGCAATGGTTGCTATTGCAATGGTTGCTAAGACTTTTGGAGTCTATGCTGCCCAAATGTTTACAGGTACAAGTAATACACTTATTGCTAACAGCTTTGCTGTTGGTGTATTAGTTGTTTTTATGCTTATAAATTTAGCGGGTAGCTCTATTATTGCTAAAAGTGAAAATGTTATTGTTATAATTAAATTAACCATAATTACACTATTTACAATCATTGCATTTTTTTACATTAAACCAAATTTACTATCTTTAAAAGATGCACCACCGGTTATTAATGTATTTTCATCAATCGCACTTACATTCTTTGCATACGAAGGTTTTAGGGTAATAACAAATACCGCCGAAGATATGAAAGACCCAGCTAAATTGATGCTAAAATCTATGACCATTGCAATTTTGCTTGTAATGGTGCTTTATGTTGCAACAACTTTTGCCGTATTTGGTAATTTGCCACTGCCAGATATTATTAAAGCTAAAGATTACGCACTTGCCGAGGCAGCAAAACCGGCTTTTGGCGAAACAGGCTTTGTAATAATGTCTATTGCTGCGTTAATTTCGACGGCTTCATCTATAAATGCAAATTTGTATGCAGTTACAAATGTAACTTACCAAATGGCGGTAAATGGCGAGTTGCCAGAAGTTTATGATAGAAATGTTTGGCACTCTACACAAGGATTGGTCGTTAGTACAATTATTTTAATAATATTTGTATTGTTTTTTGATTTAACACAAATTGCAGCGATTGGCTCTATTTCGATTTTGTTTGTTCATGCCTTGGTGCATATTGGGCATCTGCTTAAAATAGATAAAACCAAAGCATCTAAAACATTGGTGATTTTGGCTATTTTAGGTACATTTACAGCAATAGGTTTGGCACTTAACTATACATCTAAACATATACCAAGTGTTGGCTACTATATCGCTGCTGGTTTTCTGTTGGCATTTTTAATAGAGATTTTTTTACGCTTAATTACCAAAAGAGTTGTTAAGAAGCAGACAAAAGAGGGTATAATAAAGAAATTAGAAGATGAAATAAAAGAGATATTAACCTGAGTTTGATAGAGTATACTATCCACAATTTTACGAGGTTTTCTATAGGCAACGATACATTTTTGCAGGACTAGCCAACAGCTAATTCAAAAAAATGTATATAAGCATATAGGAAACCTCGTAAAACCCAAGGGGAAGCCTAAAAATAGGCAATCTTTCCAAAATTAAATTCTTGAATTAGCTTTAGCTAGTCCTACGAATTGAATTATGAAAACCTTACCTATTTTTAAACTTTTGTGGACAGCATACTCTATCAAACTCAGGTTATAAGGAGAAATTATGGAAGATAAAAAAGATATTATTATAAAAGGTGTTGATATTCCTTTTATGGATTTGGTGATTCTATTGGTAAAATTGGCATTTGCATCGATTCCTGCAATGTTTGTAATATACTTTGTATTTATGCTATTTGGTATGCTTTTTGATGGCTTTTTCCAAATGACATTTATGCATCCATAAGGAGAAAATATGGCAAATGTAATGTCTTCAATTATAGTTGGGTTCAAAGAGATTTTGAGTTGGAATACAATTAAACATGTTTTACTGAGTGGAATATTAGTTGTAGCAGTGTGGATTGGTATAGGCTATATGGTATGGGATGCACTTATAAATTTAAGTAGCCATATTATCGAATTAGTTCCATTCTCTATGGTAAGAAGCAATGGTGCTTGGATGCTTTCTTCTTTTTTATGGTTGCAGTTGGTACTTTTAACATTTGCACTTATATATGCATTTTTTGGCAATATAATTTTAAGAAGTGTCTCTCAAGATAGATATAGTGCATTCTCTATCTATACAATAGTTGCAAGTGCTATCTTTTGGGGAATTGTATGGTACTTTAAAGGTGATTATATCTATGCCGAGTTTTTAAAACTTTTAACTTGGCTACCATTTGAAACAGTAGAGAAAGGTATTGCATTTTTAATTGGTTTTTATGTAATTTATAACGGTATAATTGTAACTATGCTATTTATAACAAGCATATTTAGCGAAGCAATTATTGTTGGAGTAGAGAAAAAACATTTTCAAGGGCAAGAGGTTGTACGAGATAATTTGTTTAAATCTATAGGCTATACTATAAAAGATACACTTATTTTTATAGTAGCATCAATTATCGCTTTTCCTTTGCTGTTTATACCGATTGTAAATATTATAGTCCAAATACTCCTTTGGACTTGGCTATTAAAAGATACTATAAGTTGCGATGCTTTAGCCCTTACAAGAAAAAAGGTCGATAAAAGCGAAGTAAAAGAGCATAGATTTGCTGTATGGTTTATAAGTTTTATAGCATCTTTGTTTAACTTTGTACCACTGTTAAATTTATTTAGTCCATATTTTGGAGAGATTGCTATGTTTCACTACTTTAAAAGTTTAAAAAAGTAGTATGCAAGCAAGATTATTAAAAATAATATCTTTACTATTTGTTTGTGGCTTTGTAAATGCCAAAGTTTTAAGTTTAGATAGTGCAATTAGACAAACACTACAGCAACACCCCGACTTAAAGGCGTTTGCATTAAAGGTTAGAGCAGGGCAAATTGCTAAAGATATTATTACATCTACTAAGTATCCACAAGTTAATTTAAAATTAAATTACAACTTTAAACAGACATATCCTATACAGGGGAGAGAAGGCTTTAAGACTACTCTACACAGTGGCTCTAGTGAAACTCTGCTATTTAAACAAAAAATTTATGATTTTGGTAAAACTAATGCCTTAATAAGAGCAGCTATGATAGATACAGATATCGCTAGCCTCTCTTTAAAAGATTTAAAAAAACTCTTTACGTATCGTGTAAAGCTTTTGTATGCAAATGCAACTTTGCAAAGTAGGGCAATTAAAATTAAACAAGCTAATTTAAGGCTAAAAAAACTCTATTACAAAAGAGCCTTAGCCCTCTATAAGCAGGGTGTAAAGACTAAAATAGATAGCGAACGGTTTTTAATAGAGATAGAGAGAGCAAAAGATGATATTGCACAATCTAAAGCAAATTATCAAAAAGCGAAAAGTTCTCTTGCTTTATATATGAATAGAAAATTGGGAAACAATGTCAGATTTAATAGCCATATTTTAAAACATTATATAAATTTACACAATATATCTAAGAAAATAGTAAACAAAAATTTACAAATAGCGATAGCAGATAAAAAAGTTGCAAAGAGTTTTCAAGAGTATAAAGCAAAAAAAGCTCATTTTGGAACTATTAATTTAACTGCATCTTATAGCCATATTAATGGATTAAACAGTTATAACTCTAAACAAGTAGGCTTAGAGGCAGATATTCCAATATATGATGGTGGGCACTTAAGTAAAGAGGCTGAACTTGCAAAAGTAAACTATCAAATTGCAAAATTGCAAAAGGCATCTAAAGTTATCTCTACAAAAGAAGATGTGCAAAATTTAATATTGGATATAAAACGGTATAATCAAAATATTCAAACTGCTAAAGCAGAGTTAAAATATAGTAAAGATTTAAAGCAAGTCATCGCAGCAAGATATAAAGAGGGCTTAGTTACATATTTAGAGGTTTTAGATACAATAGATGAGATATATAATGCAAGACTAGCTCTGCTACTTAGTTACTACCAAAGAGCTGTTTTAATTTATAAGTTGGAGTATTTATATGAAAAATAGTTTAAAATATATTGTATTAATTGTTGTGCTTCTTATTGCTGGTGCTGTTTTTTATAAAAAAGTTTATTTAAATAAAATAAATCAAAAAATAGTTCATCCAGAAATTAAAGATATACAAAAAACAGTGTTTGGTGTAGGTAATGTAGATGCTCAAAATAGATACTCATTAAGCTCACAAGTTGGTGCTAAAATAGTTTTTTTAAAGGTTCAAGAGGGTGATTTTATAAAAAAAGGTGAAACTTTAGTTAAACTTGATAGTGTTGATTTACCTGAAAAAATTGAAGCTAAAAAATTATCTATCGATAAGATAAATAGTGATATAAAAAGTTTAAATGATGAACTGTTAATAAGTAAATCAAAGTTGAATTTAGATTTAAAAACATATAAACGATACAAAAATTTAAGAGCACAAGGATTTGTATCTAAATCGGAATTTGATAAAGTAAAGAGTGCTTATGATATTAGTAAAAGCAATTATCAATTAGCAAATAGTAAGATTGTTTCTTTAAAAATAGCAAAACAGACGGCAGTAAAAGATTTAGAAGCATTAAATAAAAAACTGGAGCTTTATACAATAAATGCACCTATAGATGGATATATTATTAGTAAATATGCTCAAGAATCAGATGTAGTTTTGCCATCTAAACCGATTTTAACTATCATCAATGCAAAAGATGTTTGGGTAAAAGTTTTTGTAGATGAAAAGTTAAGTGGAAGTATAAAAATAGGTGATAGTGTAGATATAAAACTTCGCTCAAACCCTAATAAAGTTTACAAAGGTAAAGTAGCAAAAATAGAGTTAAAAAGCGACCCGATTACACTAGAACGAGAGATAGATATAAAATTCAATAAAGTGCCAATTCCATTTTTTATAAATGAGCAAGCAGATGCAACAATTCATACAACAACACTTCATAATGTTGCAACTCTACCGGCAAATGTTTTAATTTACCGTAATGGAGAGCTTGGAGTTTTAGTTAAAAGTGCTAAAAAAAGTCATTTTAAAAGTGTAAAGATACTTTACAATTCGGGTAAAGTTGTTGCTATTAAAAATATTGATAAAGATGCAAATATAATAGTACCAAAGAGCAAATAGTTATGATTAATTTAGCTTACAAAGATGTATCTCACGCCCTTGGTAAATTTATAGTTACCTCTATGGGTGTTGGAATGCTTTTGGGAATTGTTATGATTATGATTGGTGTTTACCGTGGAATGGTCATAGATGCACAAGTTTTAATTAACGATATTAATGCCGATATTTGGGTTGTGCAAGAAAATACATTAGGACCCTTTGCTCAGAGTTCACGAGTGCATACAGATTTAAAAGATAGTATAAAGGTAATAAAAGGTGTAGATAAAAGTGCCAATTTAACTTTTCAAAATATTCAAATGCCAATAAATGGAACTGATGAGAGAGCATTTGTAGTTGGTTATGACCCTTTTGGTGAAATAAATCCTATAAATCCAAAGAGTATCGTAAAGGGTAGAGCTATATTAAAAGAGCATTATGAAATTGTTACAACTGATAAATTGGGCTACAAATTAAATGAGACAATACCATTGGGCAGACATGAATATAGGGTTGTAGGTATTACTCATGGTACTGTCTCTTCTGGTGGAGACCCACTTGTTTTTTTGAGTTTAAAAGATGCCCAAGAGTTGCAATTTTCTTACTCTAATTTTAGAATACGAAGCGATAGAGAGCGAGGAATAAAGAGTTCAGCACAGCAATTAGTAAATTGTGCAGTGGCAACTCTTAAAAGTGGTTATAGCCCGCAAATGGTTGCAAAAGAGATTCAAAAGTATAAACATAAAAGTGTCTATACTCAAAATCAAGAGAAAGAGATACTCACAAAAAACCTTATTAAAATGGCATCTAAACAGATTGGTATGTTTACTGTTATTTTAATAATTGTATCTACAATAATTATTGCTCTAATTATCTATACTATGACACTAGAGAAGATTAAAGAGATAGCAATAATGAAACTTTTAGGTGTGCCAAATAGTTTAATTATAAAAATGATTGCTCAAGAGACACTTTTAATGGGTATATTAGCATTCTTTTTTGGGCTTCTCTTTTCGCACTTAATTTATACTAAATTTCCTAAAAGAGTTGTGTTAGAGACACCAGATGCTATTGCATTGTTTATAATTGTAATTGTTGCTTCGATTATAGCTTCGTTAATTGGAATAAAAAAGGTAATTAGTGCAAATCCTGCGGAAGCGATAGGGGGCTAGTGTGGATAGTATAGCTATAAAAACGCAGAAATTGGTAAAACATTTTGGTAAAGGTGACACTTTAGTAGAGGTTATAAATGATGCCACTTTCGAGATAAAAAAGGGTGAATTGGTAGCTTTAATTGCACCAAGTGGAGCAGGGAAGACTACACTTTTAATGATGATAGGCTGTGTTTTAACCCCAACAAGTGGGCAAATCTGGTTAGGAGAAGAGAAAGTTTACGATAATAAATGGCTAACCAAAGAGAAGCGAAGAATTAGACGAGAAAAAATTGGCTTTATCTTTCAGGCTCACTATTTAATTCCATTTTTAAATGTTATAGAAAATGTTACACTAATTCCACAAATAAATGGAGTCTCTTTAAAAGAGGCAAAAAAAGAGGCATTAGAGCTTTTAGATTATTTTGGCATAAAAGATAAAGCAAATGAGATGCCATCAAACCTATCTGGAGGACAGAACCAAAGAGTTGCTATTGCCAGAGCACTTGCAAATAAACCAGAGATAATATTGGCTGATGAACCTACTGCTGCATTAGATTCTAAACGCTCGGTAGATGTTGTAAAAATGCTTAAAAAAATAGCAATCGAGCAGAGAGTGGCTGTAATAATGGTAACACACGATGAAGCAATGGTACCATTATGTGATAGAGTTTTAACAATTAAAGATAAAAAAGTATATAATCTCAGCATAGATGAGTATAAAGACAAGACCATAGTTTAGGATTATATTTGATAAATAAAATAGGAAAGCTTTACAAAAGACGCTATATTTACGATGTCCATATTGCATTTTTGATATTACCATTACTTTTAATGCCTATAATAATAGAGTTGATTTTTCACTTCTATCAAGTGAAGTTTTTTATAGAGTATAAAGAGATATTTCTTTTTGGTGATATTTTGTATATTGTTTTGGCAAGATTTATTTTACTAGATACGGCATTATATATTTTTACCCATACAAACCACCCAACTAATGCAACTTTAATGCATGTGGTGCTACTATATTTAGAGATAACAATAATCACTATTATGTATTATGCCGTAGTATATTATATGTTTGGTGTACATACACTGTTTCATTTAAATTCAAATTTTTCACCAGAAAATTATAAAATAATTAGCGAACATAGCTTTGTTACAGCATTTTATATTTCAACCGTAACCTTTAGCACACTAGGCTCAGGCGACTGGATACCTCAAACCCTAAATGCAATGATGGCAGTTAGCTCAGAGGTAATCTTAGGCATAGTACAAGGTGGAATATTTATATCTATTATCATATATGGACACCAAAATAGAGAGATTAAAAATTAGTCTATAGATAATAGTAGAGTTGTTAGCATTGTGTAGTTGAAAGTTTTTATATAATGAAGGTTAGAGAGAAATAATTTGATTTTTGCCTATATATCTCTATAATTAAATGGCAAATAGTATGGTTGTAAGGTATTATAGCAGAGTTTTAATTTGCTACGAATTTATCTTCCCAAATGTTTTGGGCATCGTCATAATTATATGCACCTTCAATAAAACGCTTCTCTAGTGCTGGTAAATCATCTTCTAGTAACTCAAAAAAGTCTAATAATTCATAATTGCTAATCTCTATAGAACCATTTTTAAAACTATATGGTTGTGCAATAGTCATAAAGTCTAAAGAGTTATGTTTCTCTATTTGTACAATTAGAACACTATATCTATCACCATAATCATCTTCTAATTCTGCTGGGTATATTACAGTAGAAGATTCTGCTTTTACTTTATTATTTTCCATTAAAGATATAGCTTTAGGTATAGATGTCTCTAAGGATAAATCTTTAATCTCTTTTAATACTTTAGATTCATCGGGTAAAATAGCCCCATACATAGGATTAACAAATTTTTGATTGTCTAGTTTATCAAGGGCATATGTTAATAAAAAACCTGCTTCATATATTATTTTATTCATTAGTATATCACTTTTGTGTAATTTTAATGTATAATATCATAGATTTCTTAATATAATTCGATAAAATAGAGATTGTTATTAAATAACTAACACATAATTTTATCATTTTATAAAAATATACTATAGCTTAAGTGTATGCAAAAATTAGTGTGTTTATAAATATACATCCATATATTCATACTAAAATAGAATATTTTGAGTATTTTATTGCTTTGTATATACGTGATTTAATTATGAGTGAGAAAATTATGTCAATTTCTTCTTATTGTTACTATCTGTAACCAGAAGCTTATTATATTTTTAGATGCATCTAATTAAGCTATTCTCCTCCATAAAAGCTAATATTAGCTATAATCTCTTTAAAATTTTACACTACCAAGGTTAATTATGAGTGATAAAAATCGTTACAATCCAAAAGATATAGAGCAAAACTACTATAAGTTTTGGGAAGAGCAAGGTTTTTTCGAAATAGATGGTAATAAGAGTATTCAAAAAGAGGGTAAGAATTTCTGTATTATGATGCCACCGCCAAATGTTACAGGACACCTGCATATTGGGCATGGGCTTACATTTACCCTACAAGATATTATAACGCGTTATAAAAGAATGAATGGTTATAAGACTCTTTGGCAACCAGGTGTAGACCACGCTGGAATAGCAACACAAAATGTGGTAGAGAAGAAGCTACTAGCAGAAGGTAAAACCAAAGAGGAGATTGGACGCGAAGAGTTTTTAAAGTTATGTTGGGAGCAAAAAAATAGCTCACAAAATGCTATTACAAACCAGCTAAGAGTACTTGGCGTGTCTCCGGCTTGGAGTAGAGAGCGTTTTACAATGGATGAAGGGCTTGCAAATGCTGTAAAAAAAGCCTTTAAAACTATGTATGACAATGGCTACATAGTGCAGGGTAACTATATGATTAACTGGTGTACACACGATGGTGCACTAAGCGATATAGAAGTAGAGTACGAAGACCATGCAGGCAAGCTGTATCACTTAAGATACCCTCTAAGCGATGGTAGTGGCGTGCTTGTTGTTGCGACAACCAGACCAGAAACATACTTCGGTGATACCGCTGTAATGGTACACCCAGATGATGAGCGTTACCAAAACTTAATTGGCAAGAGTGTAAAGCTACCACTAATTGACAGAGAGGTAAAGATAATTGCCGACGAGCATGTAGATATGGAGTTTGGAACAGGTGTTGTTAAAGTAACACCAGCACACGACCCAAATGACTACGAAGTTGGAAAACGCCACGATTTGGAGTTTATTACAATTTTTGATGAAAATGGTATGCTAAATAGCTACTGTGGCGAGTTTGAGGGGCAGGAGCGTTTAGAAGCAC
Organism: Campylobacteraceae bacterium; assembly: GCA_027024155.1. Taxonomy (GTDB): domain Bacteria; phylum Campylobacterota; class Campylobacteria; order Campylobacterales; family Sulfurovaceae; genus JAADEQ01. Next base: position 59,725 of record JALVTE010000121.1, read on the forward strand.
GCGATAAGATAGTAGAAAAACTAGACAGCGAAGGCTTTTTAGAGAAAATAGAAGAGCATCAACATCAAGTAGGGCACTGCTACCGCTGTAAAAATATAGTAGAGCCATACATCTCTAAGCAGTGGTTTGTAAAAAAAGAGTTTGCTAGCGATGCAATCGAGAGGGTAAACAACGGAGAGGCTAAATTCTTCCCGCCACACTGGATAAACAGCTACAACGCTTGGATGAAAGATTTAAGAGATTGGTGTATATCTCGCCAACTTTGGTGGGGGCATCAGATACCTGTTATGAGTTGTAAAGATTGTTCGCACCAGTGGGCATTTGAGGGCAACACTCCTACAACTTGCGAAAAGTGTGGAAGCGAAAATATAGAGCAAGACCCAGATGTATTAGATACATGGTTTAGCTCAGGGCTTTGGCCATTTAGTACACTAGGTTGGGGAAATGGAGATGTACTAAAAGGCGAGAAGTGGTTCGAAGATGATATGAAAAACTTCTATCCAAATTCTCTACTAATTACAGGATTTGATATTCTATTCTTCTGGGTTGCAAGAATGATAATGATGGGCGAGAAGCTAACAGGAGAACTACCATACCCAGACATCTATCTGCACGCACTTGTAAAAGATGAGCACGGCGATAAAATGAGTAAATCGAAGGGCAATGTAATCGACCCACTTGTAATGATAGAGAAATATAGTGCCGATGCTTTACGCTTTACACTAGCAATTTTAGCAGTTCAGGGGCGTGATATTAAGCTTAGTGAAGAGAAGTTAGAGCTTAGCCGTAACTTTACAAACAAGCTATTTAATGCTAGCAACTTCTTGCTAATGAATAGCGACAGCTTCGCAGATTTAAGCGAAATAGAGATTAAAACTCCACTTGGTAAATATATGCTAAGTAGATTTAATAAAGCAGTTGAAGAGACAAGAGACTACATAGAACAGTACCGCTTTAACGATGCCGCAACTACACTTTACCGCTACCTTTGGGGAGAGTTCTGTGATTGGGGAATTGAGCTAAGCAAAGCTAGTAAAGAGAGTGTAAGTGAACTAGGAAGCATATTTAAAGAGTCGATGAAACTGCTACATCCGCTAATGCCATTTATTACAGAGTATCTGTATCAAAAACTTAGTGCAACAGAACTTAGCAGTGAAAATTCAATTATGATAAAAGAGTACCCAACTGTAAAAGAGGTTGATAGTAGTGTGATTGACACTTTTGAGTTGGCAATAGAGGCAATCGTATCGATAAGACGCTGTAAAACACTTGTTGATATGGGTAACAAAAAAATAGAAAAAGCTTATGTAAAGTTTACAAAAGAGGTTGATACTAATTTAGTAAAACCATTCTTAGAGAAATTAGCAAAAGTAGAAGCGATAGAGTTTGTAGATGCTAAACCAGAAAACGCCGTAACAGATGTAAGTGACAACTTAGAGAGCTACATCTCAACAGCCGATATCGACATGAGCCCAATTATCAAAAAGCTAGAGAACCAAAAAACAAAACTAGAAAAAGAGATTGCTAAACTAAACGGAATGCTAAACAACGAAAAATTCGTAGCCAACGCCCCAGAAGCCGTAATAACCCAAAACCGCCAAGCCCTAGCCGATGCTCAAGAGAAGCTAGAGAAGGTAAATACAGAGTTAGCTAGCTTGAGTTAAAAATTAGTGCGACTATGTTGCACAGTTTAAAGTACAAGTAAATATATCTTTTTAGAAGAAGTATAGTTAAAAACCTATCGTCTTTGCTATATTGGTTAAATAGATAGTGGCAGAGAGGAAGGGATTATAAAAGAACCATTTTATGCCTTTTCTTAAAGTTTCACCAATTACCCCAAGATGCCCTTATATTGGGGCTTAAATTAAGTTTACTATTACCTAAAGTTACCTATAATAAAGTATTGTTTCTTGATATGCGACGGACTAAACGCGGACTCAGATTAATACTACTTTTAAAGGTATAGCGAACTATGCAGGCAGATATTCAAATAAAAACTCACTCTAAAAGGATAAAAACTAAAAATGAGGGTGTATTTTATAAAGAGATAGAGCAAATTAGCATAAATGATAAGGGTAAAGTAGAGCGTAAGATTATAGACAAAGTTTATATAGTTAGATATAAAGATAACACAAATAAAGATAGACTTGTAACAATAGGTAAATACTCAAAGGGCGTAAGAGAGAAATACTGTAAAGATAAAAGAGACGAATTTATAGCACTTGCCAAAAATGGAGAGTTGCCACCACGATTAAAAGAGAGGATAAAAAAGAAATTTACTACACTTGATAACATTTTCCAACAATATAAAGCTTTTAAAGCCACAGAGAGCAAAGATATTATAAAGACAGAACAAAAGTACAAAGCCAATGTTTATAAAGTATTTGGCGATATGGATATTAACGAAATAACCACCGATAAAATTGTAACCTTTAGAAAATCGCTTATAGATAAAGGGCGTGCAGGTAGTACGATAAACTCACATATAAGCTTTATAGGTACACTCTTTAACTTTGCTATTGAAGAGGGCTTATATAGCAAAGCTAACCCTATTAAATCAAAGAAGCTAAAAGCTATTAAGATAGACAATGCAAGAGAGCGATACCTCAGCTTAAAAGAGATAAAAACACTATACAAAGCCATAGAGCAAGAGGAAACATTTACTAACGCTATAAAAGAAGAGCTTACACTATTTGTAAAACTATCTCTTATTACTGGTGGACGACTCGAAACAATTTTAAATATTCAAAAAAAAGAGATAAAGCTCGAAGATGGCACAATAACACTTAAAGACTTTAAAACTAACAAAACCTATCAAGGCTTTTTATCTGATGAGCTTATAACCTATTTAAAAGGCTATTTAAAGGCATTAACTACAAACTCTTATGTGGTAGGTGGGCTAAACAAGAAAAAGCCAACAAGAACACTTGCAAGACACCTTAAAAAGATACTTGATAATAACTTCAATGTAGGCTTAGATACCAAAGACACAAAAAACAGAGCCGTAATACACACCCTAAGACACACCTTTGCAAGCCACTTAGCAATTAATGGCGTACCAATATTCAATATTAAAGAGCTAATGAACCATAGCGATATTAATATGACAATGAGATACGCAAAATTAGCCCCTGATAGTGGCAAAGATGTTATTAAAGGGTTGTATCAATGAAATCAGAAACAGATAAAATCTCAAATAACGAATTAATAGAAATCTTTAATCGTGTATTAGATAGCTGTCCTTGCATAATCGACCCATTCTCTTATAGGAGAACAGTTATTCAAAGAAGAAGAAATAGTAAACAACATAAAGACTATTTTTTAAAAAAACAATACGATATTGAATGTAAGCTTGAAGTATTTGAAAATATTCCAAAAAATAAAATTTATGTAGTTATTGAAGATTTTATAGAAATTCTTGAAAGTTACAATAGTTCAAAAATATTCAATCGAAGAGAAGCAAAAAAACTAAATTATAATTCATACAAACTTATAAAAAAAGATATTAAAATTATTGAAGAATATCAAGAGATGATTTATCATTATAGTTCTGACTATGAATGGAATGATGATGAAGACTTTAGTATTTTAAATCCTGTGCTTGAAGAAATTTATCAGCAAAATAAATTACTTTTAAAAGAGTTAAAAACTAAAAAATTTAATATTTTAGACCCATTTAGATATGGAGGGTCAAATTTATATGACTCTACAAAAAAACCAATAAAAAAATTCTTTAAAAAACTACAAATAGACTATAATCTTAAAAGTGTAAATATTAAACAAATGATAGATATTTTATAAAATACCAAAATTTACTCTAAATAAAGAGTATTTTTTAGTTAGTCATATTTCTCATTTTTTCTTATAATTATGCTAACTTGTTAATAATGGTATTAATAGAGTTAGGATTATACTAAAAAAGTATAATATGAAGTAAATCTAAATTGGTAAAATATAAGACATTTTTATATAACTGATTTAAATAGAAATACTGTAAAAATACTTAATTATAGTATTTTTTACTATAATTAAATTCCTTATGTAGCAAAAAGTTACATAATATTAATATATTACATATTTTTTAGCTTAAAATAGATTTTACTTGATATAATTATCTTATACAATGAATAAAAAGGAGAAACTTTACAATGACAAAGAAACAAGAATTAATACTCCAAGACCTAAAGACTCGCTACAAAAAATCAACATTATCAAAAAGAGAAATGGCTAATGAGTTAGGTATCTCTTATAGCACTATCGACGGCTATATTGCTAAAGGTTACGGCATACCAAATTATAAAAAGTTGGGCAAAGCCAAAAATGCAAAAGTTGTATTTAATATTTTAGATGTTGCAGAGTTTTTAACACAGACTATTAAAATAGCTTAATAAATTTTATAAGGAGAGAATACAATATAAGGTTGGTAACCTCAACAAAAAGAGATATTAAGTTGAGGTAGTATTTATATAAATCAGCAAATTTATTTTACTATCTATTAGCTCAATATCTTCTTAAACGGCATTAAACAATTTAGTTTGTGAACTTTTTAATTAATCCCCAAGATGGGAGAATAAAGCTCACTCAAAAAAACAGCTAATTCAAGTGCAAAGGAAGCAAAATGGCAAAAGATTTATTGAAACAATGGGTATTAAGAAAGATTTACGAAAATCCAAAATTATATGGTGGTGATAATGGAAATCCTGCAATTATTAGAGAGTATTTAAGAGAGCTACACGGCAAGACTCCAGCTGAAGATTTAACCTTACCTGCAATTAGCCAAAGTGTTGCAGTAAGCAGAATGAGAAATAAAATACTCGAAAATCATCCAGAGTTTGATTTTAGAATTAAGCATAAGGCTAAAGTTAAAAATAGGTACTTTACAGAGAGTTTACTATGAGCAAATTAAGCGTAACTGTTAATGACGAAAAGATAAATTTAGATGAGTTTTTTAAATCGCTAATGTTTCAACGCATAATGGACGGAGATTTTAACAGAGACGAGAGAGACCTAATGCTGGTTATCTTTAGAAAAACCATACACTTTGATAAGTGGTATGACCATTTAGGCATATACTGGTTATCTAAAGCGGTTGGCGTATGCCAATCGAAGTTAAGAGCTACTATTAAACAACTCCAAGCCAAAGGGCTTATAGATGTAAAACGCTCCAAAGGTGGGCGAATAGATAGCAATAAGAAATTTAGCCGTTTTTCACTATCTGAAGATTTTATCTTTTTAATTGTTGATAATTGGAGACAAGTAAAAGAAGAACAAGGCTTTTATATCGATACCGAATAACAAAGGGTACTAAATATGACACCCTTTTAAGGTTCATAGGGTGTTATTTTTGATGTGTCATATTTGAAGCGTATTATTTTTAACACTCTTATAATTGACACACAACAAAGTTAAAACTACATACAAAGTAAAAACTAATCTACAAAGTAAAAAATATACATAGCTTCAATATAATTTTTTTTGAGGGTATATCAAGCTTAATGGCATATTAAAATATACAAGGTCATTACAAGGTACTCGAGAGTTAATATCTATAAACCAATATAAAAAATAGAGGAGGTAATTACAAGGTAAAAGTTGTTGTTGAAACAGATTGTTACAGCTAAACCAAACAAAAAAGGCAAGGCTACGACGACCCCTACAAGGCATATATACGATAACAGTACCTATTTATTATTGTTTAATGCGGTAACAGTTAAAAAAAGTTGTTGGAAATTCTGTTTAACTAAGGGTGTGCTGACCCTTACGCTTATAATATCTTTGTACAGTACCTATTGCAGAGCTTTTAATTATTGCTTTAAATGTATAAGTAAAATTATAGATAAATCATATGTTGATAATGTGATATTTAATATCTTTTTTTCATATGCGACGGACTAATCGAGGACTCAAGCAAAAATATTAAACCTTAAAGAGGCTTGAAAATCACTTTATATAGGGGTTTTGGTGGCTTTTATAAGTAAAAGTGGCAGAGAGGAAGGGATTCGAACCCTCGGTAGGTTGCCCTACACACGCGTTCCAGGCGTGCTCCTTAAACCACTCGGACACCTCTCTATTTTGAATAGAGTATTATACAGATAAAAGTATAAAATAAGATTTAGTCAATAATAAATTTTGCTTAAAGTTGGTCTATTTGTTGGCTTTATGAATAGTTGAAGTGATAAACCCCCTTCGGGGTACTATGGCACACAAGAGAGTGAGGTGGGCTGCTACGTTCCCGTCCTGACCCGGTTCCTCACAAACCTGTTGCATAGCTCCGAAGAGGGCGACTGCAATTATAGCATAAAATACTAAATTTATTCTTTTTATTTATTAAGTTTGCTTATAAAATATAAAAATTTAATACTTGTTTACTATAAAAAATAATTATTTAAATATAAAATCGTTCAATATTACTGATAATAAGTATAAATTAAGGGGGGAAATATAATAATAGTATCAAAATTAGGAGATGATAAGATGAAAAAAATTAATCTAATAGGTTTATCAGTAGCATCGGTAGCAATTTTAGCTGGATGTGGCGGTGGGGGCAATCCTCCTAGTGCTACAAATACAGGTACTGGCTACTATGTAGATTCTGCGGTAGAGGGTGTAAACTACACTTGTGGTTCACAAACAGGTGTAACAGATAAAGATGGAAAGTTTACTTTCGAAGAGGGAGCAGGTTGTAAATTTTCAATAGCTGGTATCACATTAAGAGAAGTTAGTAAAGACAAACTTGCAAATGGTAAAAAGGTTTTAGAAAACGATTTAGAGGTAGCACAATTCTTGCAATCTATAGATAGCGATGGAGATGCAAGTAATGGTATTCAAATTACACCAAAAGTATTACATATACTTAACGAAGCTTTAAAAGGGGAAAAAGATGTTCCTAAAGGAGATGAGCTAGTAGGTGTTGTATCAGAAGTAGAGCAACAAGACCATAGCTTTAAAGGTAAAGTAAAAACTAAAGAAGAGGTTATAGCACACTTAGAGAAGAGTTCAACTCAAATTACAAAAGAGCTTTTAGCTGGTAAGACTTTTTATGCTTATATAGAAGAGAGTGATCATACAGAACTAGTTAAATTGGTTATAAATAAAGATGCTACTTCATTTAGTGGAGAGGTACTTGCTGGAGATGAAAAGGGTAAAAAATTTAGTGAAAAAATTGAAATTAAAGGTACACATTTAATACAGTACCATGATGATGGTGATATTGGTACTTTTATTGTAACTCAAAAAGCAAATTACATAGAGCTTAAAAAGACTGAACACAATAATATATATAAATTTTTCAATACAGAAGCCGAAGCAAAAGCTGAACTAGAAAGTAAAGGTGGAGGAGAACAGGCTCCTGCTCCTAGTCTTGATAACCCATACTCTGCTGAGAATTTAAAGAAGTATTTTGCAGGTAAGACATTTTATTTTGTTCGTAAAAATGAATTAAGAAGTGTTACAGTTAGCAAAGATGGAAAAGTGTTAAACTTTAGTAGTGGAAAAACTTATCATGTAAACTATAAAGACCATAAGTTAGTAGATGAAGGTGGTGAGCATTTTGTAAATGAAATTACAGATAAATATGTAAAAGTTACTGGAGGAGAAGATAATGAAGAAATTACACTTTATCTTAATAAAGCTGATGCAGAAGCTGTATTAAAAGCAGGTGGTGGCGATGATAATAATGGTAATCAATCAGCACTTAGCGAAATTTTTGTTGGTAAAGTATATTATATAGCTGACGATGATAGCTATACTGATGAAAATGGTACAGTAGTAAATAATGCACATGTAGAAAAGTTAGATTTTAAGAGCGATGGACATACTGTTACAGATTCTTGGGATGAAAATGGAGAGATTAAAACTCGTACTTTTAACTACTCTGTAAATAAAGATACTTTAACAATTAGTGGCACGGGTGATAGTGGAAAGAAATTTACTCTTACTATTACAGATGTAGTAAGAAAAGATAAATATTTAGAGTTTACAAAATCACATAGTAGACCAGATACAAAAGGCAGCGGTAAATTTTATTATACTGAATCAGACGCAGAAGCTGCATTAAAGTAGTTTATATATAAACTAAATACACTGCAAGAGACGACCTTTGTGTCGTCTCGTTGTTTGGAATGGTTAGTCTTACTTATATATATGGTCGGTAAACCGACCCTAGGGGTTTTAGAATTTAGATAAATGTTTGTGTAGGGTCGGTTTACCGACCTAATTATTCTGGCTTTATTCCTAATACACTAAGGCTTACGGGGTGCAAAACCTAACTCTCTTGCTATTGTGTAGGCAATTAAATCTCCTATTTTTTTGAGTCTTGGTTTTAGCCATTTGGTTTGTTTTTTGCAAGTTATTTCGCCTAACTCTAATACTAAGAATTTATCGGCTCTAATGTAATAGTAGCCGTAGTAGTTTGCTAAATTTTTTGTAAAGTTATCTTGTTGCCAGCCAAAAGGGAAGTAGTTGCCATATATATTTCTCCAGCGTTTTGCAAACTCTTTTGAAGCTCTGTTTTTGTAGCCAATACTTGCTCCTGAACTGCACTTTTTACTTGAACCATCAAAGTGTATAGCAACTGCTATTTTTGCTTTTATTAATTTTGTATCTGCGGGAACTCTTTTTACATTGATATCCCACTTCTTTAACTGTTTAGCTACTTCATTAGCAACTATTATATTCCATTTTACCTCTTGTATATTTCCTGAAGTGGCACCTGTATTTCCACTATTTCTACCCTCGTGACCTGCTTGAATAACAACAGTTACGGGCGTTATAGATTGCCAATATATGGCAAATGATATACTAAAAATTATTAATAATGATATAATAATAGCAGCTAGATTTTTAATTTTCATAAGAAACTTTATGAGTAATTAAAATAATAAATATACGCATTTTATCCATCTATAATATTTAAAAAATTTAGCAATCCTATTCCCTATAGCTACAACACCTATTATATACTCTTTGTCACCAAAACTTGCCATTGGGTCGTTGGTTAAATGCTCACTGATTGTATCTATACCAAAATATATTAAGCCTGCTGATATTAAAAAAAGAAACAATCTACGCATATTATGCTCCTACTTTTTTGTAATTATATCTTTATTAAAGTTAATTGTATATAATATAAGTATACCCAATAAAGAGATATAATGATAAATAAATTAAAAAATGAAATCCATAAAGCTGTAATTGGTCACGAAGAGTTGATAAATGCGATGCTAATTGCTTTGTTTTGCGATGGACATATATTGGTAGAGGGTGTTCCTGGTGTGGCAAAAACTACAGCTGTAAATGCCCTTGCCAAGGCTATTGGTTTTGAGTTTAAGCGTGTACAGTTTACGCCAGATTTACTGCCAAGCGATATTATCGGTAATGAGATATTGGATTTAAAAACAAATGAGTATAAAATAAAGCACGGTCCTATTTTTACCAATTTGCTACTTGCTGACGAAATTAACCGTAGCTCTCCAAAGGTGCAATCGGCCTTACTAGAGGCTATGGCAGAGGGGCAGGTAACTATTGGAGAGCAGAGCTTTAAACTGCAAGAGCCATTTATGGTGCTAGCAACTGCAAATCCAATAGACCAAGAGGGAACATATGAGTTGCCAGAGGCATCTTTAGATAGATTTATGCTAAAGGCGATAGTTGGATATAATAGCTTTGATGAAGAGTTAGAGATTATGGAGCAAGCCTCTAATAAAAGCTTTGCAAAAATAGAGCAAGTGTTAGATAGTAAGCAGTTTTTAGAGCTTAAAGAAGCGATAGAGGCTGTGCATATAGAGCCAGCTTTAAAAGAGTATATGTTAAAGCTAATTTTTGAAACAAGAGAGCCTAGCGAAGAGTTGGCTAAATATATAGAGTTTGGTGTAAGCCCAAGGGGTTCGATTTCGTTATTTAAAGCCAGTCGTGCAACTGCTTATCTAAATGGGCGAGATTTTGTAACACCTGCTGATGTTGCTTCTTCAGCTTACTTGAGCTTAAGGCATAGAATAAAGCTAAATTACCAAGCAAGTATTGATACTATTACAAGCGATGAGATAATTGCTAAAATTATTGCTAAAGTGCCTGCACCGTAATGAAAAAAAACCAAATAGTTATAGAGACAAAACGAAAGCTATTTGCAAATAGGGTTGGTAATCACTCTAGTATATTTGGTGGAAGTGGCATAGAGTTTAAAGATATACGAGCCTACACAACAAGCGATTCTGCTCGCCATATAAATTGGCGAAAAAGTACAAAAGATAGCGTAAAGGTAAACACTTTTAATGAAGATAGAGAGTTAAATATTGCAACCGTTTTTTTAAATAGTGGCTCTTTGAATTTTGCTAATAAAAAAGCTAAAGCTATAGAGACTTTAACGGCTCTTAGTTTTGCTTCGGTTTACGCTAAAGAGTCTCTTAGTACTATCTTTTTTAATAACAAAGAGCAACTCTTTTTAAAGCCTACTAAAAAGGCGGAAGCTGTCGATATAAATTATCAATTTGCAAATACTCTAAAGTGCCAAAGTTCTATAGATTACGAAGAGCTTACAAAGTATATTTTTCATCATATAAAAAGACGCTCTATTGTTTTTATAATTGGCGACTTTTTAGACGAAGTAAATTTGCAAGAGATTTCTAAAATTCACGAAACTTACTGCTTAATTATAAGAGCAAAAGCCGAAGAGAATTTAGAGCTTTTAGGAGAGCTAAATATTAAAGATTTAAACTCTAACGAATTGACACAACTTAACATTGACAAGCGGAGTCAAAAAGTTTACAATAAACTCTTTAAAGAGCAAGATAGTAAGCTTTTAACACATTTACACAGTTGTCAGATAAAGTTTACAAAAATATATACAGATGACAATAGTGTAAATAAGATTAAAGAGGTTTTAGATGCCAAATATTAACGATATAGAACCAATTATTACTAATAATTTTAGTATCTATATCTATCTGTTTTTGAGCTTAGTTGTCGCTATTTTAGTAACTCTTTTGGTGCTATTTTTTCGTTACAGAAAAAGTAAAAAAGTAGCTTGTAAAAACCTTTATGAGAGTTTAGATTTCAGCAACCCTACAAAAGAGCTTCTGTACCAATTTACAGTTATAGCAAAAGAGCAAAACAGTAGCCCTAAATTAGAAGCACTATTGCAAGAGTTAGAGCCGTATAAATATAGCCAAAATGCTAAAGTTATTGATGAAGAGATTGTGGATAAAATTAGAGAGTTTATTAAAGAGGATGAAGGGTGAAGGATGAAGGGTGAAGGTAGAAGGATGAAGGATGAAGGATGAAGGATGAAGGATGAAGGATGAAGGATGAAGGGCGAGGGGTGCTTAGATGACTTTTTTGCATCCATATTTTTTATTGCTGTTGCCACTCTATTTATTTATTGTTTGGCTCTTAAATCGGCACTTTAGAAGAGTTGAGTTTTCTAACTTAAAGCTTTTAAAAAAGGCTGTTAAGAGTAGTTTTGATTACTCGAAAGTTTTAAAGTTTTTAATAGCACTCTTTATGGTTTTGGCTTTGGCTACTCCTGTAAAGAAGCATATGCATCAAGCCAATAAAGTTAAAGGCTATGATATATCTATTCTTTTAGATGCAAGCGACTCTATGCAAGAAGATAACCGGTTTAATGTTGCAAAAGAGATAATTGCTAACTTTTTAAAGAAGAGAAAAAATGACAATATTGCACTTAGCCTATTTGCAAATTACGCTTATGTAGCTTCACCACTAACTTACGATAAAAAAAGTATTGAGCAGATGTTAAAATTTATAAAATTAGGAGTTGCAGGCTCTAGGCAGACTGCACTTAACGAAGCTCTATTTTTAGGTGCAGATATATTTAAAAAGAGTGACTCTAAAAATCGAGTTATGATACTTTTAACTGATGGAATAAATACAGTAAAAAGTGTAAGTTTGCAGAGTGCTATAAGCAAAATTAAGAGCTTTAATATAAAAGTTTACACTATTGCACTTGGCAAAAAAGGAGACTTTAACAAAGAGGTGCTAGAGAGCATCGCAAAACAGAGTGGTGGTAAGTTTTATCAAGCTCTAAAACCAGAAGAGTTAGAGTTAATCTATAACGAAATTAATAAGTTAGAGAGTGGTAAAGTAGAGAGTAAAAGTTATGCGACTTATACACACTACTTTCAATATCCGCTAGCTGTGGCACTAATTTTGCTTATACTTTTTAGCATACTTTATAGAGAAAGTTACTCTAGGCCTTTGTTAATTGCCACTGCTGTTTTTATGGCAATAGCACTATATCGCCCGCAAAGCACTAAACAATTACTTACAAGCCAAAACGACACAAGCTTTGCTGTGGCTGTAGATTTAAGCTATGCAATGGATGCTAAAGATATATACCCTAACCGCCTAAGCTTTGCTAAAACAAAGATAGAGCGACTGTTAAAAGATTTAACAGGACAAAGTGTTGCTCTGTATGCTTATGCAAACAGTGGCTACTTAATATCACCAGTGACTAAAGATTATAATAGGCTAAGTTACTTAGTAAAAAACTTAGAACCTATAGGCATAAAACGAGATAGAGCTGATATTTTAAAACTTTTAAAAGCTATTAATGCAAGTAATAAAGAGCTTAAATCTGTAATTTTATTTAGCTCAACAAATAGCGATTATAAAGAGGCACTAACCTTTGCAAATAAACATAATATTAAGCTCTATATTTACGCCATTGCAACTGCCAAAGGCTCGATTGTAAAGGTTAATAATAGAGTGCTTAAAAACTCTTTTGGAGATATTGAGTTATTTGGACTAAAGAGTTTGAAAGCTCTAGCTAATGGAAGTGGTGGAGCTTATAAAACTTATAGTTTAAGTAATGATTTACAAGATTTTATCTCTGCAATAGATAGTAAAACAAGTACTCAAAATCCACACAATCAAAAGAGTGAACTATTTTATATACCATTATTGATTGCATTTGTTTTATATATATTTACTCTTTTAAATAGGAGAAAAGTATGAAGATATTAATCGGTTTGCTACTGCCAGTTTTGGCATTTAGTTCCATAAGTAACGACTATATAGAGTACAAAGCCCAAAATGCATACCAGAGTAGGGAGTATAAAAAAGCACTAAAACTCTATAGCCAAATAGAGCCTAAAAACGATGTAGTATATTATAATATAGCTAATACACTCTATAAGTTAAAAGATTATACAAAAGCAATAGAGTACTATAAATTGATAAAAGATAATAATTTAACTGCAAAAAAGCTTTACAATATAGGTAATGCATATTTAATGCAAAAAAATTACAAAAAGGCTGTAATTTTTTACAAAGATGCTTTAAAATTTGATAATAATTCAAAGTTTAAAGAGAATTTGGATTATGCAATAAAAAATATGAAAGCCCTAGAAAATATAAAGTTAAATAGGCGTAAATCTTCGACTACTCAAGCTGAACTTGATAATTTTGATGATGAAAATGTATCTAAAAATATGCAAGAGGCTAAATATAAACCAGAGGATAAATTTAATGTATTAGATAAGTTAGATACAAAAATATCTGATTTAATCAGCAACGATACTAATAGAAATGATAGCAATATATCTAAAGCCTTAAAAATACACCAAAAACTTATAGATAGAAGAGTTGAAAGCAGATTAAAAGAGCGAAATTCTAAAATTTTGTTAATACCAATAGATGTAAATAATACACAGTAATGTAGATAAAACTTTAAAATTATTAAATAGTATTTATAATTTTAATCTAGTGCATTAATTTATGTTATAATTTAACTAACCTCTAAATAAGGCAATAATATGGAGAAGTTAAAAAAGAGATTTTATAATTTTATATTTGGCACAGAAGAACCTCGTTTTAAAAAGTTTCTACAAAGAGTTTTAAAAGATGAGTTTCATATACATCCTATAAAAATAGACTCTGTATCTATAATATTTTTTATAGGTAGGTGGCTTCCTTTTGCCATTGCTATTGGGATTACTACGGGGGTTATTGCTTCTATTGTGGATTTACTTGTAGTAAGTATAAATGCAAAACTATCCGAAAATATTGTATATCTTTTTATATATCCACTCTTTGTTGCATTAATTACAGGATTTATTGTGAAGCAAGATAGAGAAGTAGCAGGTCCTGGTATTGGCTTTTCTATTTTGCATTTGAAATCTAAACACTATTTAAAAGTAAAGGCACTGCTCTTTAAGCTTTTTATCTCTATTTTAACACTATCTGGCGGATTCATAGCAGGTAGAGAGGGTCCATCTTTCTACTTGGGTGTTGGTATTGGCGAATGGGTTGGTAGAGCTTATGGCTTTGGTAAACGCTTTAAAAATATGCTTGGCTTAATTGGTGCTGGAGCATTTACAGGTGCTTTACTAAAGGCACCATTGGGTAGTTCAATATTTGCTTTAGAGTTGGAGAATATGTACGATTTTAATTATCGCCCATTTATACCGATGATTGTTGCAGCTATTGTGAGTTATTTAACATTCTCATTTTTTAGAGGAAATCATGCATTTATTTTGCTACATTCTAAAGCAGTTTGGGATTTAAAGAGTATACCATATATTATTGGCTTAGGTTTTTTAATCTCTATTACAATATATATTTATACTATTTTCTTTCACTTTTTAAGAAAAGCTGCATTTATATTTCGCCCCGAAAAAAGGGCATTTATAGGGACATTAATCTCTATTCCTGTTTTGGCTTTTTTGTATCTTTATACAAACAATCCAGATTTGTTAGCAGCTCCTGTTGATATGAAAATTTTATCGAATTTAGCACAAACGCAGTTTTCTGTCTCAGAGGATTTTGTAATAATAGTTTGTACAATAATAATTACAAGCTTTACTCTAGGATTTGGAATTGTTGGTGGATTAATTTTGCCTGTATTAATTATTGGTGCAGCACTTGGTAATATTTTTGGGCATGTATTTCCAAACGAACTTGTAATGTTTACATTAGCTGGTATGGGTGCAGCACTCGCAGCGGCAGCTAAAACCCCACTTGCTGCGATTGTTATGATTACCGAAATGAGCCACAACGATGTTGTAATTCCAATGACAGCAGCAGTAATTACAAGTTACTTAACAAGCTTTGGATATAGTCTATATTTGGGGCAAGAGAATATATTTAAAGGGAGCCTAAAAGACTTTACTTCGCACAGTATTAAGTCTGACGAAGATAAATAGATATGAAACTAGAAGACATAAGGCATTTCTTTTTAATACCTACATTAATTGGCTTAATAGGTGGGGCTTCGGCGTATTTATTTCGTTATGTTATTAGCCTTTTTGAAGCACTGTATAGATTTTTTAATATTGATAGTTGGCAATATTTTCACATAATTACAATGCCATTAATATTTTTGGGCTCGCATTTAATAATTAAAAAATTTTTAAGAAACCGCTCGAATGTAACCATAGAAGAGGTGGCTAAAAAAATCTCTTTAATGACTGGAAAGTTTTCTATGTTAAAAGGCTTTTTGGTACTTTTACTTACCTCTATAAGTATTGGTTTTGGTGTACCGATTGGGCGAGAGGGTCCTATTGCAAAACTTGGTGGATTATTTAGTGAAGTTTTTATAAAACTTTTTAAAGTAGAAAATATAAATGCTCCAATATATTTAAGTGCTGGAGTATCTGCTGCCTTAGCTGCTACTTTTAATGCTCCGATTGCCGGTATATTTTTTGGTATCGAAATTATAATTGGCAAGATAAATTCGTATATAGTTATACCTCTTATTATCGCATGTACCACAGCAACGCTATTTGCTCATAAGTTTATTGGCTACTATACTGCATTTTATGTACCACAATTAGAGTATAACGATGAGTTTTTTTGGTTCATACCACTTGGAGCACTTTTTTTTACATTGATTGCTGTAGTTTTAAAGTACTCATTTAACAAATTAAAAATATTAAGAAGAAGATATCGAAGTAAATGGCACTATTTTGTAGTTGCTATGGGTGTTGCAGTTGGCTTAATAATAAGCTTTATGCCCGAAGTTAAAGGTGTTGGTTATACATATGTATCTAAACTCTTCGAAGATGTCTATGTATCGCACTACACTTTAGAAGTTTTTCTTGCAAAATTGGTGGCTGTAATTTTAAGTTTGGGTAGTGGTATGTTTGGTGGAATTATGTCACCATCTATCTTTTTAGGTGCATTTGGTGGGTATTGGTTTGGTAGCGAATTTGGAAGCTTTGGTTTCGACCCTAGAATATTTGCACTAATAGGCAGTGCTGCTGTGCTTGCTGGAACCTCTAAAGCACCCTTAAGAAGTGCAATTATTATTACCGAATTAACACACTCTTATCAACTTTTGCTACCTATTTTACTCTCGTCTGCAATTTCTGTATATTTTCTCTCTAAAATGGAGCCTGGTTCATACTTTAAAAGAAGCTTGATGCAAAGAGGAATAGATATAGACAATACTTCAATTATAAACTTTATAAAAAAATGTAACATAATGCAATTTGTAAAGAAGGTACAACCTATCAAAGAGAGTGATAGTTTAAGTGATGCAATTAGGAAGTTTAGAAGACAGAGATTGCACAATTTACCAGTTGTAGATGCTGATGGTGTATTAATCGGTACAATCGCATTAAAAAGTATACGAAGACCCTCTTTAATGATGCAAAGAGATAAAATTTTGGCTAAAGATATTATGAATGAGAGACCATTTTATATAGATAGTGATAATTTAGAAGAGGGGCTTTTTAAGGCATTTACGATTTTAAATACAACATATGTACCATATGTAGATAGTGATAAAAAGTATCGAGGTGTAATAAATTTAAATAGCTTATTAAAAGAGTTATCTTTATGTAAAATAGATTATAAAATTCGCTAATAGTGTTTTGCGAGAGGTATAATAAAGCTAATAAAGCTCTAAATGGTATAATAAATATATGAAAAAACTATTTATACTAATTACATTTATATCTATATTATTTGCTCAAGATAGAGTATTTTTAAAATTATCTAAAGATAAAGCTTTTTTAAACGAACCAATAGTTGCAAAAGTTACTGTAGTTTATGCAAAAAAAGCTAAATATGTTACTCTAAAGGCTTTTAAAAATAGGGCACTCTATAGTAAGTTTATAAGCGAGAGTAATCAAACTTTGATAAATGGAAATTACCATAAAACTTTTAGCTTTATTATATTTCCACAAGCTACAGGAGTTGTAAATATAGCTCCAATAATTGCAAATGTATCTACAATCGAGAATAAAACTGGCTTTAGAGTTACTGACAAATTAATGTCTAAACCAGTAAAGATAGAGGTTTACACTATTCCAAAAAATTTAGTAATTAGTGGTAATTTAAATATGCGGTTACAGAGGCTAAATAAAGAGGCTAGAGTAAATACCCCCATTAGTTTTAAATTAAAGATTATAGGTAGTGGCAATTTAGATGATATAAAAAGCTTTACTCTAGCTCTAAAAAATGCAACATATTTTAGTGATAAACCAAAAAGAGAGTATAAAATTATAAAGGGTAAAGTTCAAGCTACTTTTGTGCAAAATTTTAGAGTTGTAAGTGATAGTAGTTATAAAATTCCTCCGTTAAAATTGAGATATTTTAATACAGAAACTCAATTAGAAGAGAGTCTACTTACAAAAGTACAGATGGTTAATATACCAAAGCCATTAGCAAGTAAACGAGAGTTGGCTTTTTTGTTAATTGGACTAATTTTAGGTATTACTTTGTCTATTTTATGGATATTTAGAAAAAGAAGACGAAAGCTAAACAATTTGCAGCAAGCAATTAAAAAAGCAAAAAATGATAAAGAGTTATATGATATTTTGCTTCCATATGCTCATCGGTCTGAATTAAAAGAGTTACTTCAACAATTAGAAGCAAATATTTATAGTAAAGCAAAGAATAAAATTAATAAAAAAGATATTTTAAAAATAGTATAATAACTTTATGAATAACTACCAATCACCTAAAAAACTTATACTCTTTTGGTTACTTATTGTCTCTATTATATTGGCTATTTGGCTTTTATGGTTAGGAGTCGATAGCTATTTACTAACTCGTGACCCATTATCGCATATAGAGAGTTCAAAAGCTATTGCAATGGCAATTGTTGCAGTTATTTTAGTCGTTTTATTGTTAGCAGGGCTTATTATATCTACAATGCTTAGCAACAAACGATACTCCCGCTATTTTGGTATAGCTATTGGTATTGCTTTTGCATCTTTATTGGCATTTCGCTCTATTGTCGGGTGAATTTTAAAGAGTATCATCTATTGTTAGAGATTCTCCTAATACTTATTGGTTGTGGAAAATTTGGATTTTTTAAATATTTTAAAAGCATAGTTACCCCTTTTGGCTCATTTTTATTACCGTGAACTAAAATTATAGAGTCTTGTTTTATCTTTTCGCCTTTTGCAATCCATGTGTTTGAGCCTATGGCTATTAATCCTAAATTAGAAACAGTATCCATAGATTTTTTATCCGAAACAAGCCCAGGAAACCTAAAAAAGACCGATGGTACTACACCTTTTTTTAAAAGCTCTACCTCTAAGTTGAGTGTATCTTGTGCTAAATTTTCCTCAGGTGATAGTACAAAATTATGTCCTAACTTCGCTTTTGGATGGTAGATATGCTTTGCTGTATGGTTACCCCAAGTAATATCTAATTTACCCTCTTTTTGCCAACTTCTAAGTTTATTAAATGCTTTTTTGTGTTTTAGAATCCAGCGTTTTGTAATAAATAGAGTAACTGGTACAGGCTTTTTGAACCTTTTAATAAGGGCTAAATATAATCTATCTTCAAAACCTTTTTTGTGTGATGGACAAAGGTCGGTAGTAATTACAACTCCGCCACCACTAGATACTATTCCATCATTTTGCAACTTATGTTTAGTCTCATATTTTGCGTGATTTAAAAGTTTAAAGTATCTGCTATGAAATATCTCTTTGGGACATTGCTCAAAAGTAGCACTACTTTTTAATATAACTCCAGTTTTAAGAGTATTAGCATCTACAATTAACAAAACCTTTTTTGAGTTTAAGTCAAAACTTCTAATAGCAATATATAGCTGTGAATTGTAATTGATACACTTATGTATAGGAGTATAGCCACTGATAGTGTTAGCAAATAGTATATCAATTAGAGCGATAAAAAATAATAGTTTCATACTATTCCTTAAAAATCATTTATATATTATACGCCCTATTAGCTTTATATATTCAAATAATATTAGTCTATAATTCTTAATCTATATGTAATATCTTGCTTAAATAAACCCTCTTCGCCACCAAAAGAAATAATATAATAACCTGTAGGTAAAGAGGTTAATGCAATCCAATAACCAGTAGATATAGCTCTAAAATCACTTTCTGGAATAATACTAAAACAAGTTTTGCTAGTAGATTTATATTTAGATAGCCCTTCTAGTGCAACCCCATTAATCTCTAAATAGATATTTTTTGCATTAAAACTACGATTAATATTTCCAATACCTTCACTACATGACATATGATCTGAAAGCTCATAAATAGTATTAATTATAGGAAAAAATATAGCTTTCCCTTTTTTAATTGTTACTGAACGTGTGATAGGTTTTTTCTCAAATGAGCCACCTAAAAAATATATATCACCCATATCTCCTAAATATGCTAATCTACCTGTTTTATCAACTATAGGGTGCTTATCTTTATTAAATGAGTATACCCATTGCCACCAAATATCTGCCCACTCATCTAAATATTTACCTTTTAATTGATTATTGGGAGACAATAGTCCAAACTCTTTAAAATTAGAAGTTTTTTTGTTTCTTACATCTCTTTCTTCAGGTTTCATAAGATATTTAAGTGCATAATAGAGAGCAACACCAGAGAATAAAATAATTATAAAAAACATAAAAAACCTTGTTATATTTAAATTAAATCCATTATATCAATGTATTTAACCATTATAGCACAATATTTCTTTTAAACTTTTTACACTATATCTTACTTTAGTTTAAGCAAATCTCTTATTATTCTATCTGAATATCCGTAAACATTTAGTGTTCCTATAGTTTGTGTAATCTTCTTGAGGGCTTCTAAGTCTAGCTATTTTAACAACTTCAGTTAATAATAAATTTGGTTACACTCTATAATGTATTCAAAAATGTGAGAAAAAGCTATAGAAATGGTAGGTTTCTGTAGAATAAAACATTCGTATTAGATAAAAATAGTTCAGTCAAGTAGTTTACAACTATAAAATGGTATATGTTTGGAGATAGTGACGAAAAAGATAGGGAGGTTTATAAATACTTAAAGGCTAAATAGCAAAATAGAGTAATTAGCTACAATATTAGAGAGGTAGAGTGGGTATATTTTTCTTATGCTAAATATTTATATACTAGCAGTATAGCCTTTCTAAAGTATTTTTAATCTCATTTGATTATACTTGCTATAATATTTTAGAATAGATTTACAAAAAGGTATAAAATGAAAAAAACACTTACACTTTTAGCACTTAGTGCTACTTTAGCTTTAGCTAAAACATCTGTTACTGCAATGCCATATAGTGCTTATATTGATTATTCAGGTTCTACAAAAGATAAAGCATATGTTGTAGGTATGTATTCATCTTTTTATAACTTATCTAATAAGTTAGAGTTAGGATTAGAGAATATAACTATTAATTATAATGATGGTTCTAAAGATTTAGATCAAGATGATTTTACTGCTGTTTACACAAGATATATAGCTAAAAATTACTATATTAAAGGTGGTTTTCACTATATAAGTAGTGATGATGCAGGCACAGATGAGGGTTTAATTGGTATTGTTGGTTTTAATTACTATAAGTATTTAAAATATAATTTAGGTTTAGATTTATACTATAGCAAATATAAAAACTACTCTCCAAAAGAGTTAAAAGTGCTACAAGTAAAGCCATATGTTGGTTATAATTTTGGTAAGTATAATAGTAAAATGGGTTCATTTTATTTAGAAGCTGAGTATAACTATATTAAGCCAAATGATGCTTCACTTTTTGGTTTAAAAAAGAGTTATAACTCTTTTGGTTTAAATTTAACAAATTATAACGGTAAATTTACAACATCTATTGGAGGATGGGCTGGTAAGAAAGTATTTGCAGTAGACAATGGTGGTTTTACCGTTTATAATTTAGGAGAAGTTTATAAAGCGGGAGCAAATGCTAGTGTTGATTATGCACTTAGACCAACTACGCATTTAAAGTTCAAATATAGTTATGCTAAATTCAAAGAGGGTAATAAAAATGCTCACTCAAATACAATAGCTACCTCTATATCTCATACTTGGTAAGTTTAAAGAACAAGGCTAAAATCTTGCTATAGCGTTATTTCTTTGAGAGGGGGGAATATACGGTTTAAATTGTCAAAAAAGTTAAATTGCAACTTATAGACAGTTAAAATTGTAGATTCCTGTTTTCACGGGAATGACGGTGGTGGAAAATTATTAATTTTATTTAATAATCAATTCCATTATATAGGCATAGATTCCTTAACTTAATGGTATTGGAGCTGCCCTTAAGATAGTAAAATTAAAACTAAAGATTTAATATGAAAAAAAGTGTTATCTTCTCTGTGATTCTCTTTAGTGTATCTATTGCACAGCCTATTTTTACAACTGTACCATACTACTCTTATACTAAATATAGCGACCAGTTTAAAGAAGATTCTAATGGTATGGGTATTTATGCTTCGTTATATAACTATCCTCATCAGCTCGATTTTTCAGTTGATTATACAAATATTAATTTTAAAGCAAATGTTCCAAAATATGAGCAGACAGAGATGACTGGTGTTTATAGTTATTTCTTAAATGAAAATCTATTTTTAAAAGGTGGTTTGCATTTTGTTGCAAGTGATTATAGACCATCTAATGAGGGTTTAGCAACTATTATTAGTGGGGCTGATTATAACTATAATAATTCAAATTATGGATTAGAATTTTTTTATAGTAATTATACAAAATATACTCCAAAATCTCTAAAAATAGCACAAGTTCATCCATATTTTAAGTACCACTTTGAACCCAAAAATAATATTTTTGGAAATTTTGATTTGATGGTAGATTATAATTATATTAAACCTAGCAAAAGTTACCTATATCAAGATGTAAAAGAGAGTTACGGCTCTACAGGATTAAAATTGACAAACAATAAAGGTAAATGGAGCACATCTATTGAAAAATGGATAGGAAAAAGAGCATTTGCATTAGAAGATGGTGGCTTTACTTTATACAATTTAAGCCAAATATATACCGGTGGATATGGTGCAGGCATTAGTTATCATATAAAAGATAAAGCTACTATTTTATTAAAGTATAACCATAAAAGCTATATAGATTATAATAAGAAAGGTCATTCAGACGGTATTACTAGCTCTTTTTCTTATACTTGGTAGGTATTATTATTTACCAAATAGATACTGCTTAGCAGTTACATTATTTGGGTCTAAAATTAAGATATATTGATAAACTTTTTTTGCCCCTTTTATATCTTTTTTGCTAAGTAAATTTGCTAATTGCTCTAAGTATATTGTGCTTGTAGGATATAGAGATAACATTTTTCTTGTTAATTTTAATGCTTGTTTATACTCCCCTTTCTCTTTTAATGCAAGTATTAAATTATAATTGCCATAAAAATTATATAAATCAATTTTTAATATAACATTTCCTATTCGAATTGCACTATTTGCATCTCCTAGATTTAGATAACTTTTTATTAAGCCTAAGTTAGCTTCTATAGAGTTTGGTTCTGCAATTAATGCCATTTTATAATGTTTAATTGCATTTTTGTATTTTTCATCAAGAAAAAATAGCCAAGCTAAACGCAAGTTTATAAAGTATTGGTTAGGGCTCTTTTTGTATAGTGGTATTAAAACTTTAATAGCATCGCTAAAATCAGACATCTTTTCATAATTGTATGATTTTAAGTATATATTTTTAATATTGAACCCATAAGTAAAGATTGCACTAAGACTAACGATTAAGACTATTTTCTTCATTTATCCTCTTTAATGTAAAATTTTTACCCGATATAGAGTTGAATCCTTTTTCATAAAAGCAAAAAGACAATTCCCCATATTTTGATGTTATTTTTAATTTATCTTTTTTGTATATCTCTTTTTTGTTAAATAGTTTATAATTAAAAGATATAATAAACTCCATTAACGAACTCTTTATTTTATTATATCTTAAATCTATAGGAAGTGTATCTTCGTACTCTACTTCTTGTCCTGTGAGTGGGATTTTTGGAGCAATTTTAAATAACTCTTTTAAGTAACTCTCGCTACCTTGATACTCATAAAAATAGAATAGTTTATTATCTAAATAGAAAAATAGTTTATTTACGCCATCGCAAAAATAGAATTCGCCGATATCATTCATTTTTACTGTTAAAGTGTACTCTTTATCTCTGTTATCTATAAATTTAAATTTATCATCTAGTATAAATGTTAAGTGTAGTTGTGTAGCTTTATCAACTGTAGTGGCTTTAATATCCTCTCCTGTTTTGGGTAATTTATAGTAGTTTAATCTATTATTATGTATATAATCTATAAATTTAAATGGTATAGTTTCGCTTCCTAAGACAGCGTATTTTTGTACCTGTATATGAATGTGAGGTTCTGGAGAGTAACCACTATTACCACATTTTGCAATTATTTGACCAACTTGTAGATAATCTCCAATATTTACTGTAACAGAGTTTTGCATTAAGTGTGAAATTTCTACATAATAGCCATAGTTTGAGTATATTATAATATAATTACCCCAATTATTAACTCTATCTACATTTCCTATAAAGTTATCAGGTAAATCACTTCTTATATCTACAACATAACCATTTATTGGTGCAGTAATATCTTTTCCAAAAGCATAATAATCTTCTAAAAAGTGTCCCTCATCTTTATATGTTTTACCATTTTTTCTAACAACAAAATCATAAGCATAACGCCATGGACCTTTATGTGTCCACTTATCATTAAAAGATTGATAGACACTCCACTCTCCAATAAATGGTAAATTTATCTTTATATCATTACCACCAAATCTATAAATAGATGATAAAAAAGCATTAAGAGATTTCTCAGGTGTCTCTTTTGGATTATAATTGTAATACTTATATCCAATAGCTACTGTTAGCATTAAAAAAAGAATTGTAATAATATTAAATGGCATTGTATAGACAGGCAGAGAGTAAGTATTTAAAAATACTTCCATAGAATCAATTAGTACAGCAGACATAGCAACTGCTATCATAGCTATTAAATAGTTCCTTACATTAGCGATTAAAAAAATCCCACCAAGTGACATAGCAATTAAAATAAAATTAAAGTTATATGGTGAATTCACAGCGTCGCAAAATGGGACAAAAATAGTATGTACAGCTACACCCACACCAAAACCTAAAATAGCCATTAAAAAGAGTATTCTTGAGTATAAAAGAAGAAGAAGAGTTATAACAAGCCCAGAAATCGTATATGGTAAGAAAAATATAGTCCCTATCGATTTAAAAAATGGCTCTAAAGGTAGAGAGATATCAAACAGTGGTTTGCGGTGTAATATATTACTTAAAAGGTTTGTGTATTTTAAACTTGCTAAGTAAAATATCATAGCTACAAACGAGAAAGGTATTGATAAAATAGGAATAGAGTATTTTAAAAATATTCTATTTAGTGCAAATGTAAATAGAAATGTAAGCGAAGCTAATATAGCTGTTAAAATAATTGTAGATAGTGTTATATCAAAATAGTAACCAACACCCATACCAACTAGCAAAGAGTTGTATAGATAGAATCCATGTTTTAAATACTCATCTCTTACGCTTATAATTTCGGCAAAAATAATACTAGAGAATATTGCAACTAAACCTAAAGTTCCAACACTTGGCAGTAAAAAAGAGAGTGCAAGAAGCACAATACCTGCTTTACAATCACTTAAAAAAAGGATTGAAAAGTAGGCTTTTAATAAAAAGTTTAACTTCTGCACTTATATCCCTTTATTTTACTTTAAAACTTCTGGCATATGCTCTTTTTCTACGATATACTCTAAATCGTCAGCATCTTTAATTAAGTGAACTTTAGACTCTTTATCAATCAGTACAATACTTGGCTTATATCTAATAAATTGCATCGCTTGTGTTACACTATATGCACCTGCTGGCCAAATTGTTAATACACTCTCTCTATCTAATGGTGGTAACATAATATTTTCTGCAATTATGTCGATATTCATACATAGTGGTCCATTAATTTGAGATGGCTCATTAATTCCTTCGTATCGTTTATCTAACATAATGTCAAAGTTGTACCAAAAGCTTGTATATAGCAAGTTTACACCCGCATCAATAATATAACTCTTCTTACCATCTGGCATTCTTTTAGATGCAAATACGCTACTTAGCAGGTATCCAGCTTCATCAATTAGTGCTCTTCCTGTCTCTAGGAATAGCTTAGGTAAATTGCCTTTATTGTGCTCAAAAATTGCATTTGTAATAGCCTCTGCATACTCATCGGCACTTGGAACTATAACTTCTGGTGCTTGATAAACACCCTTTAATCTACTCTTACTAGCAAATCCACCACCTATATCGATATATTCGATATTGTAGCCAAACTCCTCTTCTACTCTATTTTTAAGCTCAATAAGCTTTTTAGTCTCTTGCCCATAAGCGTTTGCATTTAGCATAAATGTGCCAATATGAGAGTGCAAACCTGTTAAGATAAGCTTTTTACCCTCGTAAATTCTCTTAATTGCTTCGTACGCTTCGCCATTATCTATGTTAAAGCCAAATCTGCTCCACTGAGGGTAAATTCCTGTATCCATATTACATCTAATCGCAACTTTTATCTCTTGCCCAATCTCATCTGCAACATCTTCTAAGTCATTAATTTCATACAAATGGTCGATATGAATTTTTGCACCCTCTAGTGCTGCTTGCTTTAAAAACTCTTTTTGCTTATATGGTCCGTTAAAGATAATATCTTTACCCTCAATCCCTAAGCGTCTAGCTTTTTGGTACTCGAATTCACTAACAACTTCTGCTTTAGAGCCCAAATTATGAAACACTTGGCAAATTGCATCTAAATAGTTGGTTTTATAACTCCACCAAAATTGAACATCTGGATAACGGCTACTAAATGCTTCGTGTAACTCATTATACTTCTCTTCAATCGCTCTTTGAGAAAATACAAAAAGTGGGCTACCATACTCTTTTGTAAGTTCGTTTACACTTACTCCATCGATACTGCTTTTAATCTTTTGGCTCTTTAGCGGGCTTCCGTATTTACTTGCAAGTGCAAAATCTACTCTATTTATTGTTGGTTTTTGGTATTTCATAATTTCTCCTATTTCTCTTTTGTTGCTAACAGTTTTGTAAATTCAGTAAAATCGACCATTGTCTCATCTACAAACCTCATATACATCTTCTCTTTTTCATAATTAAAGTTTGGCTCTACCTCTTTTCCAGATGCTAAATCTAACATCATTTGTGGTAAATTAACCCCAAGTTGTGTACTAAAATAGACCCAAGCAGGGAAACGAGGATTTATCTCGATTAAGTAAATCTCGCTACCATTTGCCATTGCTTCAAACTCAAAAGCTCCTCTCCAGCCAGTACTCTCTACAAATTTTTGAGAAAGTTCCAAAAGTTTTGGGTTATTAATACTAACCGCACTCCAAACTTTACCAAGCTCTGTAGTTGTAAGTTTTTTCGCACCAACACCGCCAACTAACTCTTTGCCATTTCCAATACCTACAAAGTTAATCTCTTCGCCACTTACAACTTGTTGAGCTAGTAGTGGAAAGCCCCACTCGTTAGAAATTTTGTAGTAGTAATCAATCGCTTCATCTATACTATACGCTTTGTATGCTTTATAGTAATTCCCCTTTACCATAATCGGAAAGCCAAACTCTCTAGTAGCTGCAATTAAATCATCAAGAGAGCTTACTTCCATAGTTTCTGGGTGTTTTACGCCAAGCTCTTTGCTAAGTTTTGGCAATTTACTCTTATCACGCATTTCAAAACACTCTAAAGATGGCAAGTAGCTACCAATTCCCAATTCGCTAATCTCATCTTGGTACTTAATATAGAGTGGCAATTCAGCATCTAAGTTAGGAATAATAAAATCAATATCCGACTTCTCTTTAATTTGCACTACTCTATTTTTAAACTCTTCATACCCCAAAGATGGATACGGCATCAAGTAAACTTTTTCAAAAAAATCTTGATAGACCCCCGGCTCATTTGGGTCGTAACTTAAACCAATTAGAGTATGCTCATCTTTTAAACTCTTTGCAACTGGAATACCTGGACCTGGATTATCGGTATTGTTTAATCCACTAATTGCAACTCTCATTACACAAGTCCGTAAATTTTAATTTTTTGAAAGAAATCCTCTACATCAATATGCACTTCTCTCCAATCTACACCACTCTCTTTTGCAATAGTCTGCACAATTTCATCTTTGCTTTTACCCTCTTTGATTAAGTTTATAATCTCTTTAGCAGTCTCGTTTAACTGGTAAGATATACCTAAAGATGGAATAAATCCCATATTATTATCATCTATCACAATTTCATTTATTAACATTTAATGCTCCAATAAGTTTTATTTATCAGAATAGTAGCAAAATAATATTAACTTAGTGTTAATATTAGGTGAAGTAATAGTGATTTATATACATTTAATGGTATTTAATAGCTTTTTTATAAGATTCTGCTACTTAGGTTGCAATAAAAGGATAAAAAAGTTATATAATATTATGTATAAAATACAATATAAAGGATAGTAAATGGCAACATTAACAGATTTAGATAAAAATATAGTAGAGAGAATTGCAGAGCAAATTGCATTAAATAAAGAGAAAGCAGAATTAGCAAATGTTAATTTAGAAAAAGCAATAGAACTTGTTAAAGATGTAGGTGCAGTAGTTTTAGATGTTAGACCACCAGCAAAAGTAAATGGTGAAAATGCTGAAGAGGCAGATATTCCGAATGCGTTCTATACGCCATATCCAGAGTTTACAAACTATATAGATATTTTACCAAACGATAGAACAACTCCAATAGTAACAGCTTGTCTTAAAGGTTGGTTTGCAAGTAGAGTAAAAGGATATTTAGAGGCACTTGGATACTCTAATGTATATGTATTTGGAGGAAACATCGAAGATTGGATTACAGCACACAAAGCACATACTAAATAAAAATTACTACCACGCTAAATATATAGTGTGGTATTACTTCTCATCTTAAACAGCAGTTCTGATAATAGGTATGCTTAAACACCTATTATTAGAATTACTTTACAAACATAGCTACGTACTCTGATTATACAAAGGAAAATAAGATGAATCAAGAGAAAGTAAAAGTAACAGAAAATACAAAAGTTTATCTAATAGGTAGTGGTATCGCCTCTTTAGCTACTGCATTTTATTTAATAGAAGATGCAGACTTAAATCCAGAAAATATCACTATTTTAGAGCAACGAAATGTAAGTGGTGGTGCACTTGATGGTTCGGGTAATCCAAACGATGGCTATCTTATTCGAGGCGGTCGTATGCATGAAAAAAATTATCGTTGCTATTGGGGGCTTCTTTCACATATTCCTTCGTATGATAATCCAGAAATTAGTGTTACCGATGAGTCAATGGAGTTTAATGAACGCTTTGTTTCACATGCCCAGGCACGACTTATTAAAGATGGCAAAAAAGTCGATTTAAGCTCTTATGGTTTAAATGCCCGCGACCAATTTTTAATGAGCAAGCTTCTGTTTACACCAGAGAGCCAACTTGACGGTATGACAATAGAAGAGTGGTTTGATGGTGAATTTTTCCATACAAATTACTGGTACCTCTTTACAAGTATGTTTGCATTCCAAAAGTGGAGCTCTTTAATGGAGATGCGACGCTATATGCTAAGATTTATGCATTTAATGCCAGGTATGAAACACTTAGAGGGAATTTTAAGAACCAAATACAACCAATACCATTCGGTAGTTTTACCGATGCAAAATTACCTGCAAGATAGAGGTGTTCATTTTGAATTGAGTACTCAAGTTATAGATATAGACTTTGATATTCAAGGTAAAAATAAAAGAGCAACTGCGATACATATCCTAAAAAATTCTGAGACTAGCACAATAGAGTTAGGCAAAGAGGATTACTGCTTCTTGACCAACGGCTCAATAGTAGATGCTGCTGATGAAGGAGATTTAAATACTGCTCCTGTTTTAAAAAGTGTTGAGGAATCAGGAGCATGGTCTCTTTGGAAAAAAGTTGCATTAAATGATTCAAGTTTTGGTAATCCTTCTGTATTTTGCGATAGTATAGATAAGCAAAAGTGGTACTCATTTACTGTAACAATGAGAGATAGCACTTTCTTGGATTATATGGAAGATTTTACCGGTAATGTAGATGGTACTGGAGGTTTAGTTACTTTAACAGATTCTAATTGGCTGATGTCGATTGTAATTGCAAGACAGCCTCACTTTCCAGACCAGCCTAAAGATGTTAAGGTATTTTGGGGCTATGGACTTTATCCTGATAGAATCGGTAATAAAGTAAAGAAAAAAATGAGTGAATGTAATGGAAAAGAGATTTTAGAAGAGCTATGGTATCATCTGAAAATAGAAGAGTTAATGGAGCCTATAATGCAAAGCGATAAATTCATTAATGCTATACCAGTTGCAATGCCATTTATAGATAGCCTATTTATGCCACGCTCATATGGAGACAGACCAAAAGTTATTCCAGACGGAAGCCAAAACTTCGCCTTTTTAGGGCAGTTTACCGAAGTAAAAGATGATTGCGTCTTTACTGTTGAGTACTCTACACGAACAGCACAAGAGGCGGTTTATGGATTTTTCGATTGTGGTAAAAAGCCACTACCTGTTTATGTAGGAGCACATAATCCTGTAGCAGTTGCAAAAGCTTTTGCTGCTTTAATGGAGTAAACTTCGGATGTATTACTTAAATATACTCTTTTTTATTGTTACAGTAGGGTTATTCTTTCTACTCTACTGGGCAGTTAAGAGTTGGTTGAAAGCAAAAAAGTTAAAAGAGATACTCTCTCAACCATTTCCTAAAGAGTATGAGCAAATTCTAAATAAAATTCCTTATTATAAAAAACTTGATGCCAATAAGCAAGAGAAGATAAAAAAATCTATTCTTATTTTTATTGGTAGTAAAGAGTTTATAGGTGTTAAGATAGAGCTTACAGATGAAATAAAAGTAACAATAGCATTTTATGCTTGTTTTCTTCTGTTGAATATTACAAGTGACAACTGTTATGACAATCTATCGACAATAATTGTTTATCCTAGTCATGTTATTTATGATGTAGCAAGAGAGAATGGAGGAATAGTTTCAAAAGAGCCATTACTGTTAGAGGGACAATCAGCAAATGATACAGTTGTAATTAGTTGGAACGATGCAAAAAAAGAGGCATATCACATAGGAAAAGAGAATGTAATCCTCCATGAATTTGCACATGAAATTGATTTTTTAGATGGAGAAATCGACGGCATCCCACCACTAAGTGAATCTAAATATACAGAGTGGAGTGAAGTACTTTATCGAGACTATAATAAGTTAAAAGCAAAGGCAATAGCTAACAGATATTGGGGTAAATACAAAATCTTAGGTGATTATGCTGCAACTAACGAAGCTGAATTTTTTGCAGTTGCTACAGAGCGATTTTTCGGCGTACCAAAATCTTTAAAACATCATTTTCCTGAACTTTATAATGAGTTAAAAAATTTTTATAAGATAGATCCAGCAGAAGAGTTTTGATTGAACTTATAACGCAGCTAATTTTTTCTTAAGGCTTCTTTTTATCATTTTTTTTAAGTTTCTTGGCTCTAGTATTTCTATTTTTGGTAGCCATTTAGTTATAATATCTTCTACCTCTCTAAAGTTTGTAACACGATAGCTAAGTTTTATGGAGCCATCTTCATACTCTTGCAAAATTCGCTGAGATGCTAAATATTTTTTGTGTTTAAAGTACCTTGCAATCGATTTATCAGCCTTTAATATTACCTCTACCTCGTCGCCTTTAAAATTAGCCCAAGGGCTTTGTAGTTTGTCTATAAACTCTACAATAGATGCCTCTTTATTAAAGCTTTTACCTGTGTAGCTAATATCTACAATCATAGATACTCTTCGGTACTCAAACCTAGATTTTGTAGCATACAGCCCAACAACATAGAAGTTTTCGTTTAGAAATATAATTCTGTATGGTTGTAGTTTTGCATAGAAGATTTTCTCTTGCGTTTTGTAGCCTATCTTTATCTCTTTTCTAAACTTTATAGCGTGTTCTAGTTTAGAGAGTATGTCAAAATTTGTCAATTTCTCAAAAGGGCGAGTTTTAAAGTCGTAAACCGTATCAGCCCGCTTAATTAGGGCTTTTGTGCTATTACTAATTTGGCTAGATTTACGAGTAGTGTCAAATAGGTTTACAATATTTGCAAGCGTCATTAAATCGCTAGCATTAAGAACATTATCTAAAAGCACCCTCTTGTAAGCTTGGTAGCACTCTCCCTCTTTACTCATAAAATCACCAAAAATATCACGAATAACTTCAAAATCCCGCCTGATAGTACGCTTGCTTACCTCATACTCCTGCGCAAGCCTACTAACACAAAGCTTCTTGCCTTCGTTTAAGAGTTTAAGCATCTCTATTGTTCGGTATAGACTACTTCTTTGGCTCATCTTTTATCTTACCTTATTTTAGAAATTAGTTTATATTTTTTAATTGCTATTTTACATAACTGAAGTTACATAAAATAAATTTTATTATTTATCGGACAATATATGTCATTAACATATTATACCATTTTCCAAACAAAACAAAAAGGAGTAAAAATGAATAGTTTAACAAGCAAAAAAATAGACACAAAATATATAAACATAAAGGTAAAAAATGGACAATTTAAGAGTTTTTGCATCGAGCAAAAATTGGATAGATGTAAGAAGTGTTGAGACACTAAAGAAGATTACGCACTTTAAAGGCGTAAAGAGCGTTGTAGGTTTGCCCGATTTAAGTGTTGGGCTTGTGCCTAATGGTATGGCGGTGCTTAGCGAAGATAGAGTTTATCCGCATCTAATTGGTGGAGATATTGGGTGTGGGATGAGCCTGTTTGAAGTACCTATCAAGGCAAAAAAGATAAAGGTAGAGAGGTTTGCTAAGCATTTGGCTAAATTAGATAGTTTAGATGATATAGAGCTAGATTTGCCAGAGCTTGGCTACAATTTGGGAACCATTGGCAAGGGGAATCATTTTGCAGAGTTGCATTTGGTTAATGAGGTGCAAGATAAAAAGCTTTTTAAGCAGTTAGAGCTTGGCAAAGAGTCGCTATATACTTTAATTCATAGCGGTTCGAGAGCCTTTGGGCAGTTGATTTTTGATAGAGTATCTGGCAAATATGAGCCATCGGTTGGCTTAAGTGAAAAAGAGGCAGAAGAGTATTTAAAAGAGTACGATAGAGCAATAGAGTATGCAAAGTTAAGCAGAGCCGAGATTGCTAAGCGACTTTTAAAGGCTATAAAACTAGAGCCAAATATTAAAGAGGTAAGCGATACAGCACACAACAGCATAACTAAAACCAAAGATGGCTGGCTACATAGAAAAGGTGCAACGCCAACTAATAGGGGTGCTGTAATAATTGCAGGCAGTCGTGGAAGTTTAAGCTACTTAGTAATGCCAACTAATAGTACTAAAAAGTCTAACTACTCTTTAGCTCACGGAGCAGGTAGAAAGTGGGAGAGAAGCTCAGCCGAGGCAAAACTTCGCAACCACTACTCCAAAGCTGACCTTTGCAGAACAAATATAGGCTCTAGGGTAATTTGTAGCGATAGCAAACTACTTTACGAAGAGGCACCGCAAGCGTATAAAAATATCGATGTAGTTATAGAAGATTTAGTAGAGGCTGGTTTGGCTACTGTAGTGGCAACTTTTCGCCCAATACTAACCTATAAGGAGTAGCCGATGCTTATACAAATTAGTAGTGGAAATGGCGTAGATGAGGTGTGTAGAGCAATATATCACTTTTTAAATTGGTTAGAGAAGAGGTACAGTTTTGAAGTAGTTAAAATAGAGTATGCCAAATGTAAAGATTGCTATAAATCGGTGCTTTTAAAAAGTAACGACAGTGCACTCTTAGAATTAGAGGGTACACATTTATGGCGGAGTCAGAGCCCCTTTAGGGCAAAACATAAAAGAAAGAATTGGTACTTTTCGTTAAATATACTAAAAGAGCAAAATAGGATAAGTTTCGATGAAAGTAAGGTAGTTTACCAAACTATGAAAAGCCCTAAAAAGGGTGGACAGCATGTAAATACCACCTGCTCAGGTGTTAGAGCAGTTTATGAACCACTAAATATAGAAGCTGTTAGCTTTGATGAACGAAGTCAGCATTTAAATAAGATAAGAGCTCTGGAGCGACTAATAAAAAGAGTTCAAGAACTTGAGCTTGCAAATGCATTTAAGCAAAAGAGTGAGCAGTGGCAAAGTGGAAAAGAGATAGAAAGAGGCAATAGTATCTTGGTTTTTGAAAAAGAGAGTTTTATTTTAACTCAAATTTAGTATTAAAGATTAAGCCAAAATAGTAGAGTTTTACTATTTTAGGCTAAAATTGTATTAAATATAAATC
Source organism: Campylobacteraceae bacterium (assembly GCA_027024155.1). Lineage (GTDB taxonomy): Bacteria > Campylobacterota > Campylobacteria > Campylobacterales > Sulfurovaceae > JAADEQ01. The sequence goes on from JALVTE010000121.1 coordinate 93,337, forward strand.
CAATAGCCATAATACCTAATGCAACGGTGCTAAAGAATATTACTATTAGTTTGATAGATAATATCTTTTTTAGTATCATTGCTTCTGGTAGGCTTAGGGCAGTTATTGCCATCATAAAGCTAAGAGCAGTTCCTAGTAGCATACCTTTATTGGTTAATACTTCGATTAATGGCATTACACCAGCTGCATTTGAGTACATTGGTACACCTAAAATTGTAGCTAATGGCACTGCATACCAAGCATCTCCACCTGCGTATTTTACAATAACTTCTGTAGGTACATAGCCGTGAATAAAGGCTCCAATTCCTACACCAATTAAAATATATGCCCACACTTTTTTAAGGATATCTGCTGTATAGTTCCAAGCCTCTATAGCTCTCTCTTTAAATGGTATTTTTATCTCTTCTATTGCAGCGGGCTTAACTTCTGGGGGCTTTATTAAGATTTCATCTTCTAAGTTCATTTTACCAATAACAATACCAGCTACTATCGCTACAAGTAGCCCAAAGCCAATATATAGGGCTGTAATTTTCCAACCAAATAGAGTAAATAGCATAGCTATTGCTATTTCGTTATTCATTGGTGCAGAGATTAGGTAGCTAAAGGTTACACCAAGTGGAATTCTAGCTTGTATAAATCCTAAAAAGAGTGGAATTGCAGAGCATGAACAAAAAGGTGTAATTATTCCAAATAGAGCTGCCGCAATATGCCCAACGAGTGGATGTTTACCAGCTAAATAATCACGAACTTTTTCTGTAGGGAAATAGCTTCTAATTAAAGTAACTATAAATATAATTACCGCCAAAAGTATAAAAATCTTTACTGTATCGAATAGAAAAAAATCTAATGCACCACCAAGTGCACTTTTGCTATTTAACCCTAATTGGTTATAGACTAAATTATCAACTATCTTTTGCCACCAATCAAACATTTTGTTTTCCTTTTATTTTATAGGTATGAGCTATATATTATTGTATTGTAAATTGTAATATCTGTAAACTATTAGCTTTAAGAATTGAATTAATGGGACAACACAAAGTTTATGCTATAAATTTAAAAGCAGATTTTTGCCTTATAGTAAACTTACTATCTCATCTACAGTTAATAATTTACCTGTGCTTACAACTTTGCCATCAATTACTAAACCAGGTGTGCTCATTACTCCATATTCCATAATTTTGTTAATATCTTCTACCTTCTCAACTTGTGCAAATTTGCCACTTTTTGCTATAGCCTCTATTACATTTTTTTCTAAAGCTTTGCATTTTGCACAGCCTGTTCCTAGAATTTCTATTTTCATTTTGTTTCCTTTGTAAGTTAAATTAGAATTAAATTTCACAATCGCTAGAGATTTTTTTAAGTTCTGGTAAACTAATTGGTAGCGCTCTTATCTCTTCGATAGCTTGTAATCTAAATCTATCTAGCGGTGTGCGGATAGAGTAGTATGACCATCTGCCATCTTTTTTTATAGATAAAAAGCCACTATCTTTTAATATCTTTATATGTCTTGATAGCCTAGACTGTAACATATTAAAAGAGTTTTGCAAATCACAAATGCACATAGCTCCATGTTTGTCTATAAACTTTAACAGTTGTACTCTAGTTTCGTCATATAAAGCACCAGTAGTTTTTAAAAAGTCCTCTAAAGCTTCTTGTTCATTAATAAATTTTTCCATATTGACATTATATCAAGATATCTTGATATATAGATAAAATATCATATATATTTTGTAAAAAGGATATTAAAAGCTATATTTAATATAATAGCACCATAAAATCACAAATTAACTTTTGCATAAGTTAAACAAAAGGATAAATTATGAAGCATATAATTTTTAAAGATAAATACCCAGTATGGAGTATAGAGTTAAAAAAGAGTGAAGTTGAACAAGATAGTGTAGATGAAATAATAGAGTATTTTAAAACAAAAATAGAGAATCATCCTATAGGTACATTTATTGCTATTTTTGACCACTATGCACATACAACTTCTATACCAGAGCATAAAGTTGCAGATGAGATAAAAGCTTTAAAAAATATTATCTTCTGTTTTGGAAAAGAGATACCAAAACCAATAGTGGGTGCAGTTCGTCCAAGAAGTATTAGTGTATGTGAATTAGAAGATACTTTCGAAATAAGTTCAATGGAAGCACCAAACGAAGTTATGAACGAAGTTATGCAAAATTGGGCTATAGAGCTTAAAAAGAGTATATAGCTTATTTTTAATTTTGAACGTTTGTTAAATATCTAAGTAGAATTATTGCTTAGGTATTTATAGTGAAGTGTCATCTTTTGAGATATAAGCCAATGGAATGAATAATTTATATACAATTTAGTTTAATTGTAGTTTATATTTTTTTCTTCTTAAAATTTTTTTAGAATTTTTTATTTCACAATCGTAAAGAGTAATATAGTTATCTTTATAAATAGCTTTTTTAGCAACTATTTTACTATTATCAAATTTACCATTTACACTATACATATTGACTTTTCCACTAAACTTATAGGCTTTTTTAAATTCTAAGAAGAGTTTACCTTTGCTAAAGTTTCCATCTTCATAGTAACTATTTGCAAGAAAATACTTTTCTTTAAAAAGTAATATTTTTATAGTATCTTTAGCATTTATTTTATTAATATACTTTTGTGCAGTTATTGTATACTCTTTTTTAGATGAGTATATAAAAGTTGTTTGGGGATTTGTTATCTCTATCTCTACACCGTATAAGTGTAGAGTAGATATAGCAATTAATAGAGTTTTAATTGCCAAAATTAAATTGTCCACCTCTATGATCTTCGTGTCCATAGTTATCTTTAATAACTATTTCATAGAAGACTTTTCCTGAAGTTGTATTTGAGAAGTCAGGATTAAAGGTTAATTTACAAGTATTCCCACCAACTATAGAAGTAGTTACAAAACCATTATCAACAGGTTGATTGTTCCAATTACTATCCCAAAATTCAATATTTTCTACTTTACAACTATATGGACCAGTATCTCCTGTTGCTCCAGCTTTTATTGTATAAGTTATATTAACATCACTAAGAGAGTTGTAATTATAGTTATAGTTATTTTCTATAATTTTAGGTTCACCAAATGCTTTCTTTACAATTTTACTACCTGTATAACTATTTTTGCCATCTACTATTTTTGTAACTATTTTAGGTAAACGGTTGTTATCTCCTTGAGGGATTGCGATTGGTTCAAGATCTAAATGTGTAATGAAAGTACTATTATGATCTTTCACTATTCCCATAGGCTCATTGTACTCTATAGATAAATTTAAATCATAACTTGCATTGTGGTCTTCTGCACTATATTTCCATGTATTACCTAAAATTGTACTAAGAGTAGGTGCTGTAGATTCATTAAATAGTGCTGAAATATTTACATAAGTTTGATTATCATTATGTTTACTAATAAAGTTACTACCACCATTTAGGCTTACATTTATATCTGCTAATTTACTTTGTAAATCGCTTAAGTTTCTTCTATATTTCTCTTTAACATTGCTTGTTTTTACTGAAGCTAATTTATTTATAGCTCTTTGTAATTCACTCTTAGAATTATTAAAGTGTGTTTGTGCATTACCATTTAAAGTTAGTGTTTGAGAATCATTTAATACTTTTATTGGGTCCGCTTTTACAATTCTGTACTCTACAGAAGTTCCATTAATTTGAGCAGTTTTCAGTTCTATATACTCTTTTTTAATTGGATTATATGCTGCACCATACTCTAGCAATGCTGCTTTTAAGTCTAATGCTCCACTTAGTGCTTTTAAATCATCTTTATTTAGAGTAAAGTTTTTATATTTAAATTCATAGTTAGGGTTAGATGCAAGAAGTTCATCTATATTATCTGCAATATTTTTTAAATTAGTAGCTAATTTACTTAGTGAATCTTCTGTTTGTTCACTGAAATTATCTATTGCAGCAAGTGTTATTTTTACTCCATCTTTTTTATGAAGTATTGCATCTATTGAGGCAGTTGAACCATCTATTTCTATAAGGTTAGCTACTTCATCATTAAGTGTTTGTGCTAAGTTTATAATTGATAGACCAACTTTTGCATCAGTTTGGTTTTCATCAGCACCTTTTTGTAATGTAGTCTTTAAATTACTTAAAAGTGTATTAAAGTTACCATTATCTTTGTCAAATGTCTGTATTTGCTCTATAGCTTCATTTATTTTTGTTGTTGAAACTATTATTTTAACTGTAGCATTAGATTCAGCTCCATATGGGTCTTTTAGGTTATAGGTTAAACTATCAATACCACTGAAATCTGCATTTGGTGTATAAACAATTTTATCATTTGTCAGAGTTGCTTTACCATTTTTTGGATTAGCTACAATAGTTACATTTAATTCGCTTTTCTTATCATCTATATCATTAGCTAATATATCTATAGTTACTTTTCCACCTACTTGAACAGTTGCCATATCTGGTTTTGCTATTGGTCTTTGACCTTTTGCCAATACTGTGAAGTAGATAGGTTTAATTTGGCTCATATTACCTTCTGTAACATTTGCTTCTATGAATGATAACTTATTCTCATAATTTGCTCTAGTTACTGCTCCAGTATTTAAATCTATATTTTTACTAGAATTAACCCAATTAATTGTTAAGTTAGCAGTTTCACAACTATTTTTTGCTGATAAGTTTAAATTGCCTGTTACACTATTCGCATTGCTATTATGAGCTTTTATTTTGTTAAAAGTTAAGCAACTTGCTGCTTTTATTATATCTTTAAAACTAGCATTCTTAATATTATCTTTTGCTCCTTTTAAAACTTCTGTTACATTTTCGCCATGTTTTACAGCTTCTTTAGCTTTATTAACAATATGTTCTTGAACAGTTTGTTCAATAGCTCCATTACTACTTGCATCTTTATGTAGATTATCTATTGCATCTTCAACTGTTTTTGCAGTTTCTATTGCAGCTTTGCTTAAGTTGGCATCATCTGTTGTCTTTTCAACAGCTTGTGTTAAGTTATTGTCACTATTTAAATGGGTCGCAATATTCTCAATAATATTGCTTACACTTGTATTGCTATCTGCCTGAAGAACTTTAGCAATAGCTACAACTTTTTGAACACCTTTAAGTGCATCTATATCAGTTACTGGATCTGCATCTACTTTATTTGTTGGAATATTAAGAGCAGTTGCAACTTTCTCTTTTGCTTGTTTTGGTGTGTTCCCATTAGCTACTAGAGTAGCAACCATTGTTGTAATAGGAGAAAGTACGATTGAGTTTTTTTCTCCATCAAAAACACCTTTTAGTGTTCCGTTAAAATCTTGACCAGTAGAGACAATTTTACCACCTGTTGCATAAACAATAGTTCCTTTTGGTACAGATAAAGTTGATGAAATATTGAAATCTCCGCTAGCATTAGTTGTTGTATTGAAATCTCCACTATCGTATGCACCTTTAGTAGTTACATTAATATCAACTAATACATTAGCTCCAGCTATATAACCATCTGAAACTTTTCCACTTGTTAGTTTTTTATTTTGTGCAGGTGGTGTATTTGTATTTGAATTATTATTCGTTGAGGCGCTATTGCCACCGCCTCCACAGCCTATTAGTATAAATGTCGCTACACTAGTAGTAATTACTCTTTTTAGTGTCATTCTTTCTCCTTATATTAGATATGTTAATTATATTTAATATCAGCTTAATTTATTATAATATTTAATTAGTTTAGTTATGTTTTATGAATTTTAATTTTAAAGCTTGCTTTTTATTTTTATGGTTCAAATCGGTAGTATCTGGTAGAGAATTTGCTTTTTAGCATTATGGCATTTAATTTTACTGGGACTACCATTTTTTGTGTTGGGATATCTTCTTGAATGTATATTTTTCTTTTTAATTTTTTTAAGTAAGCTCTTGTTTTAGAGTTCTTTATACCCATTTTTGACAAGAGGGTATAGGCATCTTTTTCACTTTTATTATACTTTGTTGCTTCTGTTGACAAGAAGAGTGTATTGCTTAATTCGTTTTTATTTCTTAAGTTTATATAGTTTACCATTTTTTCATTTTGTTTATTGATTTTTGCTAGTGTTAGCGTAACAATGGCGATAATTATTACAGATACTATTATCTCTATTAAGGTAAACCCTTTTTTCATTTTTTTCCTTTAATTTTCAACCATAAACTATTAACCATCAACTACCCAATAATCAATACCATTCTCCACGGCTTCTTAAGCTATTTTGGCTATCTTTGCTCCACCAATCTGCTGCATCATTTAGTGAGTTAAATAGTTTACCATCTCCAAAATATGATGGTAAAAATAGGAATTTATCTCCTAAATCTAATATAACTTGTGAAATTGAGCCATTTTGATAGTGTCTAAAACGAAGGCATACTTTTTTATCTTTATATCTGCCTAACTCTATCTTTTGTGGATTACCATTTTTATCTAATATGTATTCGGCTTTTACATTTAGCATTAGTGGCATTGGGGCATTTTGAGCTTTAGCAGAGTTTGTTATATAGTAGCAATCTTTGCACTTATTTGTACAGACCACCTCTCCATTTCCATTAAGATTTTTTTGTAAATAATTTGGCAAAGTTGTAGCATTTACTTCGACTTTTGCTTTAGTTTCAATTCTTGGTTTAGAGAAAACGAAATAAGTTAATAGAGTCATTAAAAAAATAGTAACTAAGAGCTCTATTAGCGTAAATGCCGCTCTTTTAGATTTAGGTGATGAGAATAAACTTTTAAGTTTAGAGTAGCTCATTTCTATCACCTAAGGCACTTTTATTTATCACAGTTTGAGTATTTAATATCTGCGTTATCTCCAGTTCCACCCTCTTTTCTGTCTGGTCCAAAGCTAATTAAATCAAAGCCATTATCTGTTTTGATATATTGGAATGGTTGTTTCCAAGAATCTTTTGGTACCTTTTTTATATATCCACCATTTGCATAAGCTGGATATTTATCGCTATCTGGATTTGAAACTAAAGCTTTTAATCCCTCTTCGGTTTCTGGATACATTCCATTATCCATTTTAAACATATCTAAAGTGTGTGCTATAGATCCCATTTGGTTGCACACCATATCTCTTTCTGCTTTTACTTTAGTGTTCATTACTTTAGGTACAACAAAAAACATCAATAAACTTAAAATCATAATAACTACAAGTAATTCTAGTAGCGTAAATGCCCCTCTAAGTTTTTTTCGACTATTTTTGATACTATTTTTCATAATCTTTATCCTTTTTAAAGTTTTACTGTTATAATATTAGTTCATATGAACTATGATTTTACCACCATTGTTTAGTGTACATCTAAACTATGTAGTAAAGTTATCGGATTATTTTACTTGAAAAGAGCTTGAAAATGGTTAAAAAGCGTCCTGCAATTACACTATTTATTACTTTAGCTGTTATTGTTGCCCTGATAGCTCTTATCGGAATAGTATTTGGATATTTGAATGAAGCAAGAGCTAAAGCTCAAGATAAATCGGCTCTTATTGAGGCTAATTTAATTTATGCAGATGTCTCAAATGCTGTAAGTAGGTATGTAGGAAAAAGTCCAAGTATTGGGACTTTGAAAAATATTTACAATATACCTATTACGATAAAAGAGAGCAAAGGTCCTTTTAGCCTTTTGGCTGCTTGTACTGCTTCGAGAGCTGCTGTGCCAATAACTTGGCTTAAAAGCAATGGCGGAGCTTCTATGCAGAGTCGATACAATATTGCTTCGGCAATTATAGAAGATATAGGTGTACAGAGTAGGTTAAAAGATACCGAGAGATTAAAATCTATGATTTCAGAAGCTCTTGATAGTAAATATTCTTATAATTTTGGTAAAGAGGCTAGATTAAAAAGACGCAAAGATTATCTATCTTGGGTAGAGTTTAAAAAAATCTTAGACGACTACTACTTAAAAGAGGGTGATGAAAATGTTTATAAAGTTCCTTGGAAGAGTTATTATAGCTTTGGCGAAGGGTATAAAGAGATAGATGGTAACTTTTTAAGTGCTAAACTTGTATCTATTATTTTTGGAATAGATGAACAAATTGTAGAAGAGAACTTTAAAAGTGGGCACTTAAAGAAGTTTTTATATGATAATGGAGCAGATATGGAACTTTACAACTCAGATATATTTGCAAAAAAAGCTGTTGTAGCTATGGAATGTAGTGCAAGCTATACATTTGGAAAGGGTAGTTACTCTTTAAAGTTTAGATATATTAATGGAAAGGTAGAAGGGTTTGAGTTTAATCAATAGTAACGGTCAGTTAATACTTTTACACAATAATCTTAAAGAGGTTAAAAAAGCCAATAGATATGATTTGCTTCTTTCTCCTCAATTTTATATTGTAAAAAGAGAGCAGTTGCCTGTAAAGTATGCATTTCAAGCTAAGAAATTAGCACCTTCTATTTTAGAAGATTTATTGCCTAGTGAATATGGATATGAATATGTAGTCCAAAAAGATGCAGATGCATGGCTCTTTTTTGCATATAGACCAAAAGAGATAGAGAGTTTTTTGAATGGTTGTTGTCGTATAAGTGCTAATAAAATAGGAAATATATACTTTGCAGACCAGCTAAAACCTGTGTTGGAGAAACTACCTATCGGTATTGATGAGTATTATGCTCTTACTTTAATAGATGGTTTTGCTACTATTGTTCCTAGAAAAATGTTAAGTAGTGAAAAATATGCTAAATTTACCAATAAACTCAGACCTAAAAAAGCAGTTAAATTTAAACCCTCTTCTAAGGTGGGGAGTAGTGGTAGTGGTGAGTTAAGTAAGAGTGCTATTGTAGCTTCGGTCCTATTAGCGCTTTTGGGCGTTGCATTTATAGTTGAAGGGTTTGGATATAGCAAAGCTATTAAACAAAACGACGCTAAAATAGAGGAACTATTTACTAAATATCCACAACTACAAAGTAAAATAACTCGTGATAGCATAAAGGGAAAATATAGTAAAATAGAGAAAAAGCAGAGAGCAATAAGAGAAAAAATTGATCTTTTTAGCCAATTAAGTAGTAAAAAAACACTTTTAAACTCACTGGAGTTAAAAGATAACACGATATCTGCTAACTATAGTGTAGATAGTAAAGAGTTAAAAAGATTTAAATCTATTGCTTCTTCGGCTAAGTTAAAGATTAAGCAGAGTGGTAATAGCATAACAGTAGAGGGGGCAATTAAATGAATGTAAGCAAAAATATAATTGCTCTAGCTATTGGATTGCTACTTTTAATAGGTTCTATATTTTATAGTGTTACAATGAAGAGAAGTTATGAAAAGAGTCTACAAGAGGCTAAAACTGAAGTAAAAGAGATAACAACTGTAGCATCTTTACAGAGACTATGGAAGGCTAAGGGCGAGATTAAGAAGATTAATACTATTTTACAAACTGTGCCAAGTAGCAAGAAAGCAGGAATTTCTGTTAAACGCTCTAAAGCTACATTAAGCTTTAAAAATTTAACAGACAAAGAGTTAAATAAAATTTTAACAAAATTGGCGATGCAACCTATACAGTTTAAGAGTTTAAAAATCTTAAGAAGTGGAGAAAACTATTCTATGGAGTGCCTATGCGTGTGGTAAAAAATATAATACTATTTACTGTTGCACTCTTAATTGGTGTTGTTTTGTTTATGCCAAAAAGTCAGCTATATTATTATGGAGAGAAACAGTTAAAGCAGTATGGTATTGTAATTGGTAATGAGAAATTAGATGATAAATTGTTATCTTTAAATATTTTGCATCCTGTTGTATATTTACAAGGATTAGGAGTAGTAAGAGCTTCTAAAGTAGAGATAATGCCACTACTGTTTATTAATAAAATAGATGCAGATGGGGTTGAACTTATTAATGAAGCAAAGAAGTTTTTGAATATAAATATAACAAAACTTAAACTTAATCAATCTATTTTACAACCATACAGAGTAAAAATAGATGCGCAAGGAAGCTTTGGAATTGCTAATGGATATGCAAATTTAAAGAGTAGAGTAGTGCATATAGATATTATTAAGTCAAAAGATATAAACTCTATTAAGAGATATTTAAAGAAAGGTGATAAAGGGTGGTATTATGAGTCAAAATTCTAAAAAAAGTACTTACACTCTTTTAGCTTCTATAGTAGCTGGCTTATTAATTGCTAAAGCTTCGTGGGTTGCTTTGGAGTTTACTAAACTACCTAAAAAAGGCGAAGATATAGAGAGTAGCAATGGCTTAAAACCTCTATATTACCACTACTCTTTAGCATCTAAAAAAGATTTACCAAAAGTTATAAAAACTAAAACTAAAACAGTAAAGAGAAATGTTGTAAAAAAGCCAAAACCAGAAAAGTTTAATAAATTTATATTGACAGGTATATATGATGGAGTTGATAAAAAGATAGTTGCATTAGAGTATTTAGGCAAAAATTATGTACTAACAGTAGGAGAGGGCGTAGAGGGGTATATAGTTACTAAAGTATATCCAACTTATGCTATATTTACGAAGAATAAAAAAGAGTACAAATTAGATTTATATAAAGAAGGTACAAAAAGTTCTAATACGCGAGTAAATAGTGTAGCTAGTATTAGTAGTCAAGTTAAACCTGCTATTAAAAATAATAAGATAGAGAAAGAGGGTGATACAACATATATCCCTAAAAATTTATTTAATAAATATAAAACAAATATAAATGCCATTCGACAAAATATAGGTGTTGTTCCCTATATGGATAATGGAAAATTAAATGGTTTTAAAATTAGATATGTAAAAAAAGGTAGCGATTTTGATAAATTAGGAGTTAAAAGAGGTGATATTATTACAGCAATTAATGGAGAACCACTAGATAACTTTAGGGTACCATTAGAGTTTTTTAATAATTTAGATTCAATTACAGCAGCAACATTAACAGTTAAACGCGGAAACGAAATTAAGGAGTTAGAGTATGAAGTTCGTTAAGATTATAATAAAAACATTAGCAGTAGCATTAGTTTTATCATCAACAGCAGTGGCAAAGGATGATATGATAAATGTTAATTTTAAAAATATGCCACTTAAACAATTTGTACAATTAATTGGTAAATATACAGGTAAAAATGTTCTTATCGATGGTCAATTAAATGGAAAAGTTGATTTCGTAACTAATAATAATAAAATTAAGAGAAGTTCTCTTTTCTCTCTAGCTAACTCTATTTTAGGTAGTAAGGGGTATGCTCTTGTTGATCATGGTGATTTTTTAGAAGTTGTTAAAGCTTCTGATGCTGCTGGCTCTGGATTAGATGTAAGTAAAAATGTATCTGGTAATACAATGAAGACAGTTTTGTTTCCTTTGAAGTACTCTAATGCTGCTGTAATTCGTGCAAAAATAAGACCTCTTCTTCATAGAAATGCAAAGGTTATTTCGTTTAGGGCTAATAATATGTTAGCAGTAACTGCTTATCCTAGAACTTTAAAGGCAGTAAAGAAGTTGATAGAAGATATAGAAGCAAGTGGGCGTCGTGGTACAACTATAATTAAACTTAAAAATGCTGCTGTAAAAGATGTTTATCAAAATGTTTTGAATATGTCTAAATTACTTTTTCCTCAAACTATTCAGAGTGAAAAGGTTGGTGTACTTAAAGATGATGCAGCAAATACAATTATTTTAGTAGGTAAAAAGACAAATGTAGATAAATTGCTTAAATATGTTGAAAATTTAGATGTAAAGGGTGAATCTATTGAGCAAAAGATGTATGTAATTCCACTGAAAAACTCTAATGTTGAAGATATGGAAAAGATTATGTCTAAACTTGTTGCACAAATGAATAATATGCCTACATCTCCTTTAAAAAAAGCTGCTGCTAAAAAATCTAAAGCTACAAAGGCAATGGTTGTAGCGGATAAAGAGAGAAATGCTCTTATTGTACTAGCAACTCCAGACCAAATTAAAAATATTCGTGCAGTAATTAAAAAAATAGATGTTGCTAAACCTCAAGTGTATGTAAAAGCAAGAATAGTAGAGATAAATGTTGCAAAAGCTAGAAATGTTGGGCTTAAATATGGCTTTGAAGGTGGTAAAATAACGACTAGAGGACTCTTTAGTTTGGCTGGTAATATGGGGGCACCTACTCTTATGGTTAGTAGAAATTTATTAGGTTTTTTAAGTACTCAAACGACAGACAGTAACGGTAATACCATTACAAATAATCCATTTAGTTTTGGAAATAGCATTAAAGAGTTGTTTGCAATAGGAATTAAGATGGATTTACTGCAACAAAATGGTGCAGCACATACACTAAGTGAACCATCAGTTCTTTGCTCGAATAATCAAGATGCAGAGATTTATGTGGGTGAGACTCGCTCTATATTGGTTAGTTCATCTGTGGGTGATACTAAAGATGCAGTTGTAAGAAACAAGTATAGCCGTGAAGATATTGGTATCTCTTTGAAGGTTAAACCAAGATTATCTAGTAACTCTAAAGTAGCCCTTCAGGTAGAAGCAACTATAGAAGATGTTGTTCCAGGTTCGGGAAGTGCAGCCGATAGACCAACAACTACAAAGAGAAAAGTTACAACAAGTGCCATTGTGAATAATGCACAAACTATTATTTTAGGTGGATTGATGAAGAGTAGTGGTGGTAAAAGCGTGAGTAAAATACCAATTTTAGGAGATATCCCTATTATTGGTTCACTATTTACCTCTACAAGTTATAGTGAAAGTAAGATTAATGTTGTTATCTATTTAACTCCATATATTGTTAGAAAAAGTAGCGACTTAACAAAACTTAGAGAGTTTTTGGGTGAGCTAGATAGTATAGGTGCTAAATATAGTAAATATATACGACAAAAGTTAGCAGAAAGGGCCGGAATAGTAGAAGATACACCACCAAGCAGTAAATATACTGTTCCTGTTCAAACACGAGCAAAGAGTACACATAGAGACCCACTTGATGTTTTAAGAACTCGACCATAAGGAGTGCAGATGCAGTTACCTATATTAGAGCATGTAAACTTAGAGCCATTAATCGAAGATGGTATAGATTATCGCCAAGCCTTAAAACATGGATTACTCTTTGCAACAGTAGGCAAAGAGAAAGTTGCTATTTTATCTAAAGATAATTTAGCAGGGGCTATGAACCATAAGGCAAGAATTGGTAATGATTACAAAATGTATATGCTCGATGACGAAAGTTACGAGAGACTGCATAATAAATTTTTAGAGATTCAAACAAGTAGTGAATTTGAAAAGATGCAAAGTAGTGCATCAGACGAGCTTATAGAGGCAGAGAGTGAACTATTAGAGTTTATTCAAAATTCTCAAAACTTACTTAGTAGCGAAGAGTCTGCTCCTATTATTAAACTTGTAAACTCTCTATTTTTCCAAGCGATTAAGAAGGGTGCGAGTGATATTCATATAGAAATTCACGAAAGAAGGGGCGAAGTTCGCCTGAGAGTGGATGGCGCACTTAAAAAGCATTTAGATTTAGAAAAGAGTGTTGCAAATTTGGTTATTAACCGTATTAAAGTTATCTCTAATTTGGATATTTCGGAAAAGAGAATACCGCAAGATGGCAGAACTCAAGTTTCGATATCTGGCAAAACATTAGATGTTAGGGTTTCGGTACTTCCTACCTATTATGGCGAGCGTGTTGTTATGCGTATTTTGATGCAGAGCGAGAGTATTCCTACACTTGAAGAGTTAGGTTTTGCAGAAGAGACAACAAAAGCATTTTATAAATTATTAAATCACTCTCATGGTATGATTTTGGTAACTGGACCAACAGGTTCTGGTAAATCTACCACATTGCATTCATTTTTACAGTATATTGCTTCGCCAGATAAGAATATTATTACTGTAGAAGACCCAGTAGAGTACAATGCTGACCATGTAAATCAGATTCAAGTAAACGATAAAGTAGGGCTTACATTTGCTGCGGGGCTTCGCTCTATTTTAAGACAAGACCCAGATGTTGTAATGGTTGGAGAGATTCGAGATAGTGAAACAGCAGAAATTGCTATGCAAGCAGCATTAACAGGGCACTTACTGCTCTCTACTTTGCACACAAACGATGCTACATCTTCACTTACTCGTTTAATGGATATGGGAATAGAAGATTATCTATTAAGCTCTACACTAATTGGGGTACTTGCACAAAGACTTGTTCGAAAACTTTGTGACCACTGTAAAGTGCCAACTCTTTTACCAGAAAATGTATTAAAAGATTTAGAGTTAGACGAAAGAAGTATATACTATCAAGCAGTTGGGTGTAGACAGTGCGATTTTACTGGTTATAATGGAAGACAAGCAGTAGGCGAACTATTTATTATGAATGATGATGTAAAAGAGTATATGAAAAAGGGTTTAAACGACCATGAGATTAGAGAAATACTTAAAAAACAGGGTATGAAGACAATAGCCGATAAGTTAAAAGATATGATGAAAAGTGGCTTAACAAGTTACGAAGAGGCTTTAAGAGTCGGTATTATGGATGGCTAATGTTTAAAAAGAATAGACCAGCCTTTACTCTAATAGAAATTTTAATAGCTATAACACTGCTATCTATTGTATTGATAGGACTTTATGGAGTGCTAGATACTCAAAGACGCTCTGTAGATATTATAAAAAAGAATTTAGATAAAAGCATAGATAATGACCGCGTTATTATGGTTTTGTATAATGATATTTTAAGTAGTGATGGCAATATTACTTTAAAAAAAGGCGAGAGAGATACTCTATGTATTGAATCTACTAGAAATTCTCTGTATGAGTTAGGCGTTGCTAAAGTTTGTTGGCTTGTTCTTAAAGAGGATGATACTTTGGTTAGAATCGAGGGTAATGGCTATAGACTGCCATTAGGCTTAGAAGATAATGTAGAGATAGATAGAGTCTTAAAAGGCGTTAGAGTATTTGATATCACAAGAAGTAAAAGTAATATTTTAGCAGTGATACAAGAGGCTAATAAAGAGCCTTATAGTTTTTTATTGCAAGGTATAAAAGCACCTCCAAAGCCTAAGCCAAAAAAGAAGAAAATAAAAAAGAGAGAAGATAATAGAAGCAAAATACCTGTAAAAAATACAGGAGGAATGTTTTAAATTAAAAGGGTTTAATTATGAAAGATAATATAGGTGAAAAATTTCAAAAAGATATAGAAAATTTAACAGATTTTGAGCAAGCAGTAATAGTAAATAAAGCCACCGAAGCTCCATTTAGCTCGCCTCTTTTAGAAGAAAAAAGAGATGGAGTATTTATCTGTAAACTATGCAAAAGCCCACTGTTTAAAAGTAGCGCAAAGTTTAATTCAGGAACTGGCTGGCCAAGTTTTGATGAAGAGATAGAGGGTGCAGTAAAAAGAGTCCCTGATGCAGACGGCAGACGAGTAGAGATAGTATGCGCAACTTGTGGTGCCCACTTAGGACATGTTTTCGAAGGCGAAGGCTTTACCCCTAAAATGACCCGCCACTGCGTAAATGGTATCTCTTTAGAGTTTAAAGAATTTTAGTATTAGTAACTTCGGTTATTAATTTTTATTTCTAATAAGCTCTATTCCTACTACGATTTCTAGGTTTTTGTACTCTATTAGAGTTGCCATCTCTCTTTTTACTAGCAGATTTTTTAGGCTGATTTCGGTTGCCTCTGCCACCCATATTTATAGGTTCGGCTTTAATACTTGGGTCTACTTCGAAGCCTTCGATTACTACTTTTTTAATCTTTTGTGAAGTTAGGCGTTCTATATTTCTTAAGAAATCTTTTTCATCCACACAAACTAGAGATACAGCTTCGCCAGCTCTACCAGCTCTTCCTGTTCTTCCAATTCTGTGTACATAATCTTCGGGTACATTTGGTAGCTCGAAATTTACAACATGCGGTAGCATATCTATATCGAGTCCTCTAGCTGCAATATCTGTTGCAACAAGTACTTGCACTTGTTTCGCTTTAAAGTTTGCCAACGCCTTGCTTCTTGCACTTTGGCTCTTATTTCCATGAATTGTAGCCGAAGATATACCTTGTTCAGCTAAGTATTGGCTAAGTTTGTTTGCTCCATGTTTTGTGCGAGTAAATACTAATACTTGTTGCCATGAACCATCTTTAATTAGCTTGCAAAGTAGAGCTCTTTTTTTAACTTTATCTACGGGGTGAACAATTTGTTTAACTCGTTCAGATGTGCTGTTTTGTGCTGCTACCTCTACCAAGCTTGGGTCTACTTGAAAACCCGATGCTAATGCTTTTATCTCTTTAGAAAATGTTGCTGAAAAAAGTAGAGTTTGTCTGTTTTTTGGAACAATTTTAATAATTTTTTTAATATCATTAATAAACCCCATATCTAACATTCTATCGGCTTCGTCTAGTACTAAAATTTCGACTTTTGTTAAATCTACAACTTTTTGCGAAATTAAATCTAGCAATCTACCAGGAGTTGCAATTAGAATATCGACACCTCTTCTAATAGTTCCAATTTGTCGGTTTATGCTAACACCACCAAAAACAATAGCCGATTTGTATGGTAAAAATTCAGAATATGTAGCTACATTTTCTCCAACTTGTGCTGCAAGTTCCCTTGTTGGCGTTAAGATAAGTGCACGAATATGTGGCTTTTTTTGCTTACTGTTTGTAGGCTTGCTCATCTCTAAATTCTCTAACATAGGCAGAGTAAACCCAGCCGTCTTTCCTGTACCTGTTTGAGCTGCTGCTAAAACATCTTTTCTCTGTAAAATCAGTGGAATAGCTCTCTCTTGAATAGGAGTTGGCTTTGTATAACCAGTTTTAGCGATAGCTTTTAAAATGGGTTCGCTAAGCCCCAATGTAGTAAATGACATATATAACCTAATATTTAATTTGAATGCAAGTATAGCAGATATTTATATTTTGCAGGCTGTTTTTAGTCTATATATCAACTATTGATATATATATGCGGTTGGTAAATAATATGTGATATTATTAGAGATGCCCTATAAAAAACCAAAAGGTAATAAAAAATGAAACAAATTACTCTAAGAGTACTGTTTATTGGCATCTGTGTATTAGGATTTGTTGCATGTAATATTGTAAATAGTTCAAGCTTAGATAGTTCAGAAGAGAATCATTTGATTGCAAACATACCTGAGGCTTCGGGAATTTCATACTGCAATAATACAGATACTCTAATTGTTGTTAGCGATGAGGGCTCATTTTATGAAATCAATTCCAAAGGTAAAATTTTAGATACTCATGAGCTTGGAGATTACGACTTTGAGGGTGTAGTGTGTGAAGACAATAAATTAATGCTTGCTGTAGAGGGTGAAGGCTTATTGCAAGTAGATAGAGATACTTTAGATACAAAATTTTTCGAGTTAAAAGGTGATGGTTACAAAATAACTAATAAACATGGCATAGAAGGGCTTACAAAAATCAAAAAGCGATACTATCTCTCTATTCAGGCAAAAAATGAGGAGGATTCAAAACTATTAGTTGTTAAGCTTGATGGAGACTGTGCAGAGGTTAAGAGGGTAATAGACCATGGCATTATAGACTCTTCGGGGCTTACATATGAAAATAAAAAGCTCTATATTGTTTCAGATACAAACGATGCCCTATATATTTACAATATAAAGACAAAGGAGATAGAGCAAGAGATAGAACTCCCAGAATTCGCCCAAGAGGGCGTGGCATTTGATAAAGATAATAATATCTTCTTTGCAGATGATAATGGAGCTGTATTGAGATATAAAATAAAAGATTTAGATATTTAAAGTCTATTTATTATAGGGAGCAAGTAATTTTAGCTCCATATTTTATACAGATTAATCATCATCTCTATTGAACCATTTATGGAATCTTCTGAATCTTTTTCTAAATATTTTTTTGTAAATTGTACCAGTTGCAAACATATCTTTGCTTACATCATTTAAATTAGGTGTATCTTCAAATAGTTCGCCAAAGCCGTCATCAGTGTCTGGTGTTGGGATATCGCAAGTTGTATTAACCTCTTTATAAAAGTTACCTTGAATTGGAACACCGCCTGTATAAATACTTCCATCTAACTCTAATGTATCTAAGTTAATTCTAAAAAATCTACCACCATCAGTCCAGAAATTATAATAGTATTCTCCATCTTCGCTAACATGTTGCATATGTGATTGAGTTAAGTTAAAAATGCCTTCTCTTTCAAAATCTAAAGGAATATTTTTAACAAATTTTTTATGTTTTGTATCTATGATAGTTACAAAATTATCTAAGTGGTTAGTTACAATAGCTAAATGTTTCTGTTTAGAAAACGCTACGTGCCCAGCCCCATAGCCAGCTTGAATAACTTTTTTAACTTTCATATTTTTCGTTCTAATTACGAATACTTCGCCTTGCTTTTTAAACTCTTTAAATATATTTTGATAATAAGAGATACCTTTCCATTCTACAAATAATTTAAATGCTCTGCTATAGTGTCTTCTGTGTTTAATTTTATTAAAGAATTTTAAAATTCTTTTTCTGTCGCTATAGTTTGCTATATTTTTTCCTAAAATATAGTGTGCTGCTACAGGAGCATATAGATATTTTTTATTTGGTGAAATATATAAATTATGACCAAACATTCCCTCTATTTTCCCTTTGTCAAACTCTGCAATTCCTACAATTTTTAATAGTCCATGCTTTAATTTAAATTTATATACACGAGGTGCTATATTTAAATCTTTATTCCCCTCTGTCATACCAAAGAAAATTTTATTATGTGGATTGTTTTTATCTCTTGGTATCATTTGATGCATAGAAGAGTTTGTTCTTATTGTTTGTAGCAATTTTGTACTGTATAAATCATCTTCTTTTTCGATTTTGTACACATGTATTGCTCTATTTGCTCTATCTATAATTATAAATTCATTACTACTTAGCCATAATGGATGTCCAGATATTTGGTCTCCTCCATAATCTGGTGCATAGCACTTAAAGTTAGGGTCAAAATTTTCTTTATCTGAATATAATAGTACATTAGATTCTATTGGGTCAGCTTCGTAGTGATTACATCTAATATTAAAGCCTGCTCTACCTACCATTTTTAATTTTTGTGCATCTATTAATACTGCAGCTGGTCTATCTCTTGAATTTAATAAAATTAAATTATGCTTTTTATTGTAAGCATCTGATGAACGGGGTCTAAAAGGTAAATTAATCTTTTTAATAAAGGTATCGCTCTTAATATCCCAAACCGTTGTAAAGTAAGAGCCCTTTGCAACAAGCATCATATAGTTGGCACCACTTAAAGTTCCCATTGGGTCTGCGTGGTGATTTGTAGAGCCTTCAACAGGCTCTAAATTTAGTAACTGCATAGTGTCATAATTGATAGTTATTATATGATTCTCAGGATTATGTTCGTCAGCATACTGAACAATATGTTCTTTGTATGGTGCATAGCAATCATTTGCATCATCTCCAGCAATAGCAGATGTAAATGTTAAAGATAGTATCGAAATAATCGATAATCCTATATTTTTATAATTTAATTTTTTCATATCTTCTCCTAAATAAAATAATTAAAAGTTTACAGTTAAGATGTGGCATAAAATGAGTAATCTTTCAATATGTTATAAATTTTATTTTCAAAAGATAGATATATCGAGATAATGGAATATTTTTTATTGATAACTGATATAAAAGTTTATTAAATAGAACATAAAAGTGATAACAAACAGTTTTTGTGTATGATTTGACATAAAATAGTGAGTTGTTTTTTAGGATATTTTTAGAACTTTACTTTCTTAATGCTAACTGTAGTTATTAAGAATTTATTTCCATAGTTTTCTAAGTTTTTTCATAGTTTTTACTTTTATAAGAATGATGGTAAAAGCATATTAATTTTTTAACCCAAAAATTGTTAATCTAAAATAGACAATTATATAAGTAATTTTAAACAGCACTGTTTATACTTTTTACCACTACCACAAATACATTTACTATTTCTAGCTATATTAGCTTTGCTATTATAGTGTTTACCACTTTTGTAAAGCCAGCTATCGTATTGTTTTACAAATGTAGACAACTCGTGAATTAACTCTTGTCTACCTTCATAAATATAGTAAGCCTTAAACTCTACTTCTGTTTCACTGTAATTTATAATCTCTAAATGTTGCCAAAAACTATTTTTAGCCCAATGTTCTACCTCTTCTAACTGGGCTTTACTCCAGTTGTCAATCTGTGTCTTTTGAATATACTCTAAGTTTACAGTTTTGTATGCGTAGTATCTGCTTTGCATAAGCTCTAGTGCACTTTTTGCTTTAGTTTTACCATTTACGATATTGCGACAATAGCTATTGTCAAGTTTGTCATTTTTTATACAATTACTCATATCAATTTTACCCCAAGTCGTTTTGCTCCGTGTGCTCCAATAACTAAGCTCTGCTCTATATCTGCTGTTTTGGATGGTCCACTCATAAAGATTGCAAAGTCGTCAATTTCTACCAACCCCATAGCCTCTTTCATTGTCGCTACTATTTTTGTTTTGTCAAGTAGTATAACAATGCTTTCATAGTAACTATAAACTTTTCTGTCAATCTCATTGTTAAGAAAACAGGCTCCATTTTGAGCTACTGCAAATTTTGCATTAAGCACTATTTCAAAGCCATCTATAGTATCTACTATCTCTCCTCCAGCTCTTTTTAAAGAGTCAATAAATCTATCAACTAAGTTGTCAATACTCTCTATATTATAAGTAGTAAACTCTCTATCAACTCTACTGTTAATATTTTGTTTTATACTTTTTAAAATTTTAGAGCGACTCATAATAATCCTTAAAACTTTTTTTGGCTAATTTTGGTGCTACTCTACCTTTACCCCAAACCCCTCTGTATAGCCAGTGTGGCATATATTTAGCAAGCTTAATTAAGCTTCTATAAACTCTTGGCTTTGTTAATATTTTAGCTGTCAATTTATAGTATCTATCTTTACTCTCTTTTACTTGAGATTTGTAAACCCCTCTGTATGCTACAAGTTGTTCGTGTAAATTAATCTTTACAGGGCATACAGCTGTGCAACTTCCACAAAGTGTAGAGGCAAAGGCTAACTTACCATACTCTTTTATATCTCTGCTAGAGCCAAGGTTGCTACCTATTGGTCCTGGAATTACATAGTTATACTCATGCCCACCAACGCGTCTAAATACGGGGCAAGTGTTCATACAGGCTCCACAGCGAATGCACTTTAGAGCACCTTCAAACTTTTCGTCTCCTAACATTTGGCTTCGTCCATTATCTACAATTATTAAATGTATCTCTTTACCTCTGCTTGGCTTTTTAAATATAGAGCTATAGGTTGTAATATCTTGCCCCGTAGCACTGCGAGCAAGGAGTGTTAAAAAAACTCCTAAATCCTGCATATTTGGTATAATTTTTTCAATACCCATAACAGCAATATGCACATTTGCCAAGCTAGTACCCAAATCGGCATTACCTTCGTTTGTGCAAACTACAAAAGCCCCTTCGCTAGCAACTGCAAAGTTTACACCTGTAATTGCGGCATCACAACTTTCAAAATGCTCTCTAAGTCGTACTCTTGCTATATTGGTTAGGTAAGTGGGGTCGCTGTTTTGTTCATTAAATATAGTGGCTACTTGCTCTTTTTTAAGATGAATTGCAGGCAGTACAATATGAGATGGTCTCTGCTTAGCAAGCTGAACTATACGCTCACCCAAATCGGTATCGATAACTTCGTAACCACGATTTTCTAAGTATGGGTTTAGCTCGCACTCCTCTGTTAGCATAGACTTACTCTTTACTATCTTTTTAGCATTATGCTTTTTTAAGATAGATTCTACAATTTTGTTATGCTCTTTTGCATCTACAGCCCAGTGAACTTTTATACCATTTGCTAGGGCTTTAGCTTCAAACTCCTCTAAATAACTATCTAGGTGGGTAATTGTATGAGCTTTAATATTGGATGCCACTTCTCTTAAATACTCCCAATTATCAAGTTTTTTAGAAGCTAAATCTCTCTTGTGGCGTACAAAGTTAAGAGACTCATTAAGCCATTTATCATCATTAAAAACTCTCATCAGCGACTCCGGCTAATATTTCGATTACATGTAGAGTTTTAAGCTCTGGCTCTAGTGATGCTAAATGCATTAAACAAGAGTTATCATAACCAACTAAATACTCAGCCCCACTAGCTTTAAAGTTTGCTAACTTATCCTGCCCCATCTTTTTAGATACTTCGCTTTCGTTTATACTAAATGTACCGCCAAAACCACAGCACTCTTGAGCGTTAGCTAGTGGTAGAATCTCTAACCCATCTACAAGATTTAATAAATTTTCTATCTTATTTTGGTATGGCAAATTAAGTTCGCTAGGGGTTGCAAGTTCCAACTCTCTAAGCCCGTGGCAACTTTGATGAAGGGCAATAGTGTGATTAAACGAGACATTTAAACTCTTTATTTTTACAATATCGTGTAAAAATTCGCAAATCTCAAAACTTTTCTTGTTTATTTCTCTAAATTTATCAGCATCTAATAAATCCTTGTAGTGGTGTTTTACCATTGAGATACAGCTAGCACTTGGGGCTACAATATAGTCGTAATCTTTAAAGTCATTATAAAATTTCTCAGCTAACTCTTTTGCCTCTTTTACAAAGCCAGAGTTAAAAAATGGTTGCCCACAGCAGGTTTGATTTTTAGGATATATTACTTCAAAACCTTCCTTTTGTAAAATTCTTAAAGTGGCAACTCCAACACGCGGATAAACAGTGTCTACAAAACACGGAATAAAAAGTGCAACTCTTTTCATAAATTTCTCTTTTTTTGTAAAATTATAACAGAAAATTAAAAAGTAGTCTATTTATGAAATAAGATGGATTAATTTTGCTATACTTAAAAGAGGTTAATGAGATGAGACTTATATTTATAATACTTATTGTTATATCTTTTTTATATTCAGCAAGTAATAAAAAAGCGAGTATACACAATATTTCAAAACAAGATATAACTTGGTTTTTACAACAACACAAAGATTTAAAAAATAACTATTTTATAAATAATTTTGGAGTAGATAATCATCCTAGTGGCTGGGATAGAGGTGCGTATTTAAGGGCATATATAGATATGTATGAAGCTACTCATAATATTAAGATTTTAAGAAATTTAAATGAGTTACTTAAAATAGTAGCAGATGGTAATGATATCTTAACAAATCGAAAAGATGATAGAGTAAATAGTGTTTTATCTGGTTGGGGAACAAGAGAGTATCGATATGGTTTGAATAAAAAAGAGCGATATTCCGATATGCTTACAAATGCATTATATGCTTATCCTCTTGCTGCATTTGCTAGAATAGTAAAAGAGAATAAATATCTTAATAAAGAATTTGGAGTAGATGCTAATAGATATTATAAAATGGTAGCAAAGCTCTATGCAATGCAAAAACCTTTTAAAAAAATTATACGCTATAAAGATGCTACTTTTGGTACTTGCTACTCTTATCCAAATAATTATTATGAAGATGGCGATAAACTATCTAAAATTGAAGCACCAATTAATTGGACTGTAATTATTGCAGAGCCTCTTATTGAGTTATATAGAGCGAGTCGTGCTGATGGAAAAAGTACTCAAGAGTATAAAAATACTATTTTAAAAGTTAGTAATTATATTTGGAAAAATATGCATTTAAAAACGAAATCTAGTAGAGATAAATATTTAGTTTGGTACTATTGGCATACAGATATTAATCCTGAAACATCAGATAGAATAGAAGATTTAACACATGGGGCACGCTTGGCGGAGTTTGTTGTCTCTTTGTACGATGCAAAAATAGAGCGAAACAGTCAGAAAAGATGGACTAAAAAGAGATTAACTTACCTTGCTAATACTTTTACTGTTGGAGCTCTCATAAAAGATACAACTTTTGCTAACTATATTAATGGAACAGGCGGAGTATATCAAGATGCCCCAGCCACACTATATGAGTGGTTAGAGTTACAGAAATTTTCTCACCAATCAACGCATAAAAGTATAGTTTACTACATTACAAAAGCTATGAGAAAGAGCCACGAAGGCAAAAAGTATAATTTAGCAGTTTTCGCTAAATTTATTAGATTTGCTAATGATTAGATTTCTTAATTAACTTCAGTTATTTAAATAGAGCATTAATATAAAATATTGTCATATAATAGATAAATTATATTTCAATATGATATATTTACAACTGAACTTATAGGGGAAAGGGTTGGCAAATGAAATTTTTCTTAAAAATTATAGTAATACTCTTACTATCTACGGCAATAGCATCATCAAAAGGTATAGAAAAAAAGATAGTTGTAAATTTAGCAAAACAAGAAGCTTATGCATATGAAAATAATAAATTAGTATTAAAAGGGTGGATATCTTCGGGAAGAGAAGAGTTTAAAACTCCACAAGGAAGATATAGAGTATTAGCAAAAGAGAAGTTTCATATCTCTAATGAGTGGCCAAAGCCAACTGGTGGGGCAGAAATGCCTTATATGCTTAGATTAACATGGAGTGGTATAGCTTTACATTTAGGGTATGTTCCAAATCGTCCAGCATCTCACGGTTGTGTTAGGCTAAAAAATGGATTTGCTCAAGAGTTATTTAAGTGGGCAGATATAGGTACAAGAGTAATTATTAAAGGTAAACAGACAAAGCATGTATCAAGAAAGCACCGCTCACCATTTTATATGACAAAATATTTTTATAAAAAATATAATACTTCATATAAGAAAGAGCATAAATATTTAGCTAAATTAAGTAAAGAATTACAGAGATTATCTAAAGCACACCATATGGCAATGGCAAAAGAGAAGAATAAGCTCAAAAGAGATTTGGCATTGAAAAAGAGAATTAAAAAACATTTAGTAAAGAGAAGAAAAAAAGCTAGATATAATCGCCATATAGTATCTAATAAAATGAAATTAATAAGATATTACTCTAAATTTTCGTATAGAAAATTAAATAGAATATTAAGAGAGAACTATATTAAAAAAAGAAAAATTTTAGCATCTAAAATAAATAAAAGAGATAAACTAAAAAGGCTTAAAAAGATAACTAGGGTATTAAAAATTATAAAAGAGGCAAAATATACTAAAAGACATAGAAAGTATAAAAAAAGCTTTGTATAGAAAATATATTAACACAACTTGTAATAGTTGTGTTAATATTTCTATTGATATCTTAGCTAATTCCTAAATTTATCATAAAATTTCTGCCAATCATTTGGCTTCTCTCTTTAAAAAATGCTCCGGCGTTTGGTTCGTAAACTTTATCTATCGCTATTTCGAATAGTTCTAACCATCTATCAAAAGCCTTTTTATCTAAACCCTCTAATCCAAAGTGTGGTGCTAGGGGTGAACCACTGTAGCTTAAATCACCTAACGCTTGCATTGCCCAGAAATTGCTTAATAGCTCTAAGTGTGCTTGCCACTCTGGACTGTTTATATCAGCTCCTATTTTTGCAACAAAAAATGGTGCTGTTATTTCGTCGGCTAGTATTGTTGGATAGAATGTTTCAACCAATTTGTCTATACTCTCTTTTGTTATTGTATTTGCTTTCATACTTTCTCCTTTTTCTTGGAGTATATAGATTTTTCTTAAGATTTGTCTTAAACCCAAATATTAACCTGAGTTCGACGGAGTTTCCTATCTTCAAAAGCCTAAAAATAGCTAAGGTTTTTTGTTTATACAGCATTCCATCAAATTCAGCTTACTAAAGCTTTTTTTCTTTTGTATCAAAGAAATACTCTTATAGCAATTAATCTCTAAAGAATAATTGATGTAGATCAATTAATAAAACTGATAATCATATTAAATAATTTATATTAATAATAGAGTATAATGTGTAGCTAATAGTAACATATAAAAAAAATTAATGCACTTGTGTATAGTTTAAAGTTATATTTACTCTCTTGCTGATATTATTGTAATACAAATCTTTATTTCGGAGGTTACACGATTTGAAACAAAATACAAATAATACAACTGCAGATAGAAGAGGCTTTTTGAAAAATGTAGCCGCTTCTGTTGTTGCGGCGGGCGCTTTGGTTCCGGTTGGATTAAGTGCCAAGGATGACCCAGCACTTATGAAAGAACCAGAGTGGGGTAAGAAACTTGGTAGACCTGTAGATGCTGATCCATATGGAATGCCATCTCCTTACGAACATAATGTGGAGAGAAGAGTACACGAATTATTATCTTCAGGAGATATGTATGCTTCTGTTGCTATGTGTCCAATTCAGGATCTAGATGGAATAATTACACCAAATGGACTATTTTTTAGTAGATGTCATGGTGGTGTTGCAATTATTGATCCTAATGAGTATAGACTTATTATTCATGGCTTAGTAGAGAAACCATTAGTGCTAACACTAGAACAGTTAAAAAGATACCCTAGTGAGTCAAGAATTCACTTTATTGAGTGTCCTGCAAACGGTTCTACTGAATGGAGAGCACCACAATTTGATACACTTCAATTTATGAAGGGTATGATGTCTCAAGCTGAGTGGACAGGTGTTAAACTTTCTACTCTACTTAAAGATGTAGGTGTTAAGCCAAATGCAAAATGGGTTTTAGCTGAGGGAAGTGATGATTCTCATATGGGTAGAACTATTCCAATCGAAAAGATTATGGATGATGCAATGGTAGTATGGGCTCAAAATGGTGAGGCTTTAAGACCAGAGCAGGGTTATCCAGTAAGATTACTTGTTCCAGGTTGGGAAGGTAACTTAAATGTTAAATGGCTTAAGCGTCTTAAATTTGGCGATAAACCATGGCATGCAAAAGAGGAGACTTCTAAGTATACAATGCTAACTCCTACAGGTAAAGCAGTACAATTCTTCTGGCCAATGGAAGTAAACTCTGTAATTACTAGCCCATGTCCAGATAAGCCTTGGACAGACCTTAAGAAGGGTGATATTGTAGAGATACAAGGTTTAGCTTGGTCTGGTGAAGGTACTATTAAAGGTGTAGATATTAGCTTTGATGGCGGTAAGAATTGGGTAGAGGCTAACTTAAAAGGTTTAGTTCTTCCAAAAGCTTGGACTAGATTTAGTTATATCTATAAGTGGGATGGAAAGCCTATAGTATTAAGCTCAAGAGCTTATGACGATGCAGGATTTGTTCAGCCTACAATTACACAAGAGGTAAGTAAAATGGGAGTAGAGGGTATCTACCACAGAAATGCTATCGTATCTTGGGAAGTTAAAGCAAATGGTGAAGTACATAATGTACAAGTTCGTGATTACGAAAAAGAGAAAAAAGCTATAGAAAAAATGCAAAAGGGGGCAAAAAATGCTTAAATTAAATAAAAAGATTTCTGTATTTGCCGCTATTGCAATATCTTTTTCTGTATCTGCTGTTGCGGGTGAAAAAGATGTAAAAGTTAAAGCTCCAAAAGTAAGAGCTATAGACGCTGCTACTGAATACAAAGTAGAAAAAGGTGTATATGCTGGTGTATATAAAGTAAATGAGCAGACATCAAAAATTAAAAAATTTGGTTATGGTAAAAAAGCTACACCAGATGAAATTAAATTTAATAATATTGATGTAAGATATGATTGGAAAGGTTTACCAGAGGGTAAAGGTACAGTTGCAGAGGGTGAAGAGTTATATAGCAAAAACTGTATTATGTGTCACGGTGACTTTGGTGCAGGTGGAAAAGGTTATCCTGTTTTAGCAGGTGGACAAGGGTCACTTAAAAACCAATTAATCAACCCAGAAAATGGAGATGAGCCACCAGTAAAAACTATTGGTAGTTACTGGCCATATGCATCTACACTATTTTGGTATGTAAAGACTGGTATGCCATTCCCTCATCCTATGAGTTTAACTAATGACCAAACTTATGCAATCGTTGCATATCTTTTATCGCTTAATGATATTCAAGTAGGTGGTGAAGATTTAGATGACGATACTGTACTTGATAAGAAGAAGTTAATGACAGTAGTTATGCCAAATGTAAATGGTTTCTACCCAGATGTTAATGCTAAAAATGGTGCAGATAATATGAAAAAGTACCTAAGTAAAGCTAGTAACTATGGTACTCAAACAGTTAGATGTATGAAAAATTGTAAACCTGGTAAGGTTATTAGAATTAAACATACACTAGATGAGGGTATCAAGCCTCCATTATCTGAAAAGAGAGATTTACCAAAAGTTAAAGCAGGTGGAGCAGCTGATAACAAATATGCAAAAATGTTTGAAACAAACTGTAAGGCATGCCATGGTAATAAAGCTATTGCACCAGTACCAGGGGATAAAGAGGCATGGGCAGCTAGAATCAAGCAAGGTAAAGATACACTTTACAAACACGCTTTAAAAGGTTTCCAAGGTATGCCTCCTAAAGGTGGTACAAACTTGCCAGATGCTGATATAAAAGGTATCGTAGATTATATGGTGAGTAAATCTAAATAAAGTAAAGTTTATTTAAAAAGACTTTACTATAATATAAGTTCCATATTAAGGAATAATATAGCGACAAGTCGCATGAGTTTATCGACGAGAAGGACTCAGCGTCAGCTAAGCTTAGGGCTTTGCCCAAATAGCGTCCTATCAAAGAGTTTCTTACAAAAGAAACTCAAAAAGCGACAAGTTGCGTGGGCTCACCGCCGAGGTGGACTCAGCGTCAGCGTAGCTATTAGGGCTTTGCCCAAATAGCGTCCTATCAAAACGAAAGGGGATGGATAATGAAAAAGATATTCAAAATCGCAGCATTAGCTGTTATGGCTAGTGGTATTGTATATGCAGGTAGCGATTTAGTTAAAGAGGGTGAAAAAATCTTCAAAACTAAAAAAATCGGTAACTGTTTAGCTTGCCATGCAGCAAATGGTGTAAAATTAGATGGACCAGGAAGTCTTGGACCAAAATTGCAAGGTTTATCTGCTTGGCCAGAGAAAGCGTTGTATGATAAAGTATATGACCCATATACAACAAATCCAATTTCTGCAATGCCAGCATTTGGAAAAAATGGTGTGTTAGATGATCATCAGATTAAAGCAGTAGTTGCTTTTTTAAAAACAATTAAATAAAAACAGAAAGGAAACAAAATGGAAAGAAGAAAATTTTTAGGTTTAGGTTTAGGAGCGGCAGCTATTTCTCTAGCACCGGTTTCAGCAATGGCTAAGAACTATAGAAAAGAGTTACCAAAAGTATGGACTATTAAGAACAAAGATAAAGCAGATGATTTATCAGGAGTAAATGAGGCAATTAAAGCTGTATTTGGAAGTGATAAAACAGAAGATGGAAAAATTAAGTTAAAAGCTCCAGATATTGCAGAAAACGGTGCAGTTGTGCCTGTAAGCTTTTCTTTAGAAAAAGCTACTAGAGTTGCTCTTTTCCAAAGTGCTGACCCTGAAGCATTAGTTGCTATTTGGGATATTCCAGAAGTTGGTATACCTAACTATTCTGTAAGAATTAAACTTAAAAAGACTGGTACAGTAGTTGTTGTTGCTGAAGTTGATGGAAAGTTATATAAAGCTCAAAAAACAGTTAAAGTAACAGCTGGTGGATGTGGTGGTTGATTCTATCCACCAAGGATTAGAGTTTACGCATAGAAGTTAAAAAGAGTTGCTCATAAGAGTTGATAAAAATAGTTTAAAAGTTATAAGAAGAAAGGTAAAAAAATGAGAATTAAAGCAAAAGCAAAAGATGGTGTAGTAACTGTAAAAGCAATGATGAAGCATCCAATGTTAAGTTATGATGTAGCTAAGAAAAAAGGTAAAGAGGCAAACTTTATCGTTTATATTAATGGTAAAGTTGATGGTAAAGATGTATATGAGGCTTCAACTAGCCAATTCTTATCAAAAAATCCATATATTAAATTCCAATTCAAAGGCGAAGCTGGTAAAGAGCTTGAGCTTAGTTGGGTAGATTTAAAAGGTAATACAAAGAGCAAAAAAGCAAAAATTAAGTAATTTCTTTTTGTATATATGCCGTAACAGGTAGAAAGGATTAAAAATGAAAAAAAAGATAATAGCTTCTTTACTACTTGGTTCATTTGCACTTTTAAGTGCAAATAGCTTTAGTACACAAGCTGATAAAGATAGAAAAGCACTACAAGCATATTTCGAAAAGAAATTTGCAGATAGAAAAAATGCTTCTACATATTTTCCTTACTCAACAAAAGATGAGTTAGATAACAATTTCAAATGGGGCATTAAAGGTGATGAATTTAGATTAGGTTCATATGCTTTTGATAAAGGTGGAAGAGCTCAACATGATGAAATGATGGATATGCCACCATTTGAAGATAATATAGATAACGGTAAAGAACTTTACGAAAAAACTCCTGGAATGAAAAAGTGTTTTCCTAATCCGGCAATAGCTGGTGATTATCCAAAGTTTGTAAAGGGTAAAGGTGTTGTTACTATTAGTGATGCTATTGTCTCTTGTGCAAAAGATAATAAGCAAAAAGGGTGGAAACTCACAAAAGGTAAAACAGCAGATTTAGAGGCTTATTTTGCAAATGCTTCTAAAGAGAAAGGTAAAAAAATCAATGTTGTTATTAACTCTAAAGAGGCAGCAGCAGCATATGAGAGAGGTAAAAAAGAGTATTATACTCAAAGAGGTTATTTAGAACTTTCATGTGCAACTTGCCATGTTCAGGGTGCTGGACAGAGAGTTAGAAATGACATACTCTCTCCTTTATTTGGTCATACAACTCATTTCCCTGTATATAGACTTAAGTGGCAAGGTTTAGGTACACTAGAGCGTCGTATCAAGGGTTGTAATAAAAACCAGGGTGAAACACCACATAAGCCAGGTAGTACTTGGACTAAAGAGTTGATCTACTTTATGGGTTATATGTCAAATGGACTACCAGTTGATGGTCCAGATATCAGAAAGTAAAGGGGCTGAATATGAAAAAGATATTATTAGCATCAGTTTTGGGTCTTTCAATAGCCTCTGCTGGTTTAGTTGAAGATGCAGCAAAGTTAGATGTAAAAAAAGTTTGTGATGTAAAAGCAAATGGTGCTGCTAAAGTTTTAGCAGTTGCTAAAAAGTTTAACCCAGAAGCAATAAAGTTAGGTGTTGAGTTTAAAAGACTTGGCATTAGAAACAAACTTTATGTAAAAGCTGTAGAAGAGGCTATCAAAGCTAAAAAGAAAGAAGTTGTAATCAAATATACTGTGAAAAAGAAGGATAAAGTTAAAAAATTTCCTTTAGATTATGCAGCTTGGAGAACTTGTACTTTTGCAGTTAGAGCACTACAGTTACATAAAGAAGCGGATAAGACATGGCGTTTAGCTGTGCCAGGCGATGGTTATAAATTTTAAAGGAAAAAAATGAGTGGATTAGGTAGAAGAGAATTTATGTATATGATGGCTGCTTTAGGTAGTACGCCTATTTTCGCTAATTCTCACATGAGATTATCTCCAGAAGGCGGTATAAAAGATTATTATAAACTTAAGCCATTTGGAAATGCAAGAATTTTACATATGACAGATAGTCATGCACAGTTAATGCCAGTTTACTTTAGAGAACCAAGTGTAAATATTGGTCTATTTGGTAATAAAAATGTACCACCACATGTTGTTGGTAAATATTTTTTAGACTATTTCCATATTAAAAATAATGATAGATTAACTTATGCATTTACATGTGTAGATTTTGAAAAACATGCTAAAGCAATAGGTAGAGTAGGTGGTTTTGCACACTTAAAAACTATTGTTGATCATTTACGAGGAGAGTTTGGTAAAGATAAGACTCTATTCTTAGATGGTGGAGATACATGGCAAGGTAGCTGGACTGCTTTACAAACTCGTGGTAAAGATATGGTAGGTGCAATGAACCTTTTAGGTGTAGATGTGTGTACCGGACACTGGGAGTTTACATATACAGAAAAAGAGATTCTGGATAATATTAAGCATTTAAATGCAGACTTTATTGCACAAAATGTTTTTGTAAAAGAAGATGCACTAATGGATGGCTCTCCAGCATATGATGAAGATAGTGGAAGACTATTTAAGCCATATGTTATGAAAAAACTAGGCAAAGCAAATGTTGCTGTAATTGGACAAGCATTCCCATATACAACTATTGCAAACCCTAAGAGATTTATTCCAGATTGGACATTTGGTATTAAAGCTGATGATATGCAAACTCTTGTTGATCAAATCAAGAAAAAAGAGAAGCCAGATGCAATTATTGTTATCTCTCATAACGGTTATGATGTTGATAAGAAGATGGCACAAGTTGTTAGTGGTATCGACTTTATCATGGGAGGACACACTCACGATGGCGTTCCAGAAGCAGTACCTGTTAAAAACAAAGGTGGGGTAACTCACGTATGTAACGCAGGTAGTAATGGTAAGTTTTTAAATGTACTAGACTTAGATATTAAAGATGGTAAAATTGCTGACTTTAAATTTACGCTACTTCCAATTTTTCCAGATGTAGTGCCAGAAGATAAAGAGATGAAAGCATACATCGAGAAGGTAAGAGCTCCGTACAAAAAAGATTTAGAAAGAGTAATTGCTACAACTGATGTAACACTATTTAGAAGAGGTAACTTTAACGGAAGTTTTGACCAAATTATTTGTGATGCACTTCGCCATGTTAAAGGTGCTGATGTTTCTCTATCTCCAGGATTTAGATGGGGTACAACCGTAATGGCTGGTGATAAGATTACATTTGATGATTTAGCAACACAAACTGCTATGACTTACCCAGAGACTTATGTAAAAGAGATTAAAGGTAAGAATATCAAAGATATCTTAGAAGATGTTGCAGATAACCTATTTAACCCAGACCCATTCTATCAGCAGGGTGGAGATATGGTTAGAACTGGTGGTTTATCTTATACTATTGACCCAACTCAAAAGATTGGTAAGAGAATTAGTAATATTAGAATGCAAGATGGTAAACCACTTGATGCTAGTAAAAGCTATAAAGTTGCTGGTTGGTCAACTGTTAATTCTAAAGCTCCAGGTGAGCCTGTATGGGAAACAGTTGAGAATTACCTTAAAAATGTTAAACACATTAAAGACCTTAAAGTTGATACTCCAGAAATTATTGGACTTAAAAATAATAAAGGTATCGTTCAGTGCTAAGAGCTTAGGCTCTTGGTAGATGGCGATGGTATAGGGTCAGACGTTGAATATACACTTTTTGTAAAAAGTGTATATTCAACGTCTGACCCCTGCTGGGAAGTAAGATTTATTATATAAATATATGTTTATATTGTAAATTTTATTTAGGAGATATTTAGTTGATATTAGGTAAAACATTAAACTTATATATTGCACCTACAGGAACAAGTGGCATAAGAGAATCTCGAGATAGTATAGAGTTAAAAGAGAATTTTGGTGTTATTGATGATAAGTTTGCAGGTAATCCAAAAAAGATACATAGAAGTGTAATGATTGTAGGCACAAAAGCATATACAATGGCAAAAGAAGCCGGTATTGAAATGCCAGAAGTTGCACTTGGTGAAAATATATTGTTAGATTTTGACCCACATACTTTAGATATTGGAGCAAAATTAGCAATAGGCGAAGCTATTTTAGAGATAACAACTGCTTGTACACTCTGTAGTCACTTGAAACAGTATCACAAAGATTTACCTAAATTGATAGTTAAACACCGTGGAATATATTGTAGAGTTCTTAAAAGTGGTATAATAAATAAAGGCGACAGTGCCACTCTTCTAAAACAAAAGGATATTGCATGAGACGACTCTTTTTGCTTCTACTAATAAGCCCATTTTTACTCTTTGGAAAATATAATTTTAAAGACCCAAAACCAAGTTTTGATAATCCAAGAAAAATTATTATGAAACTTAACAATAAAGATATTCACTACGCAAATCACTTATTAGGGACTATATATAATATTTTAAAAGAGTATCCAGATGAAGGGCTTAAAGTTGTTGTAATAGCTTACGGTCCAGGTATGAGAGTACTTAAAAAAGATTATGATAAAAATACCCTAAAGAGAATTCGCTCGCTAATGGAGTATGATGTAGAGTTTATAGGCTGTATTAATACTATGCAAACAATGGGTTGGAAAAAGAAAGATTTTATTGATGATATAACATTTGTTCAAGCTGGCATTGTGGAGGTAATAGAAAGACAAGCACACGGTTATATAGATGCTACACCTTATTAGACTTATTCAATAACTGAAGTTAATACTTTTAATTTTTTTATTATAAAAATACTCTATATTATATTGTCATTTTATAATAGCTTAATCACAATTACTTGTTATAATGTAGGAATATTATCTATCCAAAGGCAATTTTATGATTAAGCGATATATTATACTATTAATACTATTTTTTACAATAACTAGTAGTGCTGCTATTAAGAGTCTACATATAGAGAAAACTTATACAAGAAGTAACACTAACGATGTATCTATTTGTGCCAAAGTAGATAGATATTTTAATGCTACAAATTCTGAACTTGCAAAGCCTTATATTAAAATTCTACCTATGCAGTACTTTAAAGTTAGACTCTCTTATGATGAAATTTGTATTAAGGGTTTAAAACCACAAACTGAGTATACTATAACAATAGATAAATCTATACCTTTAGGTAAAATTGGATTAGATAAAACATATACCTTTACTAAAAAAACAGGTGACTTAGAGCCTAGTTTCTCTTTTAAGGGTGGTGGATATATTTTGCCTGCAAAAGGTGATATTGCAATTCCTATAGAGACTACAAATGTTAAAAAGTTAGAGGTAAGTTTATATAGAATAAACCGAAACAATTTAATTGGTGCAGTTAATAGATATGGTTTAATTAAAGAGATAGCCAGTTATAAGTTAGAAGATATTAAAAACCAAAATGGTTACTTTTTATGGAAAAAATTACTACCGATTAGAAACTATAAAGAGAATATCGCTAAAGTAACAGCTATTCCAGTAGGTAAATATATAAAAAAGCTTGACGCTGGGGTTTATATATTAGCTGCGACTACTATCAATTCTGATGGTACAGTTAATGAGTGGAATAGTGTTACTCAATGGTTTATGGTTTCAGATATTGGCTTATTTACTATGCAGGGCGA
The DNA here is from genome assembly GCA_027024155.1 of Campylobacteraceae bacterium. Classification (GTDB taxonomy): domain Bacteria; phylum Campylobacterota; class Campylobacteria; order Campylobacterales; family Sulfurovaceae; genus JAADEQ01. The sequence goes on from JALVTE010000121.1 coordinate 128,235, forward strand.
TAAGGGAATGCATATATATGCAAAACATTTATCAAATGCTAGTAAATATAGTGGTGTAAAGCTTGAGTTAGTATCTAAAAATAATGAAGTTTTAGCTAAGAGTATTACAAAAGATGGCTACGCATTTTTTAAATCGGCACTCTTAAATGGCGAATTAGGTCTTGCACCTAAGGCGATATATGCATATGGAGAGAATGGTGATTTTACAGTTTTAAATCTTTCTCAATCTCCGCTAGATTTAACCGATAGAGGTGTAGCAGGAAGAGAGCCTCCAAAGGGTTACGATGGCTTTATATTTAGCAATAGAGGAATTTTTAAACCAGGAGAGAGAGTTGCTTATAACCTATTGGTTAGAGATAGCTATGGCAAAGTAGCTAAAGATTTAAAGCTTATTATTAAAATATGGGATTCGAGGGGTGTAGCGTTAGAGAGTAAAACTGTTACAACTGATGAATTGGGTTATATAGGTGGTGAATTTAAAATACCAAAAAGTGGAGAGACTGGAAGATATATAATTTCTGCATATGCAGGTAATGAAAATGAAATAGCAAATTTAAACTTTCTTGTAGAAGATTTTGTACCTCCAAAAATAGAAGTTATTATAAAAGATAAGCCAAAAGAGCTCAAGCCAAATAGTAACAATTTAGTAAAAGCTGTTGCAAAGTATTTAACTGGTGATAGTATGCCAATGCCTAGTGGAGATTTTAAAGTAATACTGCATGCCAGCAAGACTCCATTTAAAGAGTTTAAAGGATACCAATTTGGTAGAGTAGAAGATACATTTAGCAATGATTACGCTTTAGAAGATAGTTTCACTGGTGATAAAAATGGCACAATAGAGTTGCCTCTAAAGCTAAAAACTCCTGCTAAGACAACTTTGCCAGTTAGTGCATATGTTAAGATTTCGGTTAATGAGCCTGGTGGGCGCCCTGTAGAGAATGGATTTAATATATTCTATAACGATAAATATGGCTATATTGGTATAAAGCCGAACTTTAAGTATGATGCTGTAGATTTAAATTTGAAGCCTAGTTTTAATGTTGTTTATGTAAAAAATAGCAAAGCGGTTAGTGCTAAAGTTCACTATAGAGTTGTAGAGGAGGAGCGAGAGTGGAATTGGAGCTACAATAACGAAGATGATACTTGGGATTACTATGTAACGTACAATGATAGTTACGAAGTTAGCAAAGGCGATTTAAACTTGCAAGCACACCCAACACCTTTAACTATAGATAAGCTCGATTGGGGTAGTTACCGCATAGAGATTAGCGACGATAGAGGCATAGTAAGTAGTTATCGATTTAGTGTAGGGTACGAAGAGTTATCTAGCAAAGCTTCGCCAGATAGATTACCTATTGCTATTAACAAAAAAGTTTATAAGCCAAATGATACACTAAAAGTTAATATTACACCAAAGTTTAGCGGTCCGTTAATTGTGAATATTGCAAACAATAGGATTATTGAGTCAAGAGAGTTGCAAGCAAAAGAGGGTGTGCCATTAAAGGTAGAGTTTAAAATTAAGCCAGAGTGGGGTAGTAGCGTATATGTATTAGCAAGTGAATTTAGAGCCCAAGATAAAAAGAGAGGGGCAAGCCGTGCTATAGGTGTTGCACATATTGCGGTTCATGACGCTAGTAAATATATAGAGCTTAAAGTTAATACTCCTAAAAAGATAGAGTCTAACTCTAAATTAAAAGTTACTTTAAATGCCACTAATTTAAAAGATAAAGCTTATGCAGTAGTTGCAGTGGTTGATAAAGGGGTTTTAAATATGACCAAATATAAAACTCCTAATCCTGCAAAATATTTTTGGGGTCAGAAGAAGTTAGGCATTATGATAAGAGATGTCTATTCTGATTTAATCAAAGTAACAGGTGAGCATGGCGAGTTTGAAGTTGGTGCAGATGGGGAATTACAAGATAACTTAAACGAAGATGTAACAACTAATAAAAGAGAAGTAGTAGCTTTAATTAGTAAGCCGTTAATGTTTAGAGATGGTAAAGCTGTGGCAGAGTTTGATATTCCTTCTTTTCAAGGTAGCTTAAAAGTTATGGCTGTTGCTTGGGGTAAAAAAGGTGTTGGCAGTAGCGATAGTGTAACTATTGTTAAAGACCCAATCTCGCTAGAGGCTTATATGCCACGCTTTTTAGCAAATGGTGATAGTGCCAATATTATGCTAAGTGCTAAGTTTGATAACGAAGTTATAAAGCCAGGTAAATATATTTTAAAAGTAGATACAAGCGGTGGTGTTAAAGCTGAGGAAAATAGTATAGAGTTTAATTACGATGGTAAGAGTAGCTTCTTAAAAGCAGTACCAATAAAGGCGATTAAACTAGAAGATGGGAATATAACATTAAGTGTTTATAAAAATGGTAAAAGATTGGCAAGTCGAGAGTTTGGCTTGGCGGTTAGAAGCCCTTATCCACAGACATTTGCACGTCGTGTTAAGATATTAGATAAGGGAGCAAGTTTAGATGCCAAAAGTTTAATATCTAAAGAGAATTGGCAAAATATTAGCAAGCTTAGATTAACAGTGTCAGCTTCGCCTTTAATTGATAAAAAATCTATAGAGAATGAGCTAACAAGTTATTGTTGTAGATGTGCTGAACAGACAACTAGCAGGGCATTTCCTTATGTTAATGCTAAAGATGAGTTTAGCAAAGAGAGGGTAAATAGTGCAATCGAGCGTCTACTTAATCTACAAAAAATAGATGGCTCATTTGGGCTTTGGTATGAGAGTAAGGCTTCAACTTGGGTTAGTGCCTATGTGCTAGATTTTTTAACAAGAGCAAAAGCTAATGGCTACAATATTCCGGATAAAAATATAAACGAAGGTTTAAAGTGGCTACAAAATAGCCTATATAAATGGAGTAATAAACAAGAAAAACAAGAGGCAGATGCTTACGCACTATATGTTTTAGCAAGAAATGGTAAAGTATTGATAAGCGATATAATGCATCATGTAAATGACAAACACTCTCTTATAAAATCGGGCTTTGCTTGGGGGCATTTAGCAACTGCGCTAGCAATAGTTGGCGAGAATAAAAAAGCAAAAGAGATATTTAAACTCGCACAAAAAAGCTTAGGTGTTTCTGGTAGCTACTCTAATTATGGAGGAGTTTTAAGAGATAAAGCTGCACTTGTTGTTTTAGCAAAAGAGGCGAAGTTTGATAATATAGCACAATCTCTATATGCAGATTTAGCCTTAGATTTAAAAGATAAAAAATACTTAAGTACACAAGAGATGAGCCAAATTTTAAGAGCTGTTAATGTAATGCAGATTAGACCAAGTAAATTAAATATAGTAGTAAACAGTAAGCCATACAACTCTGCTAAAAACTTTGTAATAGAGGCTAACTCTTTAGATAAAATACCAACTATTACAAACAGCGGTAAAGAGAGTATTTGGTACAACTTAAGCTTTATAGGTACACCTACACCAAAGAGTTATAATCAAGCTTATAATAAAGGCTTTAGTATTTATAAAACTATCTATTCTATAGATGGTAAAATATTAGAACCTACTCAAATTGCCAAAAATAGACGAGTTGTTGTTGTAATTAGTGGAAAGGTGGAAGATAGTGCCATAAATAGACCGCTAGTTATAGATTTCTTGCCATCAGGTTTTGAGCTAGAGAATCCAGATATTAGTGGTGTAGATGAATTATCTGCATTAAAGTGGCTAAAAGATAGAAGTGCCCTAGAGCATGCAGCTTATAGAGACGACAGATACGCAGCCGCAATTAAGCTAGAGGGTAAAACAGAGTTTAAAGTTGCATACATAGCAAGAGCTGTAACGCTAGGTAAATTTGCTTATCCACCAGCACTAATAGAGGATATGTATAAACCAAGATATAGAGCATTTAGTCAATTTAGTCCAAGAGCTTTAGAGATAAAAAATGCTAGTGATATAACAGTTGCTCCATCAAAAAGTGAGAATAATGCAACTGAAAATAATACAATAGAGTCTACTAATAAGCTCTCAAGTAGCGACTATACTGCTCTTATGAGTCATGGTGTTGGAGATTTAAATAGATACAGTGTGGTTGATTTAAACAGGCTAAGAAATGGAATTTTTGCACAAGCTGGGTTAGATTTTTCAAAAACTAACCCAGCTCTATATAAACTATTTAGTAAATTTGATTGGTACAAGCCAAGCATAAGTAGTGGCAGTGTTGCATATGCAAAGCTAACTCCATTACAAAAGAAAAATGTGCTAGCACTGCTAAACGAAGAGAAAAAGCGATGTGGGGGTAGTTTAACGCTGTCTGATTTCTATAGAGTAAAGGTGCGCCAATTAAGTGAAGATGACTTAAAAAAGTATAGCAAAGAGGATTTAAGAGTACTTAGAAACTCTTTAATTGCAAGATATGGCTTAACCTTTAAAGATGAAAAATTAAGAAAAATATACTCTAATATGCCTTGGTATAAACCCAACCCAAATATAACAGCAAGCGAAATTATAGACAAGCAGATGAGCGATTTAGAGAGAGCAAATATTCAGACAATATTAAGAGTTGAGCAGAAGAGGTAAAGTTCTGCTTTTTTTAGAATTAAGTAGAGTAAAAACTATATAGCTCTATCTACTTTTTTAACTTCTTTACCGATTCGTTTAAAACAACTTTTATCTCCTATGTTATTGAGAGTTGTTATATTTGTACCTCCCCATTTAATTATTATTGGTGTACTTGCAGTTTTAACTGTTTTAACTCTTACACCAGCTCCTCCACAATCGGCAGTTGCAATTTGGGAGTTGTTTTTTCTATACATTGAGTAAGTCTCTATCGCCACGACAGAGCCATTTGCTTTTAGGTTTATATCGTTCATTTGCCAGCTATATTGTGAAGATGATTTACAAGTACTATTTAGTGGTAAGTATGTTGCTTTTAGTATATTTCTGCTTACTCTTTGCAGACATACAGTACCTTCGTTAGAGAGTATTTTATATTTACTGTTGTCTGTTTTTTTATGCTTTAGTGATAAATTATTTATAGAACAACTTGTTAGTAAAACAGCGATTATTGTTATAAAATATATCTTTTTCATTAGCGTCCTTTGGTGAAATTATGTATAATTATAGCAAATTTATAGGAGATTTTAAAATGTATGACTATTTAATCATAGGAGCGGGTGTTATAGGCTTAGCAGTTGCTAGAGAGTTAAAGTTTAAAAATCCTGATGCTAAGATTTTAATAGTAGAAAAAGAGAGCGATGTCGGATTTCACTCTAGCGGTAGAAATAGCGGTGTTTTACATGCAGGTTTTTACTATACTTCATCATCTCTTAAGGCAAAATTTACAAGAGATGGCAACCGCGAATTAACAAAGTATTGTCTCGATAATAATTTAGCTATAAATCGCTGTAAAAAAGTAGTTGTGGCAAAAGATGAGGATGAACTAGATACTCTGCACGAACTATATAAACGAGGTGTAGCAAATGGCGTAGAAGTAGAGTTAATAGGGCAAGATAGGCTAGATAGAGATTTTAAAAATGTAAAGACACATAAAGAGGCACTTCTGTCTCCAACGACTGCAACAGTTAATCCAAAAGAGATACTTATACATTTAAAAAATCAACTAATTGCTAGTGGGGTAGAGATTAAATTTAATACTCCATACTGCAAAGAGTATAAAGATAGTGCAAAGTTTGTAATAAATTGTGCAGGATTATATGCAGATAAAATTGCTAAAGAGTTTGGTTTTAGTAGAGATTATAAAATATTGCCATTTAAAGGGATATATTTGCAATATAGCAAGAGCGATAGTTTTATAGATACCAATATCTACCCAGTACCTAACCTTAAAAACCCATTTTTAGGTGTGCATTATACAATTACAGTAGATGGGCATATAAAGATAGGACCAACAGCAATACCCGCATTTTGGCGAGAGAATTACAGAGGTTTAGCAAATTTTAATATAGCTGAATTAGCCGATATATTAGCAACAGAGGCTAAACTTTTTATAAAAAATAGTTTCGGCTTTAGAGATTTAGCCATAGAAGAGATGAAAAAGTATAATAAAAAATATTTTGTCTCACTAGCTGAATCTATGGTAAAAGAGTTAGATAGTAGTGGCTTTAATAGTTGGAGCAAACCAGGCATTAGGGCGCAACTATTAAATACCAAAACTAACGAGTTACTGCAAGATTTTGTAGTAGAGGGCGATAGCAAGAGTGTGCACATTTTAAATGCAGTAAGCCCCGCTTTTACAAGCAGTTTTCCATTTGCGAGGTGGGTTGTGCAGGAGTATATAAATAGCTATAGGCGCCCTGTATTACCATTAAGTTAAGGAGTATATAGCAATATAATGGAATTATTACTAAATAAAATTAATAATTTTCCATCGCCGTCATTCCCGTGAAAACGGGAATCTACAATTATAACTGTCTATAAGTTGCAATTTAACTTTTTTGACAATTTAAACCGTGGATTCCCGTTTCCACGGGAATGACGCAGTGGCAAGCTTTTAGCCTTGTTCTTTAAACTTATTTTGTTTTATGGAGGTAAATTTCTTAACATAATTGCAATGGAGTTACCCTATATTTACTCCTCTTGGCAATCTGGCATATCTACCCAAATGTTTCTGCTAATGCTCTCCCCACTGCTATCTAATACTGTAACAGTATGCCCACCTACGCCCAATTTTAAATTTACTCTTTTTGAATTTAGGGTTTTAGGTTTAGCATCTACATAGAAGTAGTAGGGCTCTTTGCCATTGTCTATTGCGACTTTAATAGTAACTTTGTGGCAACTAGCACTCTGGTATCTTGCACTAATTTTTGGGTATAGAAACTTTAACTTATCTTGCGATTTTAACTCTTTATCGAAATACTTAAGCACTTTTGGGGCTTGCTTTTTTATAAAATTGCTGCTCCAGCTCCACTGTTTTAGCCCTTTGATGGCATCGGTTAGACTAAATGCTTCAAACATTATAGGGGTTGCTATCTCTCTTGCAGATAGTTTTACAACTGGTTGGTTATTGGCTTTTCCAACCCACACGCCAATAGTGTAGTTTTTACTATACCCCATACTCCAAAAGTCGCGGTAGCCGTAGCTAGTACCTGTTTTGTATGCTATTTTATCGGTTCTATCTCGATAGTTTTCTGGCGGTGGTAGCTGTCTTAAAATTGCTGTAACTGTTTTTGCACTCTTGCTATCAATAAAATGTAGTTTATGCTGTTTCGCACCCTCTAAGATAGCTAAACTTTTAGCACTACCACCATTTGCTAGTGTAACATACCCTTGCGTTAATTGCTTAAGGCTAATGCCAAGTCCACCTAAAGCAATAGGGAGAGTGGCGCTGTTTTTAGGTATATGTACCTTGCCAACAACTTTTTGCAATCTATCTATAAATTCACCTGCCCCAACACGATACAAAACCTTTACCGCAGGAATATTTAGCGAATTTTTTAACGCTTCGCTTATTGTAACTTCTCCGTGGAATTTGCGAGAGTAGTTGTGTGGATGGTAGCTACCAAAGCTCACCTCTTTATCTAAGATGATTGTTTGTGGGTGTATTATATGTTGCTCGAAGCCTAAAGCATAAATAAAGGGCTTCAGAGCAGAACCTGGCGAGCGAATGGCATCTGTCATATCTATATAGCCAGATATTTTTGAGTTAAACATATTGTAGCTTCCTAAATAGGCTCTAATTTTTGAGCTAGAGTTTTCTACAACAAGTATAGCCATACTCGCGCCATTAGGTAAGCTTTTGCCACGCTCTTTTGCCCAAAGCTCTAACTGCTTTTGAAGTGTGCCATCTATTGTGGTGTAGATTTTTGTTTTAGAGCTATTTTGTAATAACTTTAAGGCCAAATGTGGTGCAAATCTTGGGAATTTATATAGCTTTGTCGCTATTGGCTCTTTTAAAGCTTGTTTATAGATATAGTCGCTTAAAATCCCAGATTCGTAAGCCTTTTTTAAGACTCTATCTCTTGCCATTTTTGCTCTTTTTGGGTGCTTATCGGGGCGATAACTCTCTGGATTTTTAGGCAAGGCAACAAGCATCGCAGCTTCGCTAGCACTCAGAGCATATGGATGCTTACCAAAATAGTACCAACTAGCCGCCTCTATACCCTCTACATTGCCACCATATGGGGCTAAAGTTAAGTATATATTTAAAATTTGCTTCTTTGTGTAGTGGTGCTCAAGTTGCAAAGCCCTAATAATCTCTACTATTTTAGAGCTAAATGTTCTGCGTTTAGGTTCTAAAAGTCTAGCAACTTGCATAGTCAAAGTAGAACCACCAGATACAATATGCCCTCTAGTTGCCAACTGATAAGAAGCACGAAGCAAAGCAGCTATATCTACTCCAAAATGGCTATTAAATCGCTTATCTTCAAAGTTTATAAGCATCTTTATATATAGTGGGTCTATACGCTTAAACTCTGGCTTAAAACGCCACTTTTGACTCTTGTTTGTAGTAGTATATAGCCAATTTTTAGAGCTATCGTAAACTATTTTAGAGGTATCATCTGTTTTGTAGATAGAGATAGGATAAAATATATCACTAACAATAACAAACAGTAAAAAACTAAACAGTGCCAAGAGGGTATATTTAAATAAATTCTTTATAAATTTCATACTAGGTAAATTATATCTAATTTATGCTACAATTTCTAATGCGAACATTAATATACAACTACACAAAACAGCTCCTAACTCCTTGGCTTTAAGCCTGTCTACTGCTAAACAAACTATTAATCAATTAAAATTTTCATAAGGATAAATATGGCACAAGTCAAGATATATGGGCTTAAAGAGTCTATACAAAAAATACAAAATCAACTTAGCGATGTGGTTCATTACTGCGTTGTAGAAGCACTAAAGTTTCCAAAAGATAAAAGGTTTCATCGATTTTTTATGATGGATAGAGAGAATATGATATTTCCAGATAATAAAAGCTTATCGTATACAATAGTAGAGATAACATTAATGAGCGGACGAAGCGTAGAGGCAAAAAAGAGACTAATTAAGATGCTTTTTGAGCAAGTAGAGCAGAAGTTAGCTATCAAGCCAAACGATTTAGAAGTAGTTTTAATAGAGGTACCGCCAGCAAACTTTGGCTTTAGAGGAATATGTGGTGATGAGATAGAGTTAAATTATAAGATAGAGGTATAAAATGGAGTTAAAAAATATAGTGCCATGGGGTAGAAATATGCAAGAGTATATGCAGATATTTAACTTAACGCACGATGATATAGTAAATAAAAAGTTTTTAGGCTGTGGCGATGGACCAAGTAGTTTTAATACAGAGGTAGATTGCGAAGGTGGAAGTGTGGTATCAATAGACCCACTTTACAAATATAGTAAAAGCGAAATTATTGCCAGAATAGATGAGGTAAAAGATGATATTTTAGAACAGGTAGAAGCTAATAAAGATAGTTTTGTATGGAAAGAGATAGAGAGTGTTGAAGCTTTAGAGAATGTAAGAGTTAATGCAATGTTAGAGTTTTTAATGGATTACAACGAAGGTAAAGAGGAGGGCAGATACATAGATGCCTCTTTACCAAGCCTGCCTTTTAAAGATGATACATTCGATATTGCTCTAAGTTCTCATCTGCTATTTTTGTATAGCGAGCATTTAGATTTAGAGTTTCATATTAAATCTATTGAAGAGATGCTAAGAGTTGCCAAAGAGGTTCGTATCTTCCCAATAGTAACTCTAAAAAACAACCGTTCACCCCATATAAACGAAGTAATAGAGTACTTTAAAAGTTTAGGCTTTAATACCCAAATAGTAAAAAGTAAGTACGAATTTCAAAAAGGTGCTAACGAAATGTTAGTTTTAAAAAGGCTCTAACTTTAAGGAAATTTACATACAATAGCGATACAAATTATGAAAGGAATTAAATGGCTATAAAAGAGGCAAATAGTGTTGTTTCTATAGATTATGAGTTAAAAGAAGTTGGAAGCTCAGAAGTTATAGATAGCAGCAAAGGTAGAATGCCCCTAGAGTTTATCACAGGCAAGGGGCAATTAATACCTGGTTTAGAGGCACAACTTGTAGGTATGAATGCTGGTGATAGTGCTAAAATTGTAGTACCTGCAAAAGATGCTTATGGCGAGTATACTCAAGAGGGTCTTCAAAAGCTCCCACGAGAGCAGTTTGAAGGTATTAATTTAACAGAGGGGATGACACTCTACGGACAAGGTGCAGATGGTCATCAAGCAGAGGTAAAAGTTGTAGCTTTTGATGATAAAGAAGTTACAATAGATTATAATCACCCATTAGCTGGTAAAGATTTAGAATTTGATGTAACTGTTGTAAGTGAGCGAGATGCAACTTATGAAGAGGAAGCAACAGGAGTTGTTGGCGGTTATGCAAATTGTAGTATAAGTGGTTGATAACATTAGTTTAGAGTCAGGTTGGCTCATACATAATAGCCCTTTTGGGCACTAATTGTTATAAACTAAACCCTATCAATATGGTAGGGTTTTTACTGATGTAGTAAGTTTTTAAACAGTCCCTTTACCTCTTTAGGTAAAACTTTTTTAATCTTCTTTTCAACTTTTTTCTCAACATTTTTTTCTATACTTGTGCTATTAGCATCTTTGCCAAATAGTTTTTGTATAACTTTTTTCTTAACTTTATTCTTGATATATCCACCAAATACTGGGATAATATGTGGTTTACTTAAAGAGCCTTTTACTTTAAATTGGTAATCGTTACCATTAAGGATAAAGTGTACTTTTGCATTAATTGTTTGATTTTTTGTATTTACTACACCATTTTTTATATCTATTTTGGTTCTTTTGCTTGAACTATTTATATTAAATATTACGGTAGAGTTATCAATATTTCCTGAAATTTTTGCATTAGAGAATAACTCTTTTGATAAATCAAAGTTTGCATACTGTTTCAGAGCATTTACAAGTTGGCTATTTAAAAATCTTGCATCATTTAGGTTGGCTGTGTAGCTTCCCTTTTTACTTTTTAAGTTATATTCAAAATGAACTTTTGAAATTGCATCTAAAAAGGCTGGATAGTTTAACATTTTTGTTATTTGAACTACACTTACTCCAGCTGCATCTAATGTTAATTTATCATTGTGTAAAATATAGTTTATAGAGCCACCAAACTCATTAGCAATTCCTGTAACTACTAAATCTTTGTTTTGATATTTAATATCTCCATGAACAGATAAGCTACCATTAAATTTCTGTTTCGTTATTGGTTTTAGTTTTGATAAATCTGGAATATTTATGGTGTATATACCATTTGTTGCTTGAGTTTTTGTATTGTAAAGAAGTTTACTAAACTTTACACTTCCCATTGATGTATTGAGAACTGGTTTAAGGTTGGCTACTCCTCTTTTTATAATGCCATTTTTTATATTAACTATATATCTAAAATTTTTACCAAGATTTATATTGTAAAGTTTTTGTAAAACAGCTGTATTTAATGAACCCTTACTATATAAGCTATATAAGCCATTTAAAGTACTTATAGAATTAATTTTGACAATACCATTGACAATAGCACTATTTACAAGTTTTGCTTGTTTAAGCATATATAAGATTTTTGGAACCGATAAATTTTTAAAGCTAGCGTATAAACTATTTTGCTTGTAATTTAACTTTACAACTCCGCCTAAAGATTTTGTGACTCCTTTTAAATTTACAGTTGTGCCAAGTTGCTTTAACTCTCCATTAAATTTAATAGCTCCTCTTAAGTTTTGCCCAGTTATTTTATTTAAAGCTGCCAACTCTTTTATATCTGCTACAAAAGAGGTACTTAATGCTTTTGTTAAAATTGAGAACTTTGTATTGCTTAAAAATAGATTAGCAAAATTTGTAATTAAACTACTCTTTTTGGCATATATTACTCCATTTTTCAAGCTACCTTTTGTACTTAATCTATAGCTATAACTTGGTAGTTTAATCTTTAACATTTTTTTGTTTAATTTACCACTGCTACTTAAATTAAAATTACCATTTAGGGTTTTTAGATTAGGTACATTGATAATACCGCTTATTAACCCGCTACTTAAATACTTAGGTAGGTAAGCAGTGTAGATTATTTTTACAATAGATATTTTGTTCAAATTCACTTTTAAGCTATTATTAGATAGAAATAGTTTTAAATTTCCACCAAAACTTGAGCTTTTTACACTGAGCTGTTTAATATCTCTCTTTTTATTTACATAAAATGCCCCATTGGCTATAAATTTACCCCTTAATTTATGTTTTGCAATGCTATTAAGTCTGTTTAATTTTTCAATATTAAGAGTAAAAAACCCTTTTGTAACTAAAAAATCTAGTGTTGTAGTTATTTTGTTGATAGTTAATTTTGCAGTTGTTGTGTTTATGACTCCATCGCCAACTATAAATTTTTTCTCAACATTTGCTTTTACTTTTGCAGTGAATTTTTCATCTTTTAGTAATTTAATACCAAATTTTTTACTAATTAATTTACGATTAAAGCTACCATTTTTTATCTCTACATTGGCTAAACCACTTGGATTTTTAATATCTAATGATGGCATATTAATATTAACAAAAGCGACTCCATCAACAAGAGGCTCTATACTTGCAATAACAAACATTTGTGAAAGTTTAGCACTGTCAATATTTGCTTCTATGGCTTGGGCTTTACTATCTTTTATTATAAATTTATATTTTATATCTGAGTTAAAAGCTTTACCTTGACCATTTACTCCAAAATCTTTTATATCTCCTACGGCTTCTCCTGCAATATCTACTTTTGCAACTATCTCTCTATTTTGCACTTTAATTTTATTAGCATCTGCTTTATATTTTAAGTCAAAACTCTTTTTAAAGTAATCTATATTGCCTTTTGCATTAAATTCAACGCCATTACTTGCTTTCGCATCTACATTTATAAAACCATATTTACTATCTAGTTTTATAATCTTAATTTTTGGCTCTTTTATCTTTTTTGCTAAAGTTTTATTTACGATAGGCTTAATAACTGCATTACTACCTGCTGGTGTAAATAGTACTACAAAGATAGCAATAAATATTGCCAATATTGGCAAAATAATATATAATAATTTTTTCATTAAATCTCCATATTTTTATGTAATTATAGCACGCTATAGGTAGCTTTTAGCAAATTTTTCTACAAAAATTTTTAACTCTTTAAACTCTATATCATATGTATCGATAAGTTGGCTAAATTTTAAGTAGACTTGCCAAACTTTTCTGCTATTTTTTTCTCTTCCTCGTTTTTTTAATTCAAATGAAACAGCAGCATTTATGAAACCTTTTACAATCAATACCTCTTTAGATTTATCTTTTCGTCGAGGAAACCAAAACTCTTCTAATACTTCATGTGCTTCAAAAAATTTATGCTCTATTATTAACTTTTTATATTCATCTATTTTCATTTACTATCTCCAATTAAAAGCAGAGCTTCGAACTCTAAATAGTTTAATTTATACTCTTGCATTACTCTTTTTATCTCTCTATAGTCTAAACCTAAACCACCGCCATTAACACCGCTCTTTTTAATGTATCTTAGCATATCTAAAGTGTTATTAAATTCAAGTTTAAAATTTAAACGCTCTACATCTGTTGCGATATAATTATTACTGTAAGCACTTAAAATTTTATCTATTGTATATATTGGAGATTTTACAGAAGCAATTTTATGCAAACTCTTAAATGTCCCTGAAGTAAAGATAAAGAATGCAGATTTTGGGGCTATTGAGCTAATATATTTAAAAGTTTTATCTATATCTTTAGCCCACTGTAGCGCTGATGAAGAGATTGCAATATCGATTTTATATTTACTATATATTTTAATAAACTCTTCTGAATTAAAATCTGCAATATTTAACTCTATTCTCTCACCTTTTGGGTGTAGTTGTAACATATTTTCAGAAAAGTCTACAGCGTAAAATTTATTAAATTCTATATTATTACTATTTATAGCATTAAAAACCCTACCATTACCACAACCTATATCTAAAATAGTATCAATTTTTTTTGGTAATTTATTAACTAAAAGTTCTGCACCTTGCTGTTGAATTTTACTATATTTATAATAATTTTTGGCATTTTGGCTAAATTGTTCTTTTATTCGCATTCTGAAATTAGTTCCTAAAGCTTAATTTGGATATAATCGCGCCAATTATATCCAATTTTTTTGGGGTAAACTTTACATTACAGAGGAATATCATGACATCAGCTCTATTTATCGTTCAGATAGTTTTAGCTATCTTAATTACAATCGCAGTACTTTTACAAAAGAGTTCAAGCATCGGTTTAGGTGCATATAGTGGAAGTAACGAATCACTTTTTGGAGCAAAAGGTCCAGCAGGATTTTTAACTAAAATCACTTTTGTGTTAGCATTTTTATTTGTAGCTAATACTTTGACACTTGGTTATTTATACTCAAAAGATAGTAAATCTAGTGCAGTAGATACAGTAAAAACTATAGATAAAGTTATTCCTGCTCCAAAAACAACTGCTGCTCCATCAGTACCTGTTGCAAAAACTAATGCAACACCTGCAAAAAAAACAGAAACAAATACAACTAAGTAACACTACAGCCACTGGCTGTGGCTAATCACATCTTCTAAATCCAAAATAAACTACTTTAAACCAAAATATAGTTAAAATATAGTTAAATTTTTATCGAAGGATATTTTATGTTAGAAGCAATCTTTAACGAAACAGCAGAGCATATGAAAAAGAGTATTGACTCTATGAAAAAAGAGTTTGCAACTCTTAGAACTGGTAAAGTTACAACATCTGTTGTAGACCATGTAAAAGTAGATTACTATGGAACTCCTACAGCACTTAATCAAGTTGCAAGTGTAACAAGCTTAGATGCTACAACAATAGGTATTTCGCCATGGGAGAAGAACTTACTTCCAGATATCGAAAAGGCAATTCAACAAGCGAATATTGGAGTTAATCCAAATAACGATGGCGATTTTATTAAGCTTTTTTTCCCACCTATGACTGTTGAACAGAGAGAACAAATTGTAAAACAAGCTAAAGGGATGGCAGAGAAGGCAAAAGTAGCTGTGAGAAATGTTAGAAAAGATGCCAATAATAAAATTAAAAGATTAGAGAAAGATAAAGAGATTAGTGAAGATGAGTCTAAAAAAGCTCAAGATAAGATTCAAAAATTAACAGATGAGCATACAGCATTAATTGATGAGGCTTTAAAATCCAAAGAAGCCGATATTTTAAAAGTGTAAATTATGAATATAGAAGAGATTTATAAAGATGCAGGAGCATTACTTAGTGGACATTTTATATTAAGTAGTGGCAACCATTCACCAAACTATTTACAGAGTGCAAAAGTTTTAGAAGATACACAAAGAGCTGAATTATTAGCTACAGCTTTAGCAAAACAGATTAAAGATGCTGGTGTAGAAGTAGATACGGTATGTGCACCTGCTCTTGGCGGTGTAATTGCAGGATATGAGTTGGCTAGAGCTTTAGGTGTTCGTTCTATATTTGTAGAGCGAAAAGGTGGAGAGATGGAGCTAAGACGCGGTTTTGAGGTATCTAAAGACGAAAAAGTTTTAATTTGCGAAGATATAATTACAACAGGGGGCTCTGCATTAGAGGCTGCTAAAATTATAGAGTCTCTAGGTGCCGATGTCGTAGCATTTGCAGCACTTGCAAATAGAGGATTTTGTAAAAGAGAAGGTACAGAGAATACTCCAAAAGCGGAGTGTAAACTTCCAACAAATAAGCCACTATTTGCACTTGCAGATTTTGAATTTGAAATTTACGAAGCAGACAACTGCCCATTGTGCAAAGAGGGTAGCACTGCAATAAAACCAGGAAGTAGGGGGAATTAACTCTACTTCTTTTGCAATATTTTATACTTTTTTATTACCTTTTTTACACACTTATTTATTTTAATTTATAATAAAATTATTTATCAACTCTCTTTAATAAATTTTAATATATGCTACTCTATATCAAAAACAAGGATACCGCTATGCGTAAAATCTTACTATCAATCTCTTTCTTTGCATTAATATTAAATAGTGGCTGTAGTAGTACTACTTCTAATAACACATTAAAAAAGAGTGTTCCAAATATCAGTAATGTGTCGTCTATAGACTCTTATAGAGGTAAAATGCTATCTTATGTTAATCAAATTAGAACAAGAGGAGCAGTATGTGCCGCACCTACTACACCTTTAGAGTGGAATAGAGTTTTAGAAAATGCAGCAAAATCTCATTCAATAGATATGGCTGAGAGTGGAGTGGTATCTCATGCAGGTTCTGGAAGCATATATGATCCAGCAAAAAGTGCTATAGGTATTGGTAGTACATTTATAGATAGAATAAAATACTTTGGATATCCTGTAAAACCAGGATTACTTGTAGGTGAAAATTTGAGCAGAACAAGTATTAAACTTACTAAAAGTGATAAACTAATGCCTAACTTTAAAATGGCAATACAAAATTTAATTAACGATAGACCACATTGCGAAATAATTATGAACCCTAGATTTAAAGATGTAGGTATGTATATAGTTAGAAAGGGTAATTACTACTATTTTACAATGGAGCTAGGAGAGAGACTGTAATCTCTTCTATCAAAAAGCATATATCCTACTAATCTAACAATATTTTTAACTTCTGTACATAATTTAAATAGTTAATCTTTCCTTTTCTAAAAAATCATTAAGTCAAAGATAAATTTTTCATTAGAAATGAGCAAATGCTTTGTTGATTCTAATGTAATATTTGGTTTAAAATTTTAATTCTATTACACTAAGCCTAAAGCATAAAAAGCCAAAAGCCTACCACTATGTCATTCCCGTGAAAACGGAAATCCACAGTTTAAAATCTTGTACTCTGACTCTTAAAAGAGTGATAAAGTGTATAGCTTTGAGCTTAAAGCCAAGAAATGGATATGTAATACTTAACTTAATGGTAATGGAGGCACCCTAAAGATAATAGTGCTCTAATTCTTTTTTAGGAGAATCAGGCGAAAGGTGAGATTTTCCTAAGTGGGACTAAAGTATATGCTTGTTTTTTATAATTTTTTTCACTATCTCTCGTAGGGTGCTGAAGTGGATATAGAATCCTTAATAATAGTCTTGTAAGTATCCTATATTGTTTTGGGGTACTTTTAATTTAAATTAGAGTTTAATTCACTTATATAGAAGTATATTTGACTTTATAGATACTTGAAGTATGCAATAAGAGAATATATAATTTTAGTTAAAAGTTAAGAATACTGTAGTATCTTTTGAAGTATTTAAATAGTAAAAGTTTAAGTAAATAAAATTAATTCCCCCGTTAGGAGGAATAAGTTACTTCTAGTGAAGAACTGTTCTACAATTAACTGGTTGCCAAGTGTAGTATGCATTAGATACTTTAACTCTCTTAGTTACAGTAGTGTATCTAGGAGGAGTTTTTAAAGTAACTGTTCTTGCAGGTTCTACAACTTTTTTAACTCTTACAGTTTTATATTGTGCTGGTACTGGAATTTTTACAGTTTCAGCAGGTTTTGCAAGTACTCTTTTTGTAATAGTTTTGTACTGTGCAGGAATAGGAATTCTCTTAGTTGTTGGAGGAGTAACCATTACTCTTTTAGTAACAGTTTTATATTTAGCTGGAACTTTTACAAGACAGTTTACACCTGTTACGTGACCACCACCAACGATAGGAGTAGTTACTCCACTTCCTCTTTTCCACTCAGTAGTAGCTGGAGATACTAAAATTCTCTCTGTTACAGTTTTATATTTAGCTGGAACAGTAACTAATTTGTAGCTAGCTGGCTTAACTAATACTCTCTCTGTTACAGTTTTATATACTGGTGGCTTACATACTAACTTATAGCCAGGCTCTCTAACTAATTTTTTCTCAGTTGCATAACCATATTTAGCTGGGATAACTTTTAATTTAGCACCACCCTCATCTACAGTTACTTTTTCAGTTTTAGTAGCATATTTAGCAGGAATTAAAACTTTAGCATAACAGTGTCCTGGTTGTGCGTTAGGTGGATATAAACCTAAATCTGAAGGGTTAGCAGCTTTAACTACTTTTGTGTGTCCTGCACCCATTGCTGAACCAGCAGCAGCTTGTTGTGTACATCCTGTAAATCCTAATGCTAATGCGGCAGCAGTAGCAATAATGATTCCTTTTTTTAAACTCATGTCTTCTCCTTGTTTGTTTAATCTAGTTGCGTATGCAAAAAGATTGTGTTTTATCATATTTAGCATAATGCCTGATAATCCACAACTAAATATTTCAAATAACTATTTAATTGTGGATTATTTGACATTTTGCACCTTATAACTATATTACTATTACAAATTATAAGATATTTTTAATTTTCTCAATTAATATCTTACAAATTGCCATATAAACCATTTTACTACTTTAAAAGCAGATTAATACAATAAAATAGTAGTATAATATTATAAGTTTGTCAAGTTATTAAAAATTCTATTTAGAGGAGGATATTACTTGATTAAAGTTGAAAAAAATAGTGGAATAAATATGTGGTTATGGTGGCCACGACAGGATTCGAACCTGTGACCACTACCATGTCAAGGTAGTGCTCTACCAACTGAGCTACGCGACCATCGTTTATATTAAATTATAATATAAAAAACTTAAATAATTATCTAATTAATCATATTAATATAATTCTAATATGATTAATTGTTTTAGATATAATATTTTAATGCTCAATAAAATAAATTTATATAAATAATTATGACACTTTTATAACATATATGGAGGTATATCCATAGTGACTTCAGCTTCAAAGGTTTTGCTTACTTTCCCTCCAAATCTATACTGCCCATCTTCATATTCCATATATAACTCTTCACCACTTTTTGGATAAACAGCAGTTATATCTTTAACTTTTTCTTCACTATATGCACGTACAAAAGATGCCATTATACCAGTTCCACAAGCTAAAGTTTCATCTTCAACTCCACGCTCATATGTTCTAACTTTCATACTGCCATCATCCAAAAAGTATACGTTTACATTGGCATTATACTTATTTCTAAGCTCTCGTGCCTCCTCTATTGAAAAATTTTCAATATTTTTTACTTCTGTTACCAAATGTGGCACTCCAGTATCAATTAGCCACCAATTTTTACCAAACTCTTCTATATTTTTCTCTAAAAATTTAGGCTCTAACATATCAGTAACTACATAATTTCCATTTACTGTTGCTCTAATTACACCCGCACCAGTTAAAAATTCTGCTTCTGAATTGACGCTAATGCCATGCTCTATTGCATAGTGCGATACTGCTCTTGTTGCATTGCCACACATAGAGGCTACGCTTCCATCGCTATTGTAAAACTCCCACTCAAAATCGTACTCTGGGTGAGGCACTAGTACTACAAGCCCATCTGCACCTACGCCTGCTTGTCTATGGCATAGAAGTTTTGCTAAATCGTTTCTACTCTTTTTTACGCTATCGTGATAAATTACAAAGTCATTTCCACTTGCGTTATATTTAACTACTTGAAGCATCTTTTAAAATCTCCTCTTTTACTCTTTCGCACTCATTTTGAAGGTGTGCTAAATCTTTGCTATTGTCTATTATATAGGTAGCTTTTGCCTTTTTGCTATCGATTGGAAGCTGTGCATCGATTCTCTGCATAGCCTCTTGCTCGCTTAAGCCCTCTCTTTTGATTAATCTCTTTAGCTGAATCTCTTTGGGGGTGTAGGCTACTAAAACTTTATCTATATTGTATGCACCCTCTCTTTCGAAAAATAGTGGAATATCTATAAAGTATGGTTTGCCTAGCTCCTCTTGCTTACTAGCTTGCTCTAAAATCTCTGCTCTAATTTTAGGGTGCACAATGGCTTCTAACTCTAGTCGCTTATCTTTGTTGGCAAATACCAAAGAGCCAAGTTTTTTTCTATTAACTATACCAGAGTCTACATATTCAGCCCCAAAAGCCGAAGCGATTTCGCTAGAGGAGTTGTTTAATACTTCGTGTGCAATTTTATCGGCATCTATAACCCTAAAGCCAAAAAGTTGCATCAGAGCCGTTACGGTACTCTTTCCGCTAGCAATTCCACCTGTTAATACAATAGCATTTTTAAGCATAATTATCTTTTAATAATTCCTAAATACTCTTTATAGACAAATGCCGGTACAGTAAATGAAGCAATAGCAACATCGCTACTGTAGTATGCAAAACCATCTGTTAAATCTGCTCTTTGCAAGTTAATATCTGCTGTTGGGTGGTAGAATCTGCTTGCTAACATTAAGTATTCGCTTGTAACTACATCTCCATCAATAGCTTTGTCGTATCTATATGGCATAACTATCGGATAAATTGCACCAGCTAGTTTTAATTCGCTCTTGGCATCATCTACTTTTGTGATAATATTGCTCATCTCTATAGCTGTAACACCTTTTTCATCTAAAAGTTTAGTAAGCTCAATCCAAAACTCTCTATTATTTGTATAATCGCTTGTAGATACTATAGCTACATCAAACTTTTTTGCACCTAAATCTTTTAGTTTCTCAACTGTATCTATTCCATCAACATTAATTACTTCTGTAATTGTATTATACTTTTCTAGCTCTCTGCCAACTCTTTTACCACCATTAATTACCAAAACTCTCTTTGGGTCTGCATGCGTATTGATTGCTACATGTGTAAGCATTTCGCTCTTAATAAAATCTAAATTTTCCATAACTCTACCTTTGTATCTTTTTAAATTATCTACTAATATATATAAAATTTATAAAACAATTATAAAATAGTATTAATATTTATCTTAAATAAGCTTAACTTCCTCTTTTAGTAACACTCCAAACTCTTCAAATACCAATTTTTTTGCTAAATTTGTAAGTTCTATAGCCTCTTCGTAAGTTCCACCGCCTAAATTTACTAAAAAGTTTGCGTGCATTTGGCTAAATGCCATATTCCCAATTTGCTTACCCTTTAGCCCAACAGCTTCTATAAGTCTACCGGCATAATCACCCTCTGGATTTTTAAAAAAACTTCCAGCACTTGGCTCGCTTGGTTGGTTAGCTCTAAGAGCTAAAAGCTCCTCTTTAAGCTTTTCATTGTATCCATACTCAAGATTAAACCTAACCTCAGTAGCAACACCACCGAGCTTTGCAAAGCGATAACCATGTTCAATATTCTCTTTTTTAACCCACTTGCCATCTATTTTAATTTCATCTATAATATTAAAGACTTCGTAAGCTTTAACACCTGCATTCATTGCAAGCATTCCACCAATAGTTCCTGGCAATTTTGCGACAAATTCAAAATTTGCTAAATTATGCTTTTTTGCAAAGCTAAGCAGTCTGCCAGTTTTTGTTGCACATCCAACTACTACAGAGCTCTCTTCTATTCGCATAAAATCAAAATCTTTACCCAAAATAGCTAAAGGTGGTGGATTGTTTGATACCAATAAATTGTTTGCCCCACCTATTAAAAAGTGTCCATCCGGTAGTCTGTCGCCAGACTCTAACACTTTTACTTCTATTTGTGGCCCAATTTTTATACTACTATATTTGGAAAAGTCGATTATCTTACTTTGCATATCTCACCTTTGTGCAACCTTTTAAATATAGCCAAAATATGCTCATTCCAGTAATAATTAGCAGTAAATTTCCACCAATATCGTGTGCCAAAAAGAAGTAATCGGCTCCATATTTGTTTACTATTTGCGTTACTACATATAGCCTAATTAAATTTACAACAGTAAAAATAAAGTACCCAACAACTCCATAAATTACTTTACGTTTTAGAGTGCAACTATATGCCAAAACTCCGGCTAAATATATATAGTATGGTACAAACCCATTACACTCTGGAGTTATAACGACATGATATTTTGAGTTTATTACAATATCAAAATTTTGAATCTGATTATCAAGAGTTGAGTCTAATACACTCATTATTATATCTCTTTGCAGAGTATCTAAATAATGCCCAATAGGCGACATACTCCAGTAAGTTCCCCAATAAAAAACTCCAAAAAGTAGCAAAAACCAAAACGGGTAAGCTATTAAGAACTTGTTAGAGTCATCTAATGAGTGCCACTTATCTATTATTGACACCCAACACACTCCATACTTCTATCTTCTACATAACCTTTATCTTCTAACGCTTCTGGTGATTGTGCACGTAGGTAGTATGTAGATTTAAGTCCATATTTCCAAGCAGTCATGTATATATCGTTCAGGTATTTACCACTTGCTTTATCTAAACGGATAAATATATTAGTGCTTTGCCCTTGGTCTATCCACTTTTGGCGAATTGCAGCAGCTTTTACCAATACTCTTTGGTCTAACTCGTAACTGCTTACATAGTAACTCCAAGTATCAGGGCTTAAGTTCGGTGCTGTTACTGGTATCTCGCCACTTAAGTTTACCTCGAACCACTTTCTTTTATAAATTGGCTCTATTGCTTGTGTTGTTCCTGTTAAAATAGAGATAGAGCTTGTAGGTGCTACAGCCATAAGGTAGCCATTTCTCATACCATCTTTTTTAACCTTCTCTTTTAGGGCTAACCAATCGTGAGTATAGCCAAATAGACCACCCCTATCTACAAGTTTGCAAGCATTTTCGTTTGCCTTGTCGATTG
Organism: Campylobacteraceae bacterium; assembly: GCA_027024155.1. Taxonomy (GTDB): domain Bacteria; phylum Campylobacterota; class Campylobacteria; order Campylobacterales; family Sulfurovaceae; genus JAADEQ01. Next base: position 150,773 of record JALVTE010000121.1, read on the forward strand.
GGAAGATTCCTTTGCTCCAGTCAGAGCCTTCAAACTCTGAATATGGCTCTTTCTCTAGTGCTAAATCACTAGATGTTTTAATGGCATAGTAGCTAACCGATTCCATAATTTCATCTATCTTCTCAAAGTGTTCGTTGCTTCCCCACTCTATAGCGGCTTCGGCTAACATTTGTGCTTCGCCCATAACACCAAGCCCAATAGCACGAGTTTTTAAGTTTGTCTTTTTAACCTTCTCTAGCGGGTAGAAGTTTAAGTCAATTACATTATCTAACATTCTAATTGCAACAGGTACAACACGAGCTATATCTTCTGGAGTGTTAATTTTAGATAGGTTTACACTCGCAAGGTTACAAACAGCTGTATCGCCATCAATTTTCTCTTTGTCTACTATATATATGTCTTTTCCGCCAATCGAATCTAAGGCTGTAATCTTTTTAGCTAGTTTTGTAATACCATTATCGACTGTTACCTCCTCTTCCTCTTCAAAAATTGCAACAGAGCCGTCGTTAAATTTTACACGAATTTTGTAGTGATTTGGGCTAGTATTTTGGAAAATTTCAGTACATAGGTTAGAGCTTCTGATAACACCTGTATGTTTATTAGGGTTTGCTCTATTTGCTGTATCTTTAAATGTTAAGAATGGGTTACCCGTCTCGAAGTAGTTTCTAAGAACATCTTTCCATAAACCTTTTGCAGAGATTACCTCTTTTGTTATATCTTCTCTAGCTTCTAACTCTTCATATTTTGCTTTGAATTCATCGCCATATAGGTCACAAAGTTCGCCAGCTTCGAATGGGTCAAACAGCGTCCAAGTTTCATCATTCTCTACACGCTCCATAAATAGGTCGTTTAGCCAAAGTGCAGGGAACAAATCGTGTGCACGGCGACGCTCCTCTCCAGAGTTTTTCTTTAAATCCAGGAAGTCTCTAACATCTATATGCCAAGGCTCAATATATACTGCAATAGCCCCTTTTCTTGTGCCCAACTGATCAACTGCAATAGCAACATCATTTGCGATTTTTAAAAAAGGTACAATTCCACCAGCTGCATGTTTGTGTCCGTCTATGTAGCTACCCATACCACGTACTTTGCCCCAATCCCAGCCAATACCGCCACCAAATTTAGATAAAAGTGCCATCTCTTTGTATCCATCGAAAATACCTTCGATATTATCTGGAGTTGAGCCGATATAACAAGAGCTTAACTGATGTCTTGTAGTTCTTGCATTACTTAATGTTGGAGTTGCTGCCATTACTTCGAATTTACTTAAAATATCGTAAAATCTTTTTGCCCAAGTTTGGCAGTCAAACTCATTTTGAGCTAAAAACATAGCAACTGCCATAAACATTTGCTGAGGCAACTCTATAGGTGTGCCATTTTTATCTTTTATTAAATATCTGTCGTAAAGTGTCTTTAATCCAAGGTAAGTAAATTGTAAATCTCTCTCTGGTTTAATATAGTCATTTAAATCATTTAAATCATACTTTTCCTTAAGACCAGGAATTAATCTGCCCTCTTTCTCTCCACGCTCAAAATATTCACGAAGGTGCAGATAACCTGTAAAACCAGAAGCTTTGTGATAAATATCGTAAAGAAATAGTCTTGCAGCAACAAAAGTCCAATTTGGTCTATCTATATCTATTTTATCAACTGCTGTTTTAATCATAGTTTGTTGAATCTCTTCAGTGCTTATCATATCACGGAATTGTAATTTGGCATCTACCTCCAATTCACTCTGATTAACTCCGCTTAAACCCTCTACTGCCGAAGAGGTATATTTTTGAATTTTTGTTACGTCTAACGCTTCAATACGTCCATTTCTCTTTACTACTCTTATCATATTTGTTATCTCCAGAGACCTACAATATTTTTATTTTAACTATTTTAGTAGGTAATTTGTTTTTATTTGTAATTATACATTGTTAGTATGTATTTTTTGATTAATATTATAATTTGTTAATTTTTGTTAAATAGTTTTAAGCTATTAAAAAAGTAATTAATTTTGCTTTAAATAAATTATAATTTGTGTAATTTTCGGGCTAAATTAATAAATACCCACTAAAAATGGGACTATTGTGGAATGTATATGTAACATTAAGTAACACTAAAATATTTATTTCATTTATTATTTTAATTCATTTTTATTGTATGAATCATAGTATGCCCATTTTATGGTATATTTGTAACAATAAGCCTAAAATAGCCTATTTGACGCCCTTGATTATAAAATTTATTATGATATTATTTCATAATAACAAACAAATATACTAAATAGTATGCATAGTGTATAACTAAAAGAGGAGCATTAATGAAAAAATCAGTATTGATAAATGAGGTAGCAGAGAAAACAGGATTGTCTAGAAAAGAGACAGAATTAGTAATAAATACAATGTTAGATACTATTGTAGATTCACTAAAACATAAAGAACCTGTATCGTTTTTAGGTTTTGGTTCTTTCGAGCCTGTAAAGAAGAATGCTAGAGAGATTTACATTCCAGGAACAACTACAAAAGTTCAAGTGGCAGAGAAGTATGGTGTTCGTTTTAAGCCTGGAAAGACTCTTAAAAAACAGATTCAAGAGGGATAAACTCTGTAGCTCCACACTCTTTTTGTGGACTATATTAATTTACATAAACTTTATAATAGTTATAAATAATTATTATAATATATTTGAGATAAGTTATTAATCTCCTACTTTTATATATTCTCAATTTTTTTATATCTTATATCTCCCATAGATTGGAGTCTATTATTCTGTACCACTCTCTAATAGCAAATCTAACGCTTAATTATCTATATATAAGGTATATATTTAGCTAGTTTTAGGTAAAATTTTGCAAAATTTTTTAAATTTAAGGATTTAATGTGAATGTAAATGTTGAGAAAATAGATAATGCTAACTATAAAATTAGTGCATCATTAGAGAATAGTGATATCGAGAAAAAATTAGATAGATTAGCAAAAGAGGCTAGCAAAAGTGTAAAAGTAGATGGTTTTAGAAAGGGTAAAGTACCTGTTGCTGTTGTTAAAAAGATGTATGGCGAAAAGCTAGAGCAAGATGCAGAGGGTGAAGCAATTAGAGAAGCTGTAGAAGTAGCTTATAAAGATGCAGGTATAGATGCTAAAGATATAATTGGTAACCCAATTTTTGAAAAATTCGAAGAGAATGGCGATAAGAAAGATATGGAAATTGTTGTATCTCTTAAGCCAAAATTTGAGTTAGGCGATTATAGCGATGTTGCTCCAGAGTTTACAAAACCAGAAGCTAGCGAAGATGAGATTAAAGAAGAGATAGAGAATATAGCTTCAAGATTTACAAAAACAAAAAGCATCAAAGAAGATAGAGAGTTAGCAGAGGGCGATGTTGCTGTATTTGACTTTACTGGTAAGCTAGATGGTGAGCCATTTGAGGGTGGAAGTGCAGAGAATTTTGAACTTAAAATTGGTTCTAAGCAATTTATCGAAGGTTTCGAAGAGCAATTAATTGGTATGAAAAAAGGTGAAGAGAGAACTATTAAAGTTACTTTCCCAGAGGATTACCAAGCAGCAAATTTAGCAGGTAAAGAGACTGAATTTGATATTAAACTACACGATATTAAAGAAGAAGTTGCACCAGAAATTGATGATGCATTAGCTAAAAAAGCACTTGGTAAAGATGATGCAACTTTAGATGAGTTAAAAGAGCACGCTAAAAAAATTATTGTAGATAATAAAGTTAGAAAAATTTACGAAGATGAACTTAAGCCAAAAATTTTAGAAAATTTAATTGCTAAATATGACTTTGATTTGCCAAGAAATATTGTAGAGCAAGAGATAGATAACTTAACTAACCAAAAAGCTCAAACTCTAAGCAAAGAGGAGTTAGAAGAGGTTAAAAACTCTAAAGAGAAGTTAGATGAGTTAAGAGAGAGTGTAAGAGAAGATGCAGAAAAAAGTGTAAAAGCTACATTTATTGTTGATGAGTTAGCTAAAGCTGAAAATATAGAAGTTACTGATGGAGAAATCAACGAAATTCTTTATTACGAAGCATTAATGAGTGGGCAAGACCCTCAAAAACTTATGGAATATTATGTAGCAAATAATCTTTTACCTGTTGTTAAAATGGGAATGATGGAAGATAAATTATTTGCTAAACTTCTTAAATTAGAAGACTAATTCACTCAAGGTGCCATATGGCACCTATACCAAACTCACACTCACACACCCACCTCATACTAACTTAAAATAATATTTTTTTAGCTATAATAGCTTTAAAAAAATAAGGATAATTTAAAATGAGTTATATTCCATATGTAGTAGAGCAGACAGGTCGTGGAGAGAGAAGTTATGATATATATTCAAGGCTACTAAAAGATAGAATTATTATGCTAAGTGGTGAAATTAACGATGCTGTAGCTTCTACAATCGTGGCACAACTTCTATTTTTAGAGGCACAAGACCCAGATAAAGATATATACTTTTATATTAACTCTCCTGGTGGAGTAATTACAAGTGGTTACAGCATTTATGACACAATGAATTACATAAAGCCAGATGTTCATACAATCTGTATTGGGCAAGCAGCATCTATGGGTGCATTTTTGCTAAGTAGTGGAGCGAAGGGTAAACGATATGCACTTCCAAATGCTAGAATTATGATTCATCAGCCTTTAGGTGGAGCACAAGGGCAAGCTACAGATATTGCTATTCAAGCTGAAGAGATTCTTAGAATGAAAGAACAACTAAATAAGATAATGGCTAAGAATTGTGGAAAAACAGCTAAGCAGATAGAGAAAGATACAGAGAGAGATAACTTTATGAGTGCTAAAGAGGCAGTTGAATATGGTTTAATCGACGAGGTTATTGAAAAAAGTAAATAGGTTAGAGAAGATGATTAGAGAAATAGTTATATATCCAGATAAAATTTTAAAGCAAAAATCAGAACCAGTAACTGAATTTAATGAAGAGTTACATACACTATTAGATGATATGTACGAAACTATGGTTGCAAAAAATGGGGTAGGGTTAGCTGCAATACAAGTTGCTGTACCTCAAAGAGTATTAATTATTAATATACCAATAGAAGAGCAAGATGGGGCGCAACCAAAAGAGAATACATTAGAGATTATAAACCCTGTTTTTTTAGATAAAAGCGGAAAAAGAAAATTTCAGGAAGGGTGCTTATCTGTTCCTGGATTTTTTGAAGATGTAGAACGGGCGAATTATGTAAAGTTGCAGTATCAAGATAGATATGGTAATGAACATATTATAGAAGATGATGATTTCTTAGCAATAGCCATTCAACACGAGTGTGAACACTTAGAGGGGCACTTATTTATAGAAAAATTATCTATTTTAAAGCGTAAAAAGTTTGAAAAAGAGTGGAAGAAAAAGAGGTTAAAAAGTATTAAAAAATAAATTTATATTTTTACATCTTGTATTAGTACCATTTTTTGGGTATAATTGTATAATAATTTATAAATTACAAGGTAAAATATTATGTACATAGATTTTAGAGACCCAGAAAAAAATAGTTATAGTTCAAATTCTAAGAGAGTAGAAATTTCTAATTCAGAGCCAGTTAAAACGAGAGGTTTTGATAAATTTAGAAGAAAAAAACGAGAGAAAGATACTAAAGAAGATAAACCTATAATTAAAGAAGTATCTTCTCCTCCAGAGAGTATTAAAACAGAGAAAAGCAATCTTAAAAATAGTGAAAATAGTAGTTTAGATATTCTTCAAAAAATAAATCAAGTTATTGCAGAGCAAAATGGGACTTCTATAAATACTCAAGAGAGTAGAATTAATACAACGCATACAAAGCAAGAAGAGTCGGCAAATTTAAGTCTAAAAGTAGACTCTAAAGAAGATAGAATAATTTCAGACAATAGTACAGATGCTAATTATACTCCACCTTCTGTTCCAAAAATTGGTAGAGGTGGTTTTCAAGCTTTTGAATTTAGAGGTAATGCAAAAGAGTATTTTAAAATTTGGATAGTAAATGTTGCTTTAAGTATTTTAACATTAGGTATATATTCAGCTTGGGCGAAAGTTAGAACAAACCGTTATTTATATGGAAATACATATTTAAATAATTCAAATTTTGAATACAATGCAGACCCTAAAAGAATACTTATAGGTAGAGTGATAATTGTACTATTTTATGCCTTATTTTTAATATTTGGAAAATACTTAAATATGCATATGGTTGCTATTGGTATACTTATTGGCTTTTTATTGCTGCTACCTTGGTTAATTCGTCAAGCAATTAGTTTTAAGTTAAAGAGTGCGAGTTATCGAAATATTCCATTTAAATTTCATGCAAAAGTAAGAAGTTTCTACTTGATAGCAGGATTAGCTATATTTGCAGTTATCGTTATAATAGTTGCAGTAGTGCTTCTTGGTCAGATAAATCCTATATTTGCTGGAATTGCAGGAATTATTGGCTATTTTTTAATCTCTTATTTAGTTGCACCTAGAGTTTATAGAAGATATAAGTCTGTAGTTATAAATAATTCAACATATGGAAATGCCAATTTCTTCTTTACTGCAACAAGAGGCGATGCTATAAAAATGTTTTTTAAAATAAGTTTTTTAACTTTTATTGCAGGAGTAATTTTCTTTGCTTTAGTAGGAGCTGCTATAGGTATGGGAGGTCCACTTCTACATTATATACCAGCTAGTATTACACAGCATCCTCTCTTTAAATATGTGACAATGGGCTTTAGTATGATGCTTTACCTTGTATTTACAGGATTATACAAAGGAATTACCGATGGCTATTTATCTAATTTTACAAGAGAACATACAACATTAGAAACTGCTGCATTTAAGAGTAGAATAAAGCCTTTGAAGTTGGGTTTTATTAGTGCAACAAATATGCTTATGTTACTTTTTTCTATAGGCTTACTGTATCCATATACAAAACTTAGATACTTAAGATACAAGATAGAAAATACATACTTTGAAGGTAGTAATTATGATAATATTGCTTCACAAGGGTATGAAGATACAAATGCAATAGGCGAAGAGGCGATGGACTTTTTTGATATTGATATAGGTATCTAGGAGTAGAAGTGAAAATTAGAGCCAAAATGTATGATGGTGTTAGTTCTAAAGAGCACAATGTTGTAATAGAATTTACAGACAATAAGCGTGTAATTATAGCATCACATGGTATTGATGTACCTATTGCTAGTGTTAAAATATCATCAAGACTTGGCTCTACACCACGCGTTTTACACTTTCCTAACGGAGAGCGTTGCAAAAGTGAAGAGAATGATAAAATAGATGAAATATTAGATAAATTAGAGGTTAAACGCTCAAAAATTCATAAGTTAGAGCGTTCTTGGAAATTGGCTATATCATCTGTTGTTTTAATTGCAATATTTGTTGGCGTTATGCTTACAGCGGGTGCTGATTACTCTGCTAATTTATTGGCAAATGTTTTACCAAAAGAGACACTTGATAGTGCTAGTCATGAAGGTTTGAAGCAGCTAGATAAACACTATTTGCACAAAAGTAATTTAAGCAAAGCAAAAAAGCAAAAAATTCTGGCAATGTTTAAAAAGCTTACAAATGGAGATAAAAGATACAAGTTGCATTTTCGTTCATCTCCAAAGATTGGAGCAAATGCTTTTGCCTTGCCGAGTGGTGATATAGTTCTTTTAGATGAATTGGTAATGTTAGATAAAGATAGAGAACTTCGTGGTGTTTTAGGAGTGCTCGCCCATGAAAAAGGGCATGTAGTTTATAAGCATGCCTTAAAAGGAATGATAAAAGGTGCAATAGCTTCTACTATTATTGGTTATGCAACAGGAGATTTATCTTTTATTGTAACAACACTGCCAACAATTTTAGTAACTAGCAGTTATAGTCGAGAGTTCGAAAGCCAAGCAGACCATTATGCTAAGTCAGAGTTAAAAAGAATGGGAGTATCTTCTAAGCCATTAGCTTTACTATTTATAAGATTAGAAGAGCTTGAAAAGAAAAAACACAAAGATAGCAACTCTACAGATTCATTTGATTGGATCTCTAGCCATCCAGCTACAAAAGATAGAATTAAATACTTTATGACAGATGATTAGACCCTATATTTATATAAAGAGTTCTACTTCTTGCTTCATATAAACTATCTTTGGCTATAATTAGCTTAAAATTTTATAATTTGTAAGGAAATATTGTGAGTGAAGTAATCGGCTATATTAAAGATGGCGAAATTTTTGATACTCAAAGTGCACAAAGCGGAGATAGTGAAGTAGTTTTTGATAACTCAAAAGAGGCACTAGAGATAATTCGCCACTCAGCAGCACACCTGATGGCACAAGCTATTAAAGAGCTTTATCCTAATACTCAATTTTTTGTAGGACCTGTAGTAGAAGAGGGCTTTTATTACGACTTTAGATGCGATGCAAAAATTGGCGAAGAGGATTTGAAAAAAATCGAAAAGAAGATGAAAGAGTTAGCTAAGAAGAAGTATGAAATCGAAAAGTATACTCTTAGCAAAGAGGAAGCCTTAGCGAAGTTTGCCAATGATGACTTAAAGCAGAGATTAATAAAGCAAATACCTGGTGAAGAAGTTAGTATCTATAAGCAGGGTGATTTCGAAGACCTTTGCCGTGGACCTCATGTTCCAAGTACAGGCTTTTTATTTAATGTAAAGCTTACAAAATTAGCGGGTGCTTACCTCGGTGGCGATGAAAATTCTGAAATGCTAACAAGAATTTACGGTATTGCATTTGCTGATAAAGAGAGCTTAAAAGCTCATATGAAAATGCTTGAAGAGGCTAAAAAGCGTGACCATAGAAAGCTAGGTAATGAGTTAGATTTGTTTATGTTTAGTGAAGAGGCAGGAGCAGGGCTTCCATTTTGGCTACCAAAGGGTGCTAGACTTAGAGGTCGCTTAGAGCAGATTTTATGGAGAGCCCACAGAGCAAGAGGTTACGAGCCAGTTAGAGGCCCTGAGATTTTAAAATCACAAATGTGGCAGACAAGCGGACACTACGCATGTTATGGCGAAAATATGTACTTAACTCAAATTGACGGGCAAGAGTATGGACTTAAGCCTATGAACTGCATCGGGCATATTTTAATGTATAAACATAGCGGAAAGAGTTACCGTGATTTGCCTATTAAATTCTTTGAGTATGGTGTTGTTCATCGCCACGAAAAGAGTGGGGTACTGCATGGACTATTTAGAGTTAGAGAGTTTACACAAGACGATGCACACATTATCTGTACACCAGAGCAGATTAAAGAGGTTGTATTAGAGGTAGTGGACTTTATCGAAAAGATTATGAGCAAATTTGGCTTTAAGTATGAGATGGAAATCTCTACAAAACCAGAAAAAGCGATTGGTGACGATGCTGTTTGGGATATGGCAACAGATGGTCTTAAAGATGCATTAGACAGCTATGGAATTAGTTACGGAATCGACGAGGGAGGTGGAGCATTCTATGGTCCTAAAATCGATGTTAAGATTACAGATGCAATCGGCAGAAAGTGGCAGTGTGCAACTATTCAGGTAGACTTTAACTTGCCTGAGCGTTTTGAGATGGAATATACAGACGAAAATAACGAAAAGAAGCAACCTGTAATGGTACACCGTGCAATTTTAGGAAGTTTCGAGAGATTTATCGGTATATTAACAGAGCACTATGCGGGTGAGTTCCCAACATTTATTGCTCCAACACAAGCAATTTTTGTACCTATTGCTGATACACACGTAGAGTACGCTAAAGAGTTGGCTAAAGAGTTTAGTGCAAATGAGATAGATACAGAAATTTACGATAAAAACGACTCTTTAAACAAAAGAATTCGTTTAGCAGAGAAGCAGAGAGTGCCATATGTAGTAATTATTGGCGATGAAGAGGTAGCAAATAACACAGTTGCCATAAGAGATAGACGAAAAAAAGAGCAATATAATATAAAAGCTAAAGATTTTATGTTACAATTAGTAAACGAAATAAAAGAGGGAGAACTTTGAACAAGCAAGGAAGAGGAAAAAGTAAAAAAGATAGCGTGATTATGAATGAGGCTATCAGAGCAAATGAGTTAAGAGTAATTAGTGATACAAAAGGTCAATTAGGTATTTTATCTAAAGCCGAAGCACTGCAACTAGCAGAAGAGGAAGGTTCAGATTTGGTGCTAATGTCACCAGATGCAAAACCGCCAGTTGCAAAAATTATGGATTATAGTAAATATAAATACCAACAAGAGAAGAAGAAAAAAGAGGCTCGTAAGAATCAAAAGAAGATAGATGTAAAAGAGGTAAAATTCTCTTGTAAAATTGCTCAAAACGATATAGATTATAAAGTTAAACACGCTAGAGAGTTCTTAGAGAAGGGTAAGCACGTTAAGTTGCGTGTATTCTTAAGAGGTCGTGAAATGGCAACTCCTCAACTAGGTGTTGAGGTTCTAAATAATATATGGCCACTTCTTGAAGATGTAGCAACATTAGAGAAACCTCCAGTACAAGAGGGTAGATACATTAGTATGTATGTTGTACCTAAGAATGAGCATAAAAAGAATTAATTTTATATAAACTACTTCATATAAATAGCAATAAATTGTATTGCTATTTATAACTTCTTTTAAACATAGCATAATACTTAAAATATTTTGTTCTATTCATATTCTATTAATAAATTATAGGCATAATAAATTTCATAAAATAATAAAGGAAAATAATGGCAATAGTAGAATTAACTGCTGAAAATTTTAATGAAGTAGCAGAGAAAAATCCAATCTTAGTAATCGACTTTTGGGCACCTTGGTGTGGTCCATGTAAACAGTTTGGACCAATTTATGAAGAGGTAGCAGGAGAATATCCAGATATAGCATTTGGTAAAGTAAACACAGAAGAGCAACAAGATATAGCAGGATACTTTAAAATACAATCTATCCCAACTGTAATGATTATTAGAGAGGGTGTAATAGTATTTGCACAACCTGGAATGCTACCTAAAGAGGGTTTAAAAGATGTAATCGAGCAAGTAACAGCTCTGGATATGGACGAAGTTCGTGCAGAAATTGCAAAAGAAAAAGAGGCTAATAAATAAAATTTATTAGTGGCTGTATGCATTATATCTACTCTTGTATTATATAATGCATATCTTTTAAAGGTAGTTAATATTCCTCTTTTCTACCTATAAAGTTTAATATTATTACCAATATAAAATTTATTTTTACTTACATTATATGGCTTAACATCAGTTTATAAGTTCTATTTGTTATACTTCTATTATGAAAATTTTACTATTAGAAGATGATACTATTTTAGCGGAGAGCTTGCAAGAGTTTTTAGAATTAGAGGGTTTTATTGTAGATGTAGCTAATTGTGCTGATGATGCTTATGATTTAACTTATAAAAATGCATATGATTTTTATATTTTTGATATTAACTTATCTGGAGATAATGGTTTTGAAGTATTAAAAAATTTAAAAAATGCTAACGATACAACACCTACAATCTATATTAGTGCATTAGTTGATATTGATTCTATTACAAAGGGTTTTAATATTGGAGCTTGTGATTATATAAAAAAGCCTTTTGACCCAATGGAGTTAGTTGTTAGAATAAAACAACAGTATAAGAAAAATGATTTAATAAAATATAAAGATATAGTTTATAATCCAAATAGTAAAATAGTTACAAAAAATGGCGAGGATATTCCTTTAGGTAATATCCAATTTGCAATATTTGATAAACTTATTAGAAATATAAATAGTGTAGTAGATAATGTAGAGTTGCTTGAATTGTTAGAAACATCTAATGGTAACTCTTTAAGAGTAACAATATCTAAATTAAAAAATAGACTTGATTTAGATATAAAAAATATTAGAGGTAGAGGCTATATTCTTGAAGAGGTATGAGAGAGAAGCATTAATTAAAAATTTTCTTATATTTTTTTCTGTAGAATTATTTCTATTAAGCTTGCTTTACATAAAAGAGTATAGTCAAGAGATTCATAGTAATTTAGATAATATAAAAAACGAAATGAAGTTATGTAGTTTTGACTTAAATTGTCCTAAGTTTAATTTAGATTTTGTACCTAAAAAAAGTGGCATAAAGACTTATTATTTATATAAAGATAATAATTTAACTACATATTATCATGTACCAACAGTAAAAAGTTATCTTCTTAAAATAACTCTAAATAGAGATAAGTATTATGATATAAAATCTAAAATAAAGATTAAATTGTTTGAAAGATTTACAATATATACATTGTTAATGGCACTTTTGTCTTTTATATTTTCTCTTTACTCTCTATATCCACTTAAACGAGCATTGAAATTAAATGATGAATTTATAAAAGATATTTTACATGATATAAATACACCGATAAGTTCTATAGTTATAAATTTTAAATTATTAAAAAAAGAGTTTGGACAAAATCGTAAAATAGATAGAGTGGAATCTAGTATAGATACAATAGTATATTTACAAAAGAATCTTCGAACATTTTTAGATAATTCAAAACTTCAGAAAGAGGAGCTTTGCATAAGAGATATTTTACTTGATAGAGTTGAACACTTTAAACATATTTATCCTAATTTAAATTTTTATATTGAATTAGAAGAGTGTAGTGTATTAACAAATAAAGAGGCATTTGTAAGAATAATAGATAATTTATTAAGTAATGCATCTAAATATAATAAAGAGAATGGTAGAGTAGAAGTAGTTTTGAAAAATTGTACTATTAATATTAAAGATAGTGGTATAGGTATAGAGAATGTTAAAAATATCTTTAAAAGATATTACACAGAGAGTGAAAGAGGTATTGGTATAGGTATGCATATTGTGAAAAAACTTTGTGATGCTTTGGGAATAAAAATATCTATAAAGAGTAAGTTAAATATAGGAACTAATGTTACACTTAAATTAAGTAATGTTTAGGTAATGCTTTTGTGGTATAATTTTATTAGATTTCTTGCAAGAGTCTATTCCTTATTCAGTTAATAAAGAGAGATTTATGATAAAAAGAGTAATATTAATTTTAACAATATTTATATCTTTTGTAATGGCAGATAATTCGTTAGAACTTAAAATTGCACAATTACAGACAGCTCCAAAAGATAAAAAATATATTATAATGAACCAAATAAAGCGCGAGCTTGCTAATATGAATGTAGAACAGAGAAGTAGAGCATTAAATCAGCTAAAAGCTACTATCCATACTGCTGAAAATGGTATGCATAAACATAATAACTCTACACATTTAAAAACAAGAGAGCATATTCAAGAGCATTTAAAGCATAATGAAACACACCTTTTAAACAAACACCAACATTCAAAATTTGATGAAGTGAAGAAGTCTCAAGAGCATCATCATAAAGATAGTCAAGATAGCCAACATTCTCATAATACACACCATACACATCATAAAAAAGGTTCACATGAGAAATAGCACTATCTTAAAGTTATTATTAATGATACTCTTTTGTGTTAATATTGAAGCAAAAATCTTTTTAGATAACGATTTAGATGGTGTTGCTAACAAAGATGATAAATGTCCAAACTCTAAAATTACTGATATTGTAGATAAATATGGTTGTGCAGTTAGTAAAGTTGTTTTTAAAGAAGATAAACATTTAGATATTAGTATTGGAATAAGCAGAGACAAAAGTTCTGGAAATTGGCAAAATAGTCAATATTTATCGTTAAGTTACTATTATGGTAATTCAAATTTTTCAATAACTGCTTCTAAATATAGTAGTAATAATTCAAATGATTTAACGGTTGCTTACTATTACTATATAAATAATCCTAAATATTGTATTAGTTTGGGTGCTGGAACTTATATACCTTTTGACTCTAATGACAAAAATGACTATTTTTTAAGTGCAAAGTATACATACTATTTTTATAATAGTGTATTGAGCGCAGAATATAAGCATATATTTTCAAGAGATGTTGGTACAAAAGATTCAAATTCTTTAACAGTGGAGTATGGTTATTTAATAAATAAAAAACTATTTATTGCTTTATCTTATAGTTTAGAAAATTCAATATATGAAAATAAAAATAATATACAGACTATAGATTTTTATACAAATTATCACTTTAATAAAAATTGGTATATTTCGGGAGATTTACAAAAAAATGTAAGTTCATCTTCTGATATATCATATACTGTCTCTTTAGGTTACTATTTCTAATTTTATTCTTACTTCCATTAATAGGAGGTAATGTTCAGGTAATACTTTTTTTGTATAATTATCCTATAATAAAATTTTAGGAGTATACAGAAATGAAATTATCATTAAAAAGTGTAATTTATTCGGCTATTGCAGCATCTTTCTTAGTAGGATGTGGTGGAGGCGGTCCTACTGCTAGTAGCAATACAAACGGGGCACCTTCAGCAAGTAACAAAACTACAACAGTACAAGCTTCAGATGCATATGTTGTATCTTTAATAACACCAGCTACATTAAAGGTGGATGGAAAAGAGTACAACACTACAAAAGTTGGCTTAAATGGAGAGGTAATATTTATCGTACCTGACGATTTAAATTTAACAAATGCAGAGGTACATATACCAGCAGACGCTATTGTAGATGCTGATGGAGATGGTAAACTTTCTGCTAAAGACCAAATTATTAGAATGTCTTTAAGCACAAAAGGTGAGGGAACAGTTGCAAACCCTTTAGCAACAGTAGCATTAACTAAAAAAGATATTCAAGCTTATAGTAAATTTAAAGATTTTGACCCTGTTAAAGCTAAAGAAGAGTTAATTAATAATCCAGATAATGACCAATTAAAAGCATTAGTTGCAGTAAATGATGCTATCGCTTCATTAATAAAAGAGGCGAATACAACAAATCCAAATGCAGTATTAAAAGATATTGATTTAAATAGAGTTAAAGAGATTGTAGAGAGTAATAGCTCTGTTGTTGATGTTACAGCATTAACAGTTGATACTATCCAAAATGCGGCAGGTAAAGCTGGTATTGATGATAGTAAAATTACAGATAAAACAGAAGAGATTTTAAATGTTATACGCAGTGTACATAATGCAATCAAAAACGGTAAAATAAAATCTCATAAAGATGGTTTAAAAGCAGTATTAGCTGTTTCAGATGCTGATGTAAATGCGAGTGTAGTAAATAGAGCTATAGAAGATGGTAACATTACAGATATAGAGACACACATTAGAGAAGACGAAAGAGTTAGAAGACATAGAGGTCACAGAGATGACAATGCAACTCATAATTCTGGAGACAATGGTAACCATGACGGAATGAATGATGACAACAATGAAACTCACAATCCAGGACATGACCAAGATGATGACAATGCAACTCATAACCCAGGACACAATGGTAACCATGATGGAATGAATGATGACAACAATGAAACTCACAATCCAGGACATGACCAAGATGATGACAATGCAACTCATAACCCAGGACACAATGGTAACCATGACGGAATGAATGATGACAACAATGAAACTCACAATCCAGGACATGACCAAGATGATGACAATGCAACTCATAACCCAGGACACAATGGTAACCATGATGGAATGAATGATGACAACAATGAAACTCACA
>JALVTE010000121.1:166412-176641 GCA_027024155.1 Campylobacteraceae bacterium
TGACCAAGATGATGACAATGCAACTCATAACCCAGGACACAATGGTAACCATGATGGAATGAATGATGACAACAATGAAACTCACAATCCAGGACATGACCAAGATGATGACAATGCAACTCATAACTCTGGAGATAATGAGAATCATAATGGCGTAGACAATGATGATAATGGTACTCATAATTCTGGAAATAGTGATGTAGACAATGATGATAATGGTACTCATAATTCTGGAAATAGTGATGTAGATAGTGATGATAACGGTACTCACAATTCTGGAAATAGTGATGTAGATAGTGATGATAATAGTACCCATAACTCTGATAATGACGATTAAAAATATATGAAATAATTAAATAATTACAAAGGGCGCCTCTAACAATAGGTAAATGTCCCTAGAATGAACTTTGGAAATGTATGATTGCATTTGTAAAAGTTCTCTCTAACGGGCTTTATCAGCTTTTGTTTATACTGCGTTACATCTATTAAACATAGTTTTTGCTAGGACTTTAAAGATGTATTTTGCTTGTAAGTTTAGCTAAAGATATGGTAAGTATCGCCTATTGTTAGAGGTGCCCAAAATATTTAAATACAATATACAATATAAAATTAATTTTTAGTTCTACATCAAACGATGTGGAATTTAGACATAATAAACTATATAGGGTATCTCTAATAAGAAATATATAACTTTACATACTCCAATCAAAGAGTTTGCTCTTTGATTTTAACAGAAATTATTAACTGAAGTTAGGTATTATATATAATATTTAAAAAAATATAAATAAATGGGGTAGTGACTTTACTCTTTTTTATTTAACTTCAGTTATTTAAATAGTTTAAGCTCCTATTTAATAAAATAACGAATTCTTATATACTTTAAAATTGAGGATTCTAAAATTTTAACTTTAAAAAATAATATATTTTTGCATACTCTCCTAAAGAAATGACAAAATAGCTAACTTTTAGCTTTTATTCTCTTATGAATTTACTACAGAAAAAATGCTAATAGATAAAAAATAATTTATCTTATATTTTAACTTGAATTATGAATTAAGTAATGTATAGGTAATACTTTTACATTATAATAACATATAATTTAAAATTAAAGGGAAAATATGAGAAAAAGTTTAAAAAGTTTAATACTCTCTAGTGCTATTTTAGCATTAGCAGGATGTGGCGGTGGAGGCTCTATAGGTGGGCATCATAATAAAAGCGAAGTTACTACTGCATACTTTGGTGATAAAGAGAATAATAGAATAGATGTAGTAGATGTTGAGAATATGGAATTAAAAGACACTATATATACAGGTCATAAAAAAACTTATGCTGCTGAAGTTGTAAAAACTCATGGACAAGAGCATAGTAGTAATTTAAAAATGTATGTAGATAATAGAGGAAGTAATGCAATAGATGTATTAGATGGTAAAACAAATACAATTATTAAAACTATAAATTTACCATTTCATCCAAGAAGTATAGATGTAGAGGAAGAGACAGGTTTAGTTGCAGTATCAGGTGTAGATAAGCCGATGATTGCAATTATAGATGGTAAAACAGATACACTCTTAACTACCGCTGGTAGAGATGTTGTTACATATCCTACAACTAGTGGGCACAGTTATGTATCGAGTGGTACATTAGCTTCTGGACATCCGCATTGGTTAGATAGAGAACATTTTGCATTAATTGATAGACAAGCTATGAAAATTATAACTTATAAATTAGTGCATAATGATGATAACAGTTATAGTGCCCAAGAGGTAAATGAGATAAATACTCCATCTCCAGTACATAATTTAATACCACCTAAAGTGCATGGACATGAAGGACATCATAATGGAGGGCATACATATCCGATATTCTATGCAACAGCTGAAGGCTCTGATAGTGCATATCCATCTGTAATGAAGTTATACTTTTCTCCAGATGAGGGTTTAAAAACTTTAGAAAACTTAGAACTTAAAAAAGATGGTTTAGCTAAAAATGTAATGGGTGTTCACCACTTAAACTTTATAAAAAGAACTCAAAAAATTTATGTAGGTTCAGATGAAGGAACCTTGTTTATAGTTGATTACTCTAGCTCTCCTATGAAAATTATTAAAACAGTTCAGGCTGGAAAAGGTGCAGGACATACTGCACAAATGGAGCATGGTCACTTAGGAAATATTGCAGTGGTTATTAACCATAAAGATAGATTTATTACAGTAATGAATACCGATACCGATACAAAAATTGCAGATATAAATGTAAGTACGTTACCTCAAAGCGATATGGGAAAAGTACAAACACAATCACATCCACAATACCATTTTTCTAAAGACGGTAGATATTTTTATATCTTCTTGACTCAAGAAGGTGCTTTTGTAAAGGTTGATTTAGTTACTAAGCAAGTTGTTGATAGATTAGATATTGGTGGTAAAATTGCTATGGGTTCTTTTATAGAAGAACATAATTAATTTATATAAGTTGGTTAAAATAGTACAAATTGTATAAATGTCTCCTTGTTTACACTTACTGTTTAAATTTACTCCTTGATGTACTATTTTAACTCTATCTCTCTTTTGAGAGATTTTCATCACTTTTTTATACACTATCTAATATCAATACTAATTAAGCTAAAATAGAATAGAATATAATATTGGTAGAAGAAAAAAATTATTATTAGGAGAGTCAATATGACATCAGCAAAAAAAGAGTTAAGCAGTGAACAGCATACGCTTTATATAGAAAGCGTTAATGAGAAAAAAAGTGTAATTGATAAGAGTAAAAATATATATAAAATTGTTCCAAAGCATAGAAATTATCGCTTATTTATAGGTCGGTTTAAAGAGTTGAAAAAAGGGTTACATGCTGTATTTAACGAATTGCTACAAGCTCAAGAAAATGATACACTAGAGTTTAGAATTAATTCGGGTGGTGGTTTTATTGTTGAAGGGCAACAATTTTATAATATTATAGAAGAGAAGTTCCCAAATAATGTTACTGCATATTTAGATAATGTTGGCTACTCTATGGGAGCTTTGCTTTTTTGTATGGCAAGTAAGCGTGTTGTATTTCCTCACTCGGATTTTATGTTTCATAATTATAGTGGTGGTGCTTTTGGTAAAGGTGGTGAGCTTAAGAGTAAAATTAAACATCGCTCAAAGGTTATAGAGCAATTTTTCTACGATATTATAGTAAAAAAAGGCTTTTTAAGTAAAGTAGAATTTGAAAAAATGCTAATTGGTCAAGATTTTTGGATGGATACAAAAGAGTTATGCAAAAGAGGAATTGCTACACACGTAATTGTAAATGGAAAAGAGCTAACAGCAAAAGAGTATTTAAAATATCTTAAAAGGAAGAAAAAGGGTAAATAGTACCCTTTATATATTGTAAAGAGCTTGCTTTACTTTTTCTTGATTAATTTTTTTTATCAATTTTAAACTTAGAGTATCGTAATCTTCGCTCGTAAGTTTTAGAGTTTTTAAAATATCCTCTTGGCTTAAATTGTTAGCCCAAGATTTTAGGAGTTTTAACTCTCTTTTTGTTAGCTTAGCTTTTAGGGCTAACTCTAGCTCATCTGGGTTTTTTAGTGGGTGAACAACTGCTTTTATATGCTTTCTTAACTCAGTTTCTAAATTCATTAATAAATAACCTTCTAAATATTTTTGTTATATTATCACAATTCGATATAATATATGCACAATAAGGAGTATGATGAAATCATTTGTTATATATTTAACTGTTTTTTTTGTTGTTACTACCTACATTAGAGGTTTTTTAGGCTTAGATAGATATAAATTTTATGAGAACCCATATTTAGTAAAATTAGAAAAAGAGAAACAGAGTAAAAAAAATCATAAAATCAATAAATTTACTCAAAGTAAAGTTAAAAAATATCAATTAGATAAACCTGTAGCTATGTTAGACTTCTCTACGGTTATTGGCTCTAATCTTTTACCTATAGAAGAGAAATATTTAGATATTGGTATAAAAAACAATTTAGCAAAAGAGTGGTTTACTAAAAAACCTGACGAGAATAAGTTTAAAGTTGTAATAAGTATAAAAAGACATATTGTTAGTAGTAAAAGATATGTTTCAACTTATGAAGGAAAAAGACACTATATAATAGAGAAAAAGATTAAAATTAATATAAACTATAAAGTTTATAACTCTAAAGATTTAGTCGTTGCTAAAGCTTTTATTCCATATAATGTTTTAATTAAATCAGTATCTAAATGGGATTACTTAGAGAGTGAAAGAATAGCTAAAAAGAAACTGTTTCTAAAAATTGGTCAAAAAATAGCTAACTCTTTAAATTCTAAAAGATTTTATATTTTACATCGTGCTAATATCTCAAAACTATAAAAGTTTTGTTATAATAGGATTCTTGTGATATATGTGTTGCAACAACTCTAAAAATTTAGGAATTTTTATGAAACTAAATATACTTCTCTTGACACTGTTTTCTTTACTTATTCAAAGTTGTACTATTTTGCCAGGTACATATAATGCAGGTGGATTTGGTGCTAGCAGTTACATCAATAAAGGACCAATAAAGGTAGAGTTAGTAGATGTTACAGGAAATGATTTAAAATTTGTTGTAGAGAGATTAGTTTTTTTAAGAACACTTAGAAGCCAATTAGCACAGAGAGGTCAAGTAATTTTAGATGACTCTCCAATGCTGAAACTTAGAATTAATATAGATAGACACCTTGTAACATCGCGTAAATATAAAGCTGTTGAACATGGTCTTATTTTTTACCACTTAGATGCACAATATCAAACACTAACAACATATACTATAAAAGATAAAGCGGGCTTTATAGCTGCAAAAGGTGATATAAGATACAATGTAACAGTTAGAGCAAAATCTGGTATAGATTATGATGATGCAAAACGAGTATCTTTGAAAAGTCTGTTTGAAGCAATAGCAAAAAGAGTAGCAGCTGATATTAGTGCAAAAGGTCCTATGTTGGCTTCTAAATATAAATAGAATAGTATTTAATTAGTATGATAGGTAGATTTATATTAGCAACAATACTAATTGGTATAATAAGTGGATTTTTAATTACAATTTATGAGTTACTTATTATATTTACTACCTATTTTTTCTTTCAAGGTGACCCATATAAAACTATAGCTACACTTCCTATTTGGTATATTTATCTATTACCTACTGTAGCAATTTTTTTAGTAAACTATATTGTCTCTAAAGATGCCAATATTAGAGAGTATGCCTTAAATGAAATTGCAGATTCTATTGCTCAAAATAAGATGATTTTAAAAGTAAAAACACTATTTCTTAAAATTATTGCTTCTGTTCTCTCTTTATCAACTGGTTTTATGGCTGGTACAGAGGGACCTAGTGCTGGTATAGGTGCTATGATAGCTTACCATATTCATAAACTATTTAAATTACCAAATATGCTAATAAAAATGATAATAAGTGTTGGTGCAAGTAGTGCCATAGCTGCAATATTCGTATCACCATTAACAGGTATAGCGTTTGCAGTAGAGCATATCGCTTATCAATTTTTGAAGCAGTATATTGGCTATTTAATACTTGCTTCTGTTATAGCCTTTGCAATAAGCATAAACTTTTTAGAGCCTATATATTTTCAGCATTCAGTAGGGCGAAGTTTAAATAAAAGCTTTTTATTAGTTAATTTAATATTTATTCCATATATAACAATATTTGTTTATATTTACCTCTTTTTAAAAAAGAGAGTTCTGCACTTTATAGATTTAGAAATTTTTAAAAATGCATCTAAATATCGTAACTACATTTTTGCACTAATTGGTGGTAGTACAGTTGGCACAATTTTATTAATAGAACCACACGCTGCCTTTTCTGGTAAAGATGTTGTTACATATCTTATTAATGATAATAGACATATACCTCTGGCTTTAATATTTACTGTACTTTTTCTTCGAATTATAGGTACTACTATATCCATTTACTCAAACGCAGTTGGTGGTTTATTTTTACCAATTATGAGTATTGGTGCAATAGTTGGTTATAGCTTTGGGGAGATATTATCGACTTATCACATAATATCAGAGCCATTCTATTTTGCTGCGATTGGAGCATCTGTATTTATGGGGGTAATTATGAAGTTACCATTAACAGCATTAGTCTTATCTTTAGAGACAACATTCGATTATAATGTAGTAATCGCAACAGGTATAGGCATTGTTATCGTGCAGTATATCTCGTCACTCAATTTTAATATAAATCGTAGAAATGTTACAAAAGCAGATAAAGTATAGGGCATATACAATACCGTTAAGTTAAGAGATTTAATTCTATAAAATGAAATAAGTTTAAAGAATAAGGCTAAAATCTTGCCACTGAGTCATTTCTTTGAAAGTTGGAATCCACGGTTTAAATTGTCAAGAAAGTTAAATTGTAGATTCTCGTTTTCGCGGGAATGACGATTAACTTTCTTGGCTAGATAGTACTGCTTCCATTCCCTCTTTATTAAGTACTCTTATTAAATTTGTAGAGCCTTTTTTGCCTGTATTTGAACCCATTGTAACAATATATCTTTTATCAAGCGATATTCGTTTCTCATCAAGTACCTTCTTTACAAAGTTATATAGTAATTTTGTAGGGTTCTTTACTTGCTCCATAACAAATAGTGGTCTCACACCCCATACTAAATTTAAAGCTCTATGTGTTTTTAGAGAGTGTGAAATGGCATAAATACTCTGTTTTGGGCGATATTTAGAGAGTGTCAAAGCAGATGTTCCAGATGTCGTAAATGGCACAAGTGCTTCTTTATTTAAATTTTTAGCTAATTGCACTGCTGATTTAGATACTGCATCAGAGCTATCTAATGGCTCAAAATCTTTAAAGTACGGATAACTAATCTCTGCATCTTTAATAGTATCGTGCAGTATCTCTACTGCTTCAACTGCAAATTTTCCAACAGTTGTCTCATCGCTTAACATTACAGCATCTGTTCCATCGTATACAGCATTTGCAATATCACTTACCTCTGCACGCGTTGGAAATGGATTCTCTTTCATTGTAGTTAGCATTTGTGTCGCAGTGATAACTGGCTTGTGCAAGCGGTTGGCTACAGCAATAATATGTTTTTGAATTCTTGGTAATTTTGTAACGCCAAACTCTGCACCTAAATCACCACGAGCAACCATTACGCCATTACACTCTTGCAAAATCTCTTCTAAATTATTTATAGCTTCGCCAGTCTCTATTTTTGCTACAATAAATGGCTCAAAGTTATGCCTTGCCATAATCTGTTTAGCTTTTAAAATATCTTTTCTATCTTGCACAAAAGATAGAGCTACAATGTCAATATCATTTTTTGAACCAAACTCTATATCTAACTCATCTTTGGCTGTAATTGCCGAAATTTTTAGTTTAGTTTTTGGAAAATTTACACCTTTTCTTGATGTCAATTCACCATCGTTAAGTAGTTGTAACTCTAAAGAGTTTTCATCTTTATCTATAACAACACTCTGCAGAGTTCCATCTGCAAAAAATACCTCTTCACCAATTTTAACCATATCGATAATATCAGCGTAAGTTAAATGCAAAGTTTTAATATCGTTGCTTGGCTCTTTTGCTAAAGTTAATCTATCACCTTTTTTTAACTTTAAGACACCATCTATCTCACCAATTCTTACCTTTGGACCTGATATATCTTGTAGTATTGCAACCTCTTTATTTAATTTAGCACTAACAGTGCGAATTAATTTTATAGAAGCTTCATGCACTTCGTGGTCACCATGTGAGAAGTTGAGCCTAAATACATTAACGCCACGATTTATTAATTTCTCTACCATTTTTTCATTTGCAGTAACTGGACCTAGCGTTACTACAATTTTAGTTTTTCTCATCTACTACCTTAATTAAATATTTTTTACTAACTCTTTTAATATTGTATCTCCACATACTTTATCATTTTCAGAGAGTGTTAGTAATTTACGATATAAATCGGCTGGTATATAGCTTACACATCTAACATTCTCACCCTCTTCAAAACGCATTTTGTCATAAAGTTTTTGCATCTGTCGTCTCTTCTCTTTTGGTACCCAAGAGCGTATCGATTTATACTCAACTACTTCACCATCTTTATATACACCAGACACCTCGGCATAAACCCAATAGTAGCCTTTGTCTTTTCGTAAATTTTTTACATACCCTTGCCAAGTTTTTTCTGCTTTGATAGTTTTCCATAGGTCAGCAAAAGCACTTTTAGGCATATCTGGATGTCTTAAAATATTATGAGGTTTTCCTATTAATTCATCTGCACTATATCCTGAAATATCAGCAAAAGTATCATTAGCGTAAGTAATTACACCTTTTAAATCTGTTCTTGAAATAATAACATCATTTTGTGGAATTTCTGTCTCTATGAACATATCAAAAGAATCTGTCATATTGCTACCTTTTTATCATTTTGCTAAATTATAGCACAAATTTAAGTAAATGTTATAGTTTAGATAAATTTATATGCAAATTATATTTTAATTTGTTATAAATATAGAATAAAATTTTGGGACTAAATATAGGGTAAGCAGTAGTTTTACCCTATATGGGACTAAAGTCTCCGGTTCCTCTTTTTAATAGGTTTTTCACAGCCTTTTAACCTAGAAGTTAAGCTCAATATTTTTGCAAACACTCTAAGCAAAAGTATTTTGCCAAATTTTTGTTAATTCTAATTTAATATTTGGGTTAAACATCTGTATTTGCACAATATCCACAAACTTTTGCTTCTATTGGAATTTTCATAGCACACTCTGGACAAATTTTCTCTTTAGGTACTGCTTCTGGTTCTGATTTTTTCATTTTATTGTATGCCTTAATAAACATAAATATTACAAAACCTAAAATAATAAACGAGATTAAATCTGTAAGAAAGAGACCATATTTAATAGCTGGTGCTCCAGCCTTTTCTAAAGCTTTTAAAGAGCTATACTCTTTACCATCTAATGCAATAAATAGATTACTAAAATCTACATTACCAAGCAATTTACCAATAGGAGGCATAACAACATTTGTAACTAACGACTTAACAACAGTTGCAAATGCCGCACCAAAGATAAAGCCAATAGCCATATCTACCATATTACCTTTTATTAAAAAATCTTTGAAATCTTTAAACATTTTATTTCCTTTTGTTATCATAAACATACTATTATATAGTTATTTGTACTACAATAGT
This sequence comes from Campylobacteraceae bacterium, assembly GCA_027024155.1. Classification (GTDB taxonomy): domain Bacteria; phylum Campylobacterota; class Campylobacteria; order Campylobacterales; family Sulfurovaceae; genus JAADEQ01. The sequence goes on from JALVTE010000121.1 coordinate 175,592, forward strand.
AAAGAAATAACAAAATGAAATATTAAAAGCAAGTTCAATACCATTAAGTCAAGGATTCCATATCCATTTCTTGGCTTTATACTTTAAACTATATACATTTTATTGAGCTAAATTTTTTTAACTTAGTGGTATTAGAGGTCTCTTTAAGAGAGTTTGCTCTCTACTGACTCTATCTTTTTAACCAACCTATTGCTTTGTCCTGCTCGGTAGTCTATCTTTATTGTGCTATATATTCTGTTGCAGTCTATTTGCAAAATTTCGTACGCTTTTTCTACTATAGCTAAACCTTCGGCTACTGTCTCAGTCTCTAATATTGTACCCATTGGTGTAAATTGATAAGATACACCACTCTCTTTAATCATCTGTATAACCCTAGCAACATACTCACTCTTACTCTCGCCATGGTCAGTTGGAAATATAGCAAACTCTATTAATGCACTCATGTTTTACCTCTATTTTTTGTATAAATATACCCAATAAATATTAAAAAGTCTTTTGAAAAGAGTTTGGGAATGGGAGTTGAGAGTTAAGAATTAAGAATTAAGAGTTTTGGAAACATTACTTCGTAATGCTTTTTTTAATTAAAAGTGAGAAGCAAATTAATTTTAGCCATACAAATCTTTATAACTTGTATCACTATTATATGGGCGGTAAACCGACCCTACATAAGCACCGATTATTAACTTGCGAAGCGAAGTCCTTTGGAAGTGAAAAGTTAAAAACTAAAAGTGAAAAGTTTTGGAAACATTACTTCGTAATGCTTTTTTTAATTAAAAGTGAGAAGCAAATTAATCTTTAGCCATACAAATCTTTATAACTTGTATCAACTATTAACTTTTAACTATTCACTATTAACTCGCGAAGCGTTGTCCCCTTTTGCATTTCTGCGGTCGGGTCATTTGAGGTTGTTTATAAAATGAACACAATTAGACCTAATGACGTCTTAATCCCCTTTTGCATTTCTGCGGTCGGGTCATGTTAAATCTTTCCCTGGTTTTTCTTTCAGACCGAAGGTCTTAATCCCCTTTTGCATTTCTGCGGTCGGGTCAT
>JALVTE010000122.1 GCA_027024155.1 Campylobacteraceae bacterium
ATAATATTTGCAGTAGTAAAACATAAAAGAGAATTTTGTGAAAATTATGTAAGAGCTTAAGGGAATTTGTTTATAATTTAAGAGAGTTTAAGACAGAACATTCTGAGCGGATGCGAAGAATCTAGTTAAAACGGCTGTGAAGCCAAGAGTTTTTTTCGGCAGGTTTAGTTAGATTCTTCGCTGATGCTTAGAATGATGGCGGTATAATTTCATTGCATAAATACAAAATCTTTAATTTTATTTTTGTGCAATATTTTAAACCCTCAAATTCCCAATTAACATTTTCTCTTCATCTTTAGTAAGATAACGCCATTTGCCTAACTCTATATCTAATTTAAAACTACCAATACTTACCCGCTCTAGTGTTAATACCTTTAATGGTGTATTAAATTTTGGGTCTTTTAGTGCTCCAAAAAGTCGGCGTATATGGCGGTTTTTGCCTTCGTTTAGAATAACTCTTAATTTAGTTTTAGCTCCGCCTGCGCCTATCTTTTCTACGCTTTTGGCTTTTAGCAGACCGTGGATACTATCTACACCTTTTTTAGCTTGCTCTATATGCTGGGCAGTTACATGACCTCTTACCCATATTTCATAAACTTTTACACAACCGCCTGGCTTGGTTAATTTATTGCTAATTTGCCCATTTTGTGTAAATAGCAAAAGCCCTCTGGATTCTAAATCTAGCCTGCCTATTGGCATCCAACCATCACTGTATGCCCACCCTGGTAAGAGGTCGTATACTGTTTTTCGACCTCTTTCGTCTGAGCGTGTGACTACATAGCCTTTTGGTTTATTTAGAGCTAATATTTTTGCAGAGTTGTTTTTCAAAGTTAGACTCCTGTTTTATATAGTGTTAATTTCTTTATGATATGATTATATCATTAAAATTAAAAGGATTACCTATGCAAGATAAAACATTAGCAGTACAGTTTGGATATCAAAGCCAAGAGCATATGGGTGCTATGAGTGTACCGATTTATCAGACTACTGCTTATGAGTTTAGAGACAGCGAGCATGCGGCTAATCTTTTTGAGTTAAAAGAGTTGGGTAATATATATACAAGATTAACAAACCCAACAACAGATATATTCGAAAAGCGTTTTTGTGCACTAGAAGATGGCTTTGGAGCAGTTGCCACAGCAAGCGGAACAGCAGCTATTTTTTATACCTTTGCCAATGTAGCAGAGGCTGGCGATAATATTATAATTGCAAAACAAGCTTATGGTGGAACATTAACTCTAGGAGCTCACACAATTAAGCGTTTTGGAATAGAGGCTAGATTTTTCGATATTTATAATTTAGATGAGTTAGAGAGTCAAATCGATGATAAAACAAAAATAATCTTTTTCGAGACAATCCCAAACCCAGCTATCGAAGTTGCCGATATAGAGAAGATTGTAGAGATTGCAAATAAACATAATATACTGTTGTGTGTAGATAACACAGTTGCAACACCAATTTTGTGCAAACCTCTAAACTTGGGGGCAGACCTTGTAGTTCATAGCATTAGCAAATACTGCAATGGGCAAGGCACAGCAATAGGTGGAATAATTGTAGAGAGTAAAAGTGCAACAGCGAAGATAAAAGACAATAGTCGATACGCCCACTTTAACGAGCCAGACGAGAGTTACCACGGTTTAGTTTACACAACACTAGATATGCCAATTTTTACTCTAAGAGCTAGACTAGCCCTACTTAGAGATTTCGGCGGAGCACCAAGCCCATTTAATTCATGGCTAAATATTCAGGGCTTAGAGACTTTAGCTATAAGAATGGAGTATATAAGCAACTCTGCACTACAGATTGCAAAATTCTTAGAAGCACACCCAAAGGTGCAAAACGTAAACTACCCAGGACTAGAGAGTAGCAGAAGTTATAAAAATGCACAAAAATACCTTAAAGATGGCAAAGCAAGTGGCTTGCTAAGTTTTGTACTAGATAGCAAAGAAGTAGCACAAAAAGTAGCCGAGAGTACAGATATATTCTCTTTGGTGGTAAATATTGGCGATAGCAAATCTATAATTACTCATCCTGCTAGTACAACCCACCAACAATTAAGCAAAGAGGAGCTAGATGCCGCTGGCGTGCCTGCTGGTTTAATTAGGTTAAGTGTTGGGTTGGAAGATACTGGGGATTTAATTGAGGATTTGACTCAGGCTTTGGAGAAAGCTTAGGGCTTAGAGCGTATAGCTGTTATGTGTGCCAAAATGCAATTTTTAAAATTATATTTTTATTTATTTGGTATAATTTTATAAAAAAGGAGCTACGTTGTTACCAGATTTAAGCAGTGCAAAATGGAGTATAGACGATAAAAATAAAACAATTACTATTGATGATATTTCATTTCCAGTAAAAGCAAATGATTATATTGGCAAGAGTGAGCCAAAGTATATTGAGCAGAAAACAGAAAATTCTTTATCAGATAAGCTTAGTTATCTTTATTGGATACTTTTTGTAATTGCTTTTTTTATAGAGAAAAATGCAACTGATAGTTTTTTTATAGCTTCGGTTTCTTTAATATTTTTTGTAATATTTAGCAGTATTTTTTTTGTGTTTAAAAATATATTTTCAAGAATAATATTTTTTTTATTAACTTTGTTTATGGTGTTTATGAATATTTCAGTAACGTATAGCTATAGATGGGGGATAAAAATTTTACTGAAGCTTTTTTTGTAACTATTCTTATAGTGTTAATGTTGAAAATCGCTCAAGTAGTAGCCTCTATAAATATAAAAAATGAAAAAATAAACGAAAAAAAGAAAAAAGAGTACTATGAAAGTGATGCTTACAGAAAAGAGTATTACGATACAAGAATTAAGCCATATCTTCTGTATGAATATTTAAAGAAAAAAATGCCAATTTATTCTGAAATTAAAGAGAAGCATCAGTTAATTGAAAGCGACAATTTTAAATCGGATAATATTGATGTGCTTATGTCTAAAATATATGTAAAAGCATTTTTGCTAGATGCAACAGCCATTGTAATGAATCAAAACAATATTTCTAATGAGGTTAGTGGCTATACTCAAGGATATGTAAGAAATTATGGAAATACTATATCTGGAAGAACAAGTGGAGAAACTACAACCAAAACAACCCATTTTGCAAATGTATCTTTTGTAAAAAATAAAGAAAAGTAAAAAAATTTTTATTTGCTCTTCTTATTCTTTTCTCTCGTTGCAAAATTGCATTTTGCAATGCATATATTGAAATATGTAATTTTTTTCTTAACTCTCAATTTAATAAGGGTTGCTCACTTCATTTTTTTCTCTCAAAGAGTGTGATGGCTTCGCTTCACAAGAGAAAAAACGAAGAAAACCCCAATAATTCCATACCAAATTAGACAACAAGCCAACTTGCTCTATAATTAGGTACTTCAAAGCGAAAAAGTCACACTTCAAACTTTCACCTATTGGGTGCGACTTTTTCAACTAAGGATGGAT
>JALVTE010000123.1 GCA_027024155.1 Campylobacteraceae bacterium
AGGTTTAGTTAAGAAGGTTTTTTCACAGTCTCTGAAAATGGGAATCTACGGTTTAAATTGCTGAAAATGCACGATTTCAACTTTTAGGCAGTTAAAATCGTGGACTCCCACTTCCGTGGGAGTGACGAAGTGGCTAGCTTAAAGCTTGCCATCGCCGTCATTCTGAGCGGATGCGAAGAATCTAGTTTAAGTGGCTGTAAAGTCAAGAGTTAATTTCGGCAAATTGGGTTAGATTCTTCGCATCCGCTCAGAATGACAGCAATGGTAAATATTTTCATTGCTTCAGGCTTTATGCTTTTGGCTTTGAGCCAATAAATGGATATAAAATCCTTAACTTAATGGCAATGTAGGGCACCTCTAATTTTAATCAATATATAAACAATTTGTAGGGTCGATACATAGGTTGCCCTGTTAGTTTAAATTGCAGTAAAAACAGATTTTACAGCAGTTTAATGGGTAGCCACAAGGGCTACCCCTACGTAAAATATTAATAAAAATAAAACAAGGAATATTATGAAAAAAACTACACTAAGTATTATTACAGCTGGACTACTACTATCGCCAGCATTCGCAGCAGATGATTTAGGCGAAGTTGTTGTAACTTCTAGCTCAAAATTACCACAAAAGATTAAAGATACAACAGAAAATGTTACTATTATTACTGCTGAAGATATCAAAGAACACGGTTACCAAAGTGTGCCAGAAGTATTAAGCCATACAGCTGGTTTTGTGGTTACATCTAATGGTGGAGCTGGACAGACAACTTCGGTATTTGTAAGAGGGTTAAAAAGTGACAACTTACTTGTTTTGCTAAATGGCATACCATTAACTGACTATACTCAGCCAAGTGCTGCTGCTTCTTTAGAACATATCTCTATAGATTCTATAAAGAAAATCGAAATAATAAAAGGTGGTCAAAGTGGTATTTGGGGTGCGGGTGCTGCTGCAGGAACTATTAATATTATTACAAAAGGTGGTTCTAAAGATAGTGCAACTCTCTCTTTAAAATTAGGTAGTCATACTACAAAAGATGCAGGTTTTGATATCTCTAAGAAATTTAAAGCTGCTTCTATCTCTTTAGGTACACACTGGTTAGATACAGATGGTATATCAGCACTTGCTCCAAGAGATGCAGAGAAAGATGGATATAAAAATTTAAATTACTATTTAAATGGTGCATTTAATATAAATGCAAACAATAGTATATCTTTATTTGTTCGTAGAGATTATGGAAAGTTTGATTACGATAATGGCAATGCTAATGATAAAATTTCACATGGAAAAAGTGACCAAAAACTTTATGCTATAGATTACAAATATACAAATAACGCCTTAAGTGTAGATACTAAAATTTCGCAAAGAAAAATAGATAGAAGCTATATAGGTGCAAATTCTACTTATAATACAACAGGTAAGAGTACACAATTATCTTTAACTGCTGCTTATCAATTTAGTGATAAAAACAGTTTAACAGTAGGTGCCGAGCATACTATAAACAAAGCAGATACACTTTCTATTTCAAGTTTTGGAACTACGCCAAGTAATGGTAAATTTAAAAATAGCGCACTATTTGCATCATATACTTATATGGTAAATTCTCTTTTAGGTGCAGATACTACTTTTAATGCAGTAGTAAGATATGATAATTTTGATAAGTTTGATAATAAAACAACCTATCGTTTTGGTATTAAAAGAGAGTGCAAAATTGTAGATGGTTTGCATAGTGCTGCAAATATTTATACTGGTTATAAAGCACCGAGTCTCTATCAGTTTACTAATGCCAAGGCTGAGTTAAAACCTGAGAGTCTACAGGGCTATGATATCTCATTAGGGTATAAAAAATATATTAATCTTAGCTACTTTAGCAATAAAATAAAAGATAAAATTAATTCTAGTTTTGATACAAAAACATATAAAACAAACTATTTTAATGCTGGTGATGGTGTTAAAACCACAGGCTTAGAAATAAATAGTGAATATGCATTTGGAGATAGTGGATTTATACTAGGTGCAAACTGGACACATATGTTTAAATACAAAGATGATAAAGGTAAAAAGGCACAAAGAGTACCTCAAAATAGTGGCTCTGTATATTTAGATTACTACTTTGGTGAAGATTCACATATTGGTTTAATTGCTAATTATGTTGGAAAAAGAAGAGATGTATATTATGACCCTGCTACTTTCGCAGCAACTGATGTTACTTTAAAAAGTTATACTACTGTAGATTTGACTTATAACACAACATTTAAAAAGAGTATAAACTTTAATGTAACAGTTAAAAATGCACTTAATAAATCTTACGAAACAGTAAAAGGTTATAGTACAGAGGGTAGAAGTATTTACGCTACTGTAGAGTATAAGTTTTAGTGACTGGTAATTGGTTATTGGTATAGTGCGGTGCCTCACCGCACCTTTGGCTTTAAATTAAAGGATAAAAATGCTAACACTTAACCCATATTGGTATTTAAGATATAAGTTTTTAAACTCGCTATTTTTGGGCTTGAGTGTTGGGGCAATTTTTACTATTTATGCACCACTAAAGCCATCTATATACTCTGTAGGGGGTATAGCTTTGGCACTTGCTATGTTGATAGTTGCAAGATTTTATCATAAGATATTAACAATCGAGTGGTTTTTTAGAATCTCTTTGCTGGTTGAATTGGTACTTCTTGTTGTAATGCTTGTTTTTTTGTTTAAGCCATATACTTATCAGACTGCACTACTCGTATATCTTGGCTATCAGCTAACATTTGTTTTCGGCTCATATTTGGTACGAGCCGAAACATTAATTGCCAAAAGCGATGAACTCCTTACTGCTATAGATACAGCCAAACAGTTTGGCTATTTAGTCGGTATGGGGGCTTCGTATATATTTTATAAATTGCTAGAGTATCAAGGCATTATTGATAATAAAGATAAAGTTTACGATTTACATTTTTTGCTTATAGCAGTAGAACTTTTTATTATTTTTTCTATTTTCAAAAGTTTTAGGAAGAGAAAACGTTATATCAGTTAGTTATATTTATTCAATTTTGACCTATATTAACTTTTTTTTAACAAAACTACTATAAAATCTTATATATCTTACTATTTTATGCTTTAAGGCAAATTATGAAAAAAGTTCTGCTTACTATTTCTATTCTTAGCGTTATTATATATTCACAAGAGTTGAGCCCCTCTGTAGTTAAAAGGCTTGCATTTAAAGGGCAAAAGATTGCTAAAATATTTTGTCAAGAAGATAAATTACCACAAGATAAATCTAATGTAGATGAACTTATATCTAAAATAGCTAGTAGTAAAGCTTGTGGTAATATTGGTACAAACAAAATAAAGGCAGTTG